>PMZT01000217.1 GCA_003170085.1 Planctomycetia bacterium | reverse complement strand
GGCTGACGGCCAATTCACCAAGTAGCGTTGTAGCATTGACAAGTCATTACCCTTTGCGTTCTTTGCGACCTTTGCGGTTAATTCGCGTCATCGTATTTTCCGCCGAGCGCGCGAAAAAAAGCATGCCCCTTGTGCGAGGGGCATGCCTTCCGTCCGAAACCGGACGGCCGTGATCCGATTGGGAAAGTCTACCGCTTGATGCAGCCGGTGGGCGGCTTCGGCAGGTCCTTGATCGCCGCCAGGCTCTTCGCCATCTCCTCTTCCGGAAGCGCGAAATCGCTGAGCTTGCCGCGGAAGTAGGCATCATAGCCCGACAGGTCCATCAGTCCATGGCCGGACCAGCAGAAGAGGATGACCTTTTCCTTACCCTCTTCCTTGGCCTTCCGGGCCTCGTCGATGACGCAGGCGATGGCGTGCGCCGTCTCGGGCGCCGGAATGAAGCCTTCCGTCCGCGCCCACAGCACCGCCGACTCGTAGCACTTGAGCTGGTGGTACGCGCGCGGCGTGACGAGCTTGTCCTGGATGGCGGCCGAAACCAGCGGCGCCATGCCGTGATACCGCAGGCCGCCCGCGTGGATGGCCGGCGGCACGAACGTGTGGCCGAGCGAATGCATCGCCAGCAGGGGCGTCATCTTCGCCGTGTCGCCGTGATCGTAGGCGAACGGGGCGCGCGTCATCGTGGGGCACGACTGCGGCTCGACCGGGATGATGTCGATCTGGGCGCCGGCGATCTTGTCGGCGAGGAACGGGAACGCGATGCCGGCGAAATTCGATCCGCCGCCGGCGCACGCCGTGATCACGTCCACCTTCTTCTCGCCGATCTTCTTGAGTTGCTTCTTCGCCTCCAGACCGATGATCGTCTGGTGCAGCAGCACGTGGTTCAGCACGCTGCCGAGCGCGTACCGGGTCTGGCCGGTGGGATCGGTCACGGCCGCCTCGATGGCCTCGCTGATGGCGATGCCGAGCGAGCCGGGCGTGTCGGGCATCTTCGCGAGGATGTCGCGGCCGGCCTGCGTCTCGTTCGACGGGCTCGGCACGCACGTGGCGCCCCACGTTTCCATCATCAGCCGCCGGAACGGCTTCTGGTCGAAGCTGATCCGGACCATGTACACCTTGCACTCGAGGCCGATCAGGGCGCACGCGAACGCCAAGGCGCTGCCCCACTGGCCGGCGCCCGTCTCGGTCGTCAGCCGCTTGATGCCGAACTGCTTATTGTACCAGGCCTGCGGCACGGCGGTGTTGGGCTTGTGGCTGCCGGGAGGCGACACGCCCTCGTGCTTGTAGTAGATGCGGGCCGGCGTGCCCAGGGCCTTCTCCAGCCGCCGCGCGCGGTACAGCGGCGACGGCCGCCACAGCGCCAGGATCTGGCGGATTTCATCGGGGATGGTGATCCAGCGTTTCGAGCTGATTTCCTGCTCGATCAGATTGTCCGGAAAGACCGGCCGCAGCATCTCGGGCTTGACGGGCCTGCCGTCGGGGCCGAGGGGGGGCAGGAGCGGCGTGGGCAGATCGGCCGCCAGGTTATACCACTGGCGCGGCATGTCCTTCTCATCCAGCACGACCTTCAGCTTGTCCATGGTAGTCTCCCGTTTCGCAGATCCAGGTTGGTCCGGATGCACGTTATTGTCGGCCCCTCGACGGGCGGCCGGGGGTCGCAAGGTCACCAGAAATACCGTCCGATTCGGGCAAGAGCAAGGGGAATCCGGGCGAATCGAGCGCGGTCCAAACGCCTTTTCGCTTGCCTCGGGGCCGGAATCTTCCTACATTTCATACGCTACGCCGGGGTAGGGCCCCGGCGTAATGGCTTGTGTACGAGGAGGCGTGAGGCGAAATGAGCGGCAGCGGATGCATCAAGGGCCGGTGGATCGCGCTGGTGGTCGGCCCGATTCTCGTGGCGATGATCGGCGGTTGCGGCACCGAGGACTGGCGGCGGGCGGATGGCCAGGTGGCCACAGGCAAGGTCAGCTTCCAGAAAGAGGCCGCCACCGGCAGGGTCTATCACCTGTATGTTCCGACGACGTACAACCCTCGGCGGGCGTATCCGCTGGTTGTCACGGGGCAGGGGACGTTTCCGTTCGACGACGCCGCCTCGCAGCGCGACAAGTGGGTTGACGTGGGCGAGCGCTACGGCCTGATCATCTGCTCGCCGGACTTCGACAGCGCCACGGGCCTCCTGGGCATTCCGTCGGACCGTCCGGCCCCCGAGCTTGTCCGCGACGACAAGTGTACGGTGGCCGTCGTCAAGGAAGTCATCTCTCGCTATAACATCAACCGCGACGCCATCATGATCACCGGCTGGTCGGCCGGGGCGTTCCCGGCGCACTTCATCGGCCTGCACCACCCGGAGATCTTCCGCTGCATCGTCGGGCGGGCCGGCAACTTCAACGAGCACCTGGTGGCCGACGACGTGGCGCAGCGGGCCCGGAACATGCACGTCTACGTTTTCTTCGGCGAGGGCGACCTGCCCGGCTGGGACAGCATGAACCGCGACGCCAACTTCTGGTACACGATCCGCGGATTCCGCAACTTCGTGATCCGGCGCCTGCCCGGCGGCCACGAGCACAACGAGGTCGAGGCCGCGCGGTACTTCCTCAACATCGTCAACCACTGGCCGGCCGTCCACATCGAGGCCAGCACGACCGAGGGCCGCGCGCCGCTGGCGGTGACCCTGCGGGCCCGCGTGAACGATCCGGACTCGCCCGACGGCCGCGTCGATTCCGTCCTCTGGAATCTCGGCGACAACACCGTCTCGGCCAAGCCCGAGGTCACGCACGTTTACAACAAGCCCGGCCTCTATAACGTCTTCCTGACCGTGGTCGATCTCGACGGCCACCACGAGTACCAGCAGGCGTGGATCAAGGTAGACTGATTACTACTACAACGCCACTTGGGCTTTTGCGCGGTGGGTCTCCGTACCCACCGCGCAAGATCCCCCGTGGCGTTGTGGGACTGATTACGGCCCCTCGCTTCTCAGTTCCTCGATGATCGTCGGAATATCAACGCTTGAACGAATGAGATCCTGAGCCGCCTCGATCTTGTCCGTGTCCTCCGGCTGGATCTTGAACACGAGTTCCCTCAGGCGCGTCGCCACGGTGTACGTGTCCTCCTCGCACAGCAGCACGGGGACGTTGGCGTCATCGAGCGACTTGCACAAGAGCGGCGCGGGCACGAATCCGCCCGTCAGCACGATGCCGGCGATGCGCCCGCCGATGCCATGCTCGCGCGGGTGCGTCATGTGCCGGCAGAACAGGTCGTCGACGCGGTCGCCCGGGATAATGACCAGCGTGTTATCTACGATATATTTTGTCATGTGCGACGGTTCCATCGCCGCCACCACCGTGTGCCGGATGAGGTTGTGCGCCCCGCCGCGGCCGATCAGCCATTTGCAATGGAGTTCCGCAACGACCTGCTCCACGCGCGGCAGGCTGAGCTCCGGCCGGTAGGGCACCGCCCCCAGCAGCCGCGTGCCCAGGTGCCGCAGGCCCTCGGTCACCGCGCGCTGGACCTTCGCGTGCTTCTCGGGCAGGACCTTGTTGAGGATCACCCCCAGCACGCGCACCCCGTGCTTGCGAAAGAGGTGCAGGCTGAGGGCCACCTCGTCGATCGCGCGGCCGATACCGCCGGCGGTCACGATGACGACGCCGGCATGGAGAAGCTCCGCCACGCGGGCGTTCGAGAGGTCGAAGCACGACCCCACGCCGGCATGACCGGTGCCCTCGATGATCGGGAACTCGTGCGCCTGGCGGATGTGCTCGTACGCCTCCAGGATGCGCCGCTCGAGGGGCGCCGGGTCGCGGTTGAAAATGTAGTGCTCGGTGAACCCGCGTTCGATGGCGATCGGGCTCATGTCCCCGGGATGGTCCTTCAGGCCGAACGCCGCGAGGGCCAGCACCGCGTCCTCGTCGATGTTCAACCCCTCGTACTGGATGTAGCGCTGGCCCACGGGCTTCATGTACCCGACGTCGTATCCGAGCGCCCGCATCCCCTGCACGAGGCCGATCGTCACGGTCGTCTTGCCGGTGTCCTGCTTGGTGGCGCTGATGTACAGCGGTGCGGCCGAGGACATGAGGGTACCCCCGTTCCTGGTACTCCGTGAATGCGAGCCGGGCTCGTCAGCGCTGGGCGCCGGACGTGCTGCGGTACGCCTTCACGAAACTGTCGGAGTAAATCTGCTTGTTCATGAGCATCTCGGCCGTCGCGACGGCGTCGACGAGGACGTCGTCGAGGACGTCGAGGATCGCCGAATCGCATCCGTGGCTGATGGCCATGATCATGAACGTGCGGTTGATGAGCGGCCGCTCGGCCGTGCCCTGGCTCAGGTTCGACAGGCCCATCGTGATGTGCGGCGGCGGGTCGGACATCAGGCGGATCTGGTCGATGGCCGCCAGAATGTTGCCCGGCTGCGCCTGCGCGCCGGGGACGTTCACGGGCAGGATGATCGGGTCGATGAAGAGCTTCTCGGGCATCATGCCCAGCTCCATGGCCTTGGTGAGGATCTCGGCGGCGATCTCGACCCGGCGGTCCACATTCTGCGGCACGCCGCCGGAGTCCATCGTGAGGGCGATGAGGCCGCCGCCCGCCTCCATCGCCATGCTCGCGTACTTGGTCAGCACGTCGGGGTCGCTCTTCCTGTTGAGCGGCGAGGAGTTCAGGAGCACGCCCCGGCTCGTGTCGCACACGCTCAGGCCGGCCTTGATGACGGCGGGTTTCTGGCTGTCGAGGCACAGCGGCGTCGCCACGGCGGCCTGCACCGTCTCGACGAGCCACTTCATCGTGCCTTCCTGGTCGGCGGCCGCGGTGCCGATGTTGATGTCGAGGTATGCGGCGCCGGCCGCCGCCTGCTGGCGCGCGAGCTCCTGGATCGGGCGCGGGTCATGCGCCGCAATGGCGTCCTTGACGACCGTGAACATGCCGTTGATGCGTTCGCCGATAGCGATCATGGTTCTCCCCTTTTGCAGAATGACCCGTGTGTTGGTGTTAGGCCTTCGTCCCCCACAGGCGATCGAGGTACCGGCGGACGGTGGCCACGGCGGTCGGGTGGCGCATGCGCAGGATGTCGACGCCCGATTGCAGCAGCGTCACGGCCGTGACGGCCTCCCACGCGGGGCCGCGGCGGGCGGCATCGCCCCACTGCGGGGCCTGCTCGCTCGTGGCGCGGGCCTCCTTGGCGCCCCAGGCCTCGGTGCCGACGTCGCAGATGAGGGGCGCCGCCATGAGCTTGTCGCTGCCCAGCGCCGCCAGCCGCTCACGCTCCTGGATCGAGTAGGCGTATTCCATGCCGTACCCGAGTGCGCCGGTCGTCTGGTACATGACCAGCCGCTCAAGCGGGAACCCCATGTCCGACACGAGGATGTTCACCTGCTTGGCTATGTTGATGTCCAGCGGCGCCTCGGCGATAAGGAAGTGCCCGTCGGCCAGGGCCAGGGCCGTGAGGTTCTTGTAGTTGTCCTGCGTCACGGTGCCCAGGAGGACCTTTTCGCCCTTGGCCGCCTCCGAAATCTTCGGCATGACGGCGTTGTCCTTCTCGGCGTTGTCGCAGCCCCACAGGACGAGCGGCACGCCCACGGCGTCGAGCACCCGCCGCGTGACGTCGACGGCGTGATCCGCCCCCAGGTTGCCCTTGTCCGGATGGACGCCGTCGAACTTGACGCACACGAGGTCGGCCCCGAACTCCTCCACGGCCTTCCTGGCCCACGCCGCCGGGTCGCCCAGCACGCCGGCGTACGCCTCGGCCAGCGGGGCGGGCCAGCCTTCGGGCGGCGCGTCGAGCACGTCGATCGCGATGGCGGGCCGGTGGCCGCACGCGGCGCGCGGGCCGCCGTACGGCACGGTCTTCGCCCCGCCGACGGTCACGGTGGTCTTGCGCCTGCCGCCGCCCAAGGTAACGGTGTTGACGCTTCCGGTGTAATTCATTCCCGATGCAGGCAGCGGCATGACGGCTCCTTACGGCCTTTTTTTGTGGCACAGCCGCCCTCGGCTGTGCTTTTCGGTTCATTCTCACGCCCGAGGGCGGGCGTGCCACAGTTCTCTCTAAGGGTTCGTTTTCGGCGCGAGGCCCAGTTGCTCGGCCAGGAGCGCCCCGACGGCCGCGAGCGCCGGCCGGGCCGCATCGAGCTCGAACACCGTGGCGCCGAACTGCGACGCCTCGAGCACCACGGGGTCGAGCGGCACGCGGCCGAGGGTCGGCAGATCCTCCGCGCCGGGCGGCAGCGGCACGCCCTCGGTCACTTTGTTCCACACCACGCCGCGCTGCTGCACGACGATCGGCAGCCGCTCCGAGAGGCCCAGGATTCGCTTGGCGGTCAGGACGCCCACCGGCGTCGGCTCGGCGATGATCCACAGGTGGTTGACGGCGTTCGTCGTCCGGCGCGACAGGTGCTCCATGCCGGCCTCGTTGTCGACAACCACGTAGCGGTACTCCTCGCCGGCCTGGTCGAGGTATCGGCGGAGGAGGTTGTTGACGGCGCAGTAGCACTTCGGCCCCTCGGGCTGGCCCATCACGAGGAGGTCAAAGCCTTTCGACTCGGCCATCGCGTGGTGAATCGCGTACTCGAACGCCCGTTCGCGGTTCGCCTCGGCGCCCGGCAGCTTGCCGGCCAGCGTGGCGTCGCGGACCTCGGCCACGGTCGTCTCGGGCTGGACGCCGAGCGCGAGGCCGAGGCAGGCGTTCGGATCGGCATCGACCGCCAGCACGCCGCGGCCGGTGCGCTCGATCAGGTGGCGGACCAGCATGGCCGAGATCGTGGTCTTGCCGCAGCCGCCTTTGCCCGCAATCGCAATGCTGACGCTCATGGGGAGCTTTCCTTTTCCGGCGCGCCCGCGGCGCGCCTGCGGACGCTCGGAAACCGCGCGAGGTCCGTGTGCGGCAGGAAATTGGCCTGGATAAACGCTTCCATGTACCCCGGATGGTTCATAAGATCGATATACGTCATGCGTCCGGCGATCTCGCCGGCCTTGGCGAGGGCCGCGCGGCTCATCGCCGCCATCTTCGCCCCCGCGATCGACGTGTTGCCCACGAACCGGATTTTCTCGATCGGCACGTCGGGCAGGAGGCCCACCTCGATGGCCTTGCGCGGGTCCAGGTAGTTGCCGAAGCCGCCCGCCACGTAGATCGTTTCGAGCGATTCCGCCCGCGTGCCGGTCGATTCCAGCAGCGCCGCGATGGCCGCGTACACGCCCGCCTTCGAGCGGATGAGGTTCGCAATGTCGGCCTGCGTGATGACGATGCCCGGGCGGTCGTCCGCCGCCGGCACGAGCGTCATCTCCGGCCCGTCGGCCCCGTCGGCGATGCGCGGGTCCTCCGGGTGCGCGAAGCGGCCGGTCCGGTCGATGAGGCCGGCCTCGAGGAGGCTCGCCAGAAGGTCGAGCAGGCCCGACCCGCACAGGCCGCGCGCGGGCTCGCCGCCGACCGTCTGGAATCGCAGCGTGCCGTTGGCCGCAACGGCGCAGCGCTCGATCGCCCCGGCCGCGGCGCGCATGCCGTGGCGGATGCCTGAGCCTTCGAACGCCGGCCCGGCGCTCGACGACGCGCAGGCCATCCACTCGCGGCCGCCCAGGACGATCTCGCCGTTGGTGCCGATGTCGATGAGGAGCGAAAGGCCCTCCGCCTCATACAGCCGCGTGGCCAGGACGCCGGCCACGATGTCGGCCCCCACGTACGCGCCCACCGCCGGCAGGGCGAGGAGTTGCCCGTCGTCGTGGATGCGCAGGCCGACCTCGGACGCCCGGCGAGGCGGCAGCACGAGGGCGTCGGGCCGCGCGAGACCGCGGCGGATCCATCCGGCCTCGAGGCCCCACAGGAAGTGGAGCATCGCCGTATTGCCCGCGCACACGATCGCCGTGACGGCCTCGGCCGGGACCGCGTACCGGACGCACAGGCCGAAGACGAGGTTGTTGATGTCGTGAACGATGTCGGCCTGGAGGTCCTTCCAGCCGTCGTGCTGCTCGGCGTACATGATGCGGCGGATATAGTCGTCGCCATACTTCATCTGCGTGTTGTACACGGCCTCGGCGCCCAGGGTCTCTCGCCGGGCGTAGTCCAGCAGGTGCGCCACGACGGTCGTCGTGCCCACGTCGACCGCGATGCCGAACGGGTTCTGCCCGGGAACGGCGACGGGCGGCACGGGCGGATCGAACGGAAACGCCCCGGCCGCGGCCGCGTGCGCCCCGGGGTGCGTATCCACGCCCACGAGGATGCGGCCGGTGTCGAGGCGATGGTCCTCGGAGACGGTCACCGTGAGATCGCCGTCGACGCGCGTCTGGCAGGCAAGGACCGTCTCGGACGCCGCGCCCTCGCCGATCTGGACCTTGCACTTGCCGCACGTGCCGTCGCCGCCGCAGATACTCGAGAGGTACACGCCGGCCAGGCGCGCAGCCTCCAGGAGCGTCGCGCCGCGGGGCACCTCGACCTTGAGGCCCGACGGCTCGAAGCGGACGTGGCACGGAATGGTGCTTGCGTCAGTCATGCTCAGCTTCGCCAAACCTCCTGAAGATACCGCGGAATGACCGACGATTCGCGCGGGCCGACCAGAATCTCCCAGCCGGTCTCTTCCTCGAGCTTGCCGCTCATGACGGCCACGTAGCCGGGAATGATGAGCTTGCGGTGCCGCACGACGGTTTCGAGGTTGGCGGCCTTCATCGCCTTGGCCACGGTCTTCTCGTTGAGCTTGTCGCCGGAGTAGGCGGTGAGGACGCTCGTGCCCTCGGTATCGACGCACAGGATCCACGCGGGGATGCGGCTGGCCTCGACGTCGCCCTCCACGGTGTAGTACGTGAGCGAGAAGTTCGTGGTGAAGAGGACGGGGCTGTCGGGGCCGGCCTCGCCCACGGCGTACAGTTTCGGCTCGACCTGCACGGGTTTCTGCGGATCGGTGTAGATATTCTGCTGCGTGGTAAGGATCGCGAGCAAGGCCCAGGGCTCGACCGTCTCGACGACCACGATGCCGGCGAACTTGCACACGAGGGCCGAGGCCGCCGCGGCCTGGTCCTCGGGCGAGCCGTCGGTCGCGAAGGCGATCGTGGGGTACCCCAGCGGCCGGAAGTTCTTCTTGAGCGCCAGTTGCCGCTCGAGGGTCAGGCCTTCCATCCCGGCCCAGGCGTCGGGCGTGTCGAGCCAGAGGACGAGGTCCTCGCAGCCGGCGGCCTTCAGCTTCTCGGTGAGCGCCGCAAGGGCCTCGGGGGTTGCCGCCCGTGCCACGAGCGGGCACTTGGCGTCCTTCGCCAGCGCGGCCATGGCGGCGGCCGTGGCGTCGGTGGCGGCGCAGAGGAGGGGCCTGGAGTCCTTCACGTGCGCCAGGGCGGCCTTGGCGGCGTCGGGGCTGTCGGTCACCAGGATGAGGGCCTTGCACAGGCCCTTGGCGAAATCGGCCGCGGCGGCGAAACGGCCGGCGTCGCCCGAGCGGTGGATCACGGCCACCGCGCCGATCGGCATCGCCTGGCCCACGCGCTCAAACGCAAAAGCCTGGATCGTCTTGGCGCGGGCCGCCAGGGCCTCGGGCGCGAGGTCGTCGGGCAGCGCGAGGGCGATGATCGTCGGGCTGTGGAACTTCTCCTCGTGGCGGAAGAGCACGGTTTCCTGGCCGGTCTTGCACGCGGCCGGGCCGGCGCCAAAGGTGATGAGGCGCATCGGCGGCGCCGCGGCCGCGGCCAGCGACGTCCGGGCCTGCTCGCTCGCGTCGGGGCACTGGTCCAGGCCGACCTTCTTCTGGGCCAGCGCCATGGCGAACGCCAGGCACGTCGGCTGTCCGCACTTCTTGCAGTTCGTCTTGGGCAGCAGCTTGAAGATTTCGAGTCCGGACAATGCCATCGGATTGGGTCCTTCCCACTAGAACATCGGGTCCATCGCCATGGCCGGATGCTCGACCTTGGCGAGGTGCGCCGCCACTTCTTCCTCGGTCGTGGCGGTGGTTTCGTCGGCGATCTTGTCGAGGAACGCCTCGCCGCCGAGGCCGAGCTCGTTGGCCCGGGCCACGAGGGCGGCGCGCAGCTCCTCCTTCAGCACCTTGGGCATCCACACGATTCGCACGAAGCCGCCGTCGCCGGAGATGAACTTCGGGCTCGTGATGTAACGCTTGCTGTGGCCGACGAAGCCGGGCGTCTGCCGGCCGCCGCCCACCGTGCCGGCCAGCGTCGAGAACTTCATGCCGCACGGCGTCATGTCGGGGAACTCGCGGTTCACGACCATGATGCCGTTGGTCGACGGCAGGACGGCCGAGATGCACTCGAAGCAGCCGCATGAGGTCATTGGGTCAACGATCATCGAGTACGCGCTCATGCGTTCGACGGTGCCCTGGCTCTTCTCGACGATG
Source organism: Planctomycetia bacterium (assembly GCA_003170085.1). GTDB lineage: Bacteria > Planctomycetota > Phycisphaerae > FEN-1346 > FEN-1346 > FEN-1346. Next base: position 704 of record PMZT01000217.1, on the reverse strand, counting down.
AACTGGTTGATCTTCTCCCACTGGCCGTAGCGCTCGTCCACGGTCGCGCCCTTCTGCAGGGGCTGGTTCGGCCCGGCCGGGTTGATCTCGTAGGCGGCGCGGCCGTCGAGCCAGTTGTATGCGCCGCACAGGCCGGAGCGCTGCGGCGTGATGACGCAAACGTGGTTCGGGGCGAACGACTGGCACAGCGTGCAGGAGTAGAAGACGTCGACCGAGTTGTCGGTCATGCCGGCCATGCGCTCGTCGCGGGCGGCGTTGATCGTGCGGGCGGTCTCGAGCAACTCATGCACCTTGGCCTCGCCGGTGTAGAGCTTGACCTGCACCTTATCGACGATGCTCGAGAAATGCTCGTGGTACATCGCGTGCAGGATCTTGCCGATGTGCTCGAGGCGGAAGCCGGCCTTGAACGCGTCCTTCGAGATGCGCACCCAGACGACGTCGCGCTGGCCCATGTGGAAGAGGCCCTGCGCGTGGTTCAGGAACGTGTGGATCTGCCGTTCGAGGACGGGCTCGAAATCGGTCTGCATGCGGCGGCCGGCGACCTCGGCCACGATGGCCAGCGGCAGCCGCCCGCCCTCCTGCACCGTGTCGGCGTTGGGGCCGATGACCTCGACCTTGCCGTCCTCGACCTCCGCCGTGGGCAGGCTCGTCAGGAACTCGAACGCGGCCGTGCGCTGGCCGCCGAATTCCACGTGCATGTCTTC
>PMZT01000258.1 GCA_003170085.1 Planctomycetia bacterium | reverse complement strand
CGGCGATGATCAGCAGCGGCCGGTTGGCCTGGGCCGTCTTCTCGAGGAGCGGCACCAGCGTCTTGACGTTCGAGATCTTGTCTTCGTGCACCAGGATAAACGGCCGCTCGAAGACGCATTCCATCCGGTCCGGATCGGTCACNNCGAACTGCATGCCCTCGACCACGTCGATTTCGGTCTCGGCGCCCTTGCCCTCTTCGACCGTGATGACGCCGTCCTTGCCGACTTTCTGAAGGGCCTCAGCCAGCATCTGGCCGATGGACGCGTCGCCGTTGGCGCTGATGGTGCCGACCTGGGCAACCTCGTCGGGCTTCGACATGTCGATCGCCTTCGAGATTACCTTGAGCTGCGCGACGACCGCCGTCACGGCCTTCTGGATGCCGCGGTTGATGGCCATGGCGTCGGCCCCGGCGGTGATGTTCTTCAGGGCTTCGCGGAAGAGCGCCTCGGCCAGGACCGTGGCCGTCGTGGTGCCGTCGCCCGCGATGTCGCTGGTCTTCGAGGCGGCCTCTTTGACGAGCTGAGCGCCCATGTTCTCGTACTGGTCGCGGAGTTGAATCTCCTCGGCCACCGTCACGCCGTCCTTCGTTACCGAGGGGGCGCCCCAGCCCTTATCGAGGACGGCATTGCGGCCGCGCGGCCCCAACGTCGACCGAACGGCACGGGCCAGCTTCTCGACGCCCGCGAGCAACCTCGCGCGCGCCTGTTCATCAAAGGCCAAAATCTTAGCAGGCATATCCCAACGTCTCCTTTCACAAGAGTTCAACCAAGCCCCCGGCACCGCCGGGGAATCCGATCACGGACAAGCCCCCGGCACCGCCGGGGAATCCGATCACGGCACAAGCCCCCGGCACCGCCGGGGGATCCGATCACGGACAAGCCCCCGGCACTGCCGGGGGATCTCCAGAACCGTTATTGTAGCAAAGTCGGTGCCAAAAGGCCAAACTTCCCCCCAACACCTTTTCCGACACCGCCAATGGGAGCTAAGCCTTGTACCGCGCCCAGGCACGAAACGCAAGAGGCCGCCGAGACGGACATTTCGGCAGAACGCCCCGACACGGTCTTGCCACATTGGCAGCCACGGGGCGTCGCGCCCATGGGGATGGCCTGCCTAAAGCCCCCGGCACTGCCGGGGGATCGCTCTCGGAAAATTCGCATGCCCACGTAACGAAGACCCGCCGTGGCGGGCGGGGGATTTTGTTATCCCCACGCATGCGTGGGGCTTCGCCAAAGCGCCCTTGCGACCGACGCCCGGCGGGGATAGCATGGTTTCCCGCCGACCGAGCGGCGTAAGGAGAATCGCCCATGCCCACCAGGATTCCTCACGCTTTCGCGTTGGCAGTGTTCGCAACCGCCTGCCTTCTATGCGGCCTTGTGCAGCCAGCCGCAGACGCCGAATCAGCCGCTGCGGCGGCCGGCCCCCCGATCACGCTCGAGACCCAGCACCTGCGACTCGTCATCGCGGCCGACGGCCACGTCGTCTCTTTCCTCGACAAGCAGACCGGCAAGGACTATTGCCCAAAGGATTCGCGGCCGGCGTTCGCCCAGATCAAACGCGAGGGCAAGTACTTTCGCCCCACACTCTGCGAGATGGCCGACGGGCAGATTAAACTCACTTTCGGCGAGCCGGGCGTCACCGTGCTCCTGAAGCCGACGGCCAAGTCCGACTATATCGTGCTCGAGGTGGCGTCGGTCAGCGACACGAAGGTCGAGGAACTCTCGTTCGGCATGGTTCGCGTGACGCTCTCGAAGAACGTAAGCAGCATGGCGGGCGTTGCGGCCGACGACGAGTTTGCCGCGGCCGTGCGAGCCCTCAACCTCCAGGCGAACCTGCGGCTGCATGGCGGCAAGGCGCCGCTCCTGGAACCGTATTGCGAGGCGAAGTACGGCCTCGTGGGCGCGAAGATCGCGCTGGTCGGCTGCCCTGCGGCGCGGCTGCGGCCGGTGCTCCAGACGCTGCTGCGCGATGAGAAGGTCCTCTGCTCGCCGCTGGGCGGACCGTTTGCGCTCGACGCCGAGGAAAACCGCGGCTCGTACGTCTTCGCAGCGATCTCGGAGAAGAACGTGGACGAGTGGATCGCCCTGGCCCGGAAGTCGGGCATGGCCGAGATCCACCTCATGGGCTTCGAGAAATCGCTCGGCCACTATGAGCCGCGCAAGGAGATGTTCCCGGGCGGCCTCGACGGCCTCAAGGCCGTGGTCGGCAAGATTCATGCGGCGGGCCTCAAGGCCGGCATGCACACGCTCACGGGCGGCATTGCGCCGCACGACCCGTTCATCACGCCCGTGCCCAGCCGCAGCCTGGCCAAGGACGCCGCGTTCACGCTGGCCGAGGCGATCGGCGAGAAGGACGCGACCGTGCCCACCGTGGAGGTGCCCAAGGACCTCGAAACAATGTGGGCGTACATGGGCCACGGCAACGTGATCCAGATCGAGGACGAGCTCATCCAGTACACGGGCCTCTCGGCCGCCGGGCCGACCGGGTTCACCGGCTGCAAGCGAGGCGCGTTCGGCACGAAGGCCGGGCCGCACGCGAAGGGGGCCGCGGCCCACCATCTCTTCGTCCGCTACGGCCTCTTTCAGCCCGACGAGAACGAGAAGTTGCTCGACGACCTGGCCGACGCGATCGCGCGGGTCTTCAACACATGCGGCTTCGACATGATCTACCTGGACGGCCTGGAGGGGATGTCGGGCGGCTGGCACGGAGAGGCGAAGATGGCCAACGCCATCGTGAGCCGCCTCCGGGGCCGGGTCCTCGTGGAGGCCAGCAATTGGGTCTACCACAACTGGCCGTTCCATTCGCGCATCGGCGCGTACGACTATCCGCACTGGGGCCTCAAGCGGTTCGTTGACGTCCATTGCCGTGACATGGCGGGCTACCGTGCAGCGAGCCTGCTGGCGGCGCAGCTCGGCTGGTGGGTGATCCTTGGTCCGGACGGCGATCATCCGGCCGAGTTGCCCGACGAGATCGAGTACCTTTGCGCCAAGTCGCTGGGGTACGATGCGCCGATGTCCTTCGAGAACGTCGAGGCGGGGCCGAAGCCGGCGTGCGCCCGCCAGAACGAGTACCTCGAAATCATCGGACGCTGGGAGCGGCTGCGACTGGGCCGCTGCTTCTCCGACGAGGTCCGCGCGCGGCTGAGAACGCCGAAGGAGGAGTTCCACCTGACGCAGACGGCCGGCGGCGCGTGGCAGATCCTGCCCGTCGATTACGCCACGCACAAGGTCACCGTCAAGCCCCCGGCACTGCCGGGGGATCACGAATCGGCGTGGACCGCGCGAAACCGCTACGGCCCGCAGGCGCCGGGCCTGCGGATCGAGGCCCTCTACGCGGCGGCGCCATACGATTCGCCCGACGCCATAACGGTCGCCGGTTTCGAAGGCCCCGTCGAAGACCCGCCGCGGAGGGGCGGCTTCGCCGTGACCCGGACCGCAACGGCCGTTCAGGCCACGTTCGACACCGCGCCGTCCTCCTTCGACGGGGCAGGCAAGAACGAGAATAACGCGTGTTACCAGGCCACGAACAAGACGACCGCGCGGCCGAGCGCATGGGCGTGCGCCACGAGAACCTTTACGCCGCCGCTGAACCTGGCGAAGTGCGGCGCCCTGGGCGTCTGGGTCCGCGGTGACGCCAAGGGCGAACTGCTGAACTTCCAGCTCACGAACCCGCCGCGGTTCTGGGACACGTTCGCCGAGCATTACGTGGACGTGAACTTCGAGGGATGGCGATACTTCGAGCTTCTCTTCCGCGAGCGCGACGCCGAACGCCACGGCGACTACGACTGGCCGTACGGCGGCACGAGCGCCCTCTACCGGGCGCAACTCATCCGCGACCATACGAGCGGCCTCAGCCTCTGGTTCGGCAACCTCCCGCAGAATGATTCGGTCCGGTGCCTCCTGCGGCCCATCAAGGCCCTGACCGTGCACAAGGTGAAGCTGGCGAACCCGGCGGTAACGATCGGCGGCGCGCGGCTGGTCTTCCCCGTGACGATCGAGAGCGGCCAGTCCATCGAGTTCGGCCTCGCCCCGGAGTGCCGCCTGCACGACGAGCGCGGCGCGATTCTCCAGACCGTCCGCCCCGAGGGACCCACGCCGCGCATGGAGACCGGCGAGAACCCCGTCACGGTCACGTGTGACACGCCCGACGGCCGGCCCGCGCGCCTGAAGGTTACGATTATCACCTACGGCGAGCCGTTCGGTGCGGCGAAGAAGCCGTGACGCGGCGCGGGGCGGCGCGATTCGCGAACGAAACGAAACCGCCGGCCAGTCGGCGCATTGAAGAGTACGATGCCGCCGAGCGCCGGCCGCGAGCCGGGCGGGATCATTGGAGAACTCGTATGCTACGCCTGTTCCTTACCCTCGGGCTAACGGCTGCCCTGGTATCGCCGAGCCTTGCAGCCCGTCCGACGTGGGAGGAGGACCTTGGCCAGGTCGATTACCTCGTCGGCCAACTTTCGCTCATCAACCTGATCAACGGCCTCCACCTGACCGCCGAGCAGGCCACGCGCCTGCGCGACCTGGCCAAGTGGATCGAGGCGGTTGCCGGCTCGACACCGTCGCCGCAGGCCAAGGTGTCGCCGGAGATCGAGCAGGTGCGCAAGACGTACTTCGAACTCAGCGACGTGCTCATGCGGGGCGACACGGTTCCGCCCGACCTCGAGCGCCGCGTGATCGAAGCGCGGGCCATCCAGGCGAAGGTCGTTCGGTCCACCCTTCGGCCGCAGCCCCAGGGTCGCGGCGTACACTGCTCCAACTGCCACACCGAGCCGCCGGCCGTCGCCGCGGCGACCGCCGCGCCCATGACCATGACCGAGACCGTGCGTCGAGATACGGACATGGGCCACTACGTGGGCGATTACGGGTGGGCCGGCCTCATCCTTCTGGTCAGGCTGTCGCCCAAGGTCGAGGCCACGCTGACGGACGCCCAAAAGTCGGTCTTCGGCAACTTCGCCTGCTGCCTCATGCCGCCGCAGGACATGGGCGACCCCGTCCGCGCCGGCCAGGCCGACTTCCCAGGCAAGGAGCTGGAGTTACTGCGGAAGGTGCGCGACATCCCCGCAGCCGAGTGGCCGGACTCTCGCGCCGGAATCCTGCGCGGCGTCGACGCCGTGGCCGAGATGGTCAGCCCCGGCGTCACGGCCGACAAGAAGGCCGACATCCGCCGCACGGTGGGCGAGGCGATGGACCGCGCCCGCAAACTCGACGACACGAGCTTCGAACTGGAGAAGGATACGCTCGCCCGGACCGTCAAGGACACCGTGCAGCCGCCGCAACCCGATTCGCCGAACCGCGCCGCCTACTTCCTCCTCTTCCCCGGCGCCTCGAAGATCTACACGCAGTACCTCGATCGGCTGTCCAAGACCGAGCCCGCCAAGCCCGCCGGCCCGTAGCGATCGGTCTTCACATTGCGATCGCGGCTCCTCCACGTCCCGCTTCGCCGCAGCCGGCACGCGCAGAATACGCACGCCGAATACACACCTTGCACC
>PMZT01000111.1 GCA_003170085.1 Planctomycetia bacterium | reverse complement strand
CGCCACTATCCGTCGGCGCACCCGCGGATCGAGGCGGCCTATTTCCTGCTCGACGACTTCTTCCGCGAGTCCGGAGCGGTGGCCCAGGGCGACGTCAAAGACTTGAGCTGGTACGGAGGGCGGGACCATGGCACCGCCTGCTTCATCATGCGGGAACCGCTCCGCCGCACGGGCCGCCTGGAGCGCGTCAGGAACTGCCTGAAGTATCATTGGGGTTACGATAACATCTTCAAGTTGCCGGAAGGGCGCCAGGCGATGGGGATGGACTACTTCTACATCGACACGCACTACCTTATGAGAATCGCCCTGATACACGATACGCCCGCCGAGATCGTCTCCCACCTCCGCGCCTTCGCCAGGCGGTTCAACATCGACATCATCAACACCATCGAACCGGATGGCAGCCTCTATCACCACGGCTTCTACAACTTTCCCTACGTCACTGGCGGACTTCCGGCAATGGCCTCCCAGATCAACCAACTCTCGACGACACCGTTCGCCGTGTCACGCGAGGCGTTCGAGAAGGCGAAGCTGGCGGCAATGGATATGCGCTGGTTCTGTAACCTCACCGAGGCGCCAATCTCCATGCACGGGCGACATCCGGGGCGGATGGGGCTCAGCCCGGCCCAATACCTCACCCTCGCCGAGGCGGGCCGCGGCTACAACGACGGCAGGCTCGACCGCGAACTTGCCGCAGCGTACCTGCGGTTGATCCCGGCGGAAGCGTCCAAGCCCCTTTTCACCGCCGAGGGAACCGCCCCCGAACCCGCGCCACAGGGCAACCGCGCGCTCAACTACGCAGCGCTGATGGGGCACCGGCGCGGCGAATGGCTGGCGGTGATCCGGGGCTACTCGAAATACCTTCCCGCCCAGGAATCCTATGACAACGCCAACCGCCATGGCCTGTTCATGGGCAACGGATACCTGGACATCCTCGCGACCGGAAACCCCATCACCATCGCCGACAGCGGCTGCAACGTCGCGAAAGGCTGGGACTGGCGCCATCTCGACGGAACCACGAGCTACTTCGCACCCTATGCGAAGATCGCAAACGGAAATGGAACCTTGTCCGAACGCTCGGACGTCGGCTTCGCCGGAGGCCTCTCGCACGGCGGGAAGAACGGCCTCTTCGCGATGCCCGTGCACAGCAAGTTCCAGTACGCCAAGGCGCTGCCGGAGGGAAAGAAGGCCGATCCGAGCGGATTCTTCACCGCCAACAAGAGCTATTTCTTCTTCGACAACCGCATCGTCTGCCTCGGCTCCGACATCGCGCTGCCCGACTCGCCCCACGAAGTGCGCACCACGCTCTTTCAAAAACATCTGAAGGAGCCCGCCACGCCGATCCTGCTGGACGGGCAGCCGGTCACCAACCTTCCTTTTCAGGCGGCGCTCGCTCCCAACCAGCCCCACACGCTGATGGATATTCAGAACAGCGGCTACTACCTGCCGGCCGGCCAGAAGGCCGCCCTCACGCGACAACACCAGAAGTCCCGCGATGGACATGACGAGAAAGACACCGAAGGCGATTACACAACGGCTTGGATCGATCACGGCGTCAACCCGGCCAAGGTGGGATACGAATACGTCATTCTGGCCCAAACCACGCCGGAGCAGATTGCCCGGTTCGCCGCCGCCATGGCGGAACCGGAGAGGCCGATCCTGGTCTGGCGCAAGGATGCCCAGGCTCACATCGTGTTTGACCGGCAATCGAAGAGCTGGGGCGGCGTCTTTTTCACCGCCCTCTCCGACTTGGCAGCCGCTGCGCTACCTGCTTTTCCGGTGACCGCGGTTTCCCAGCCCTGCCTGGTGATGATTGAAAACCTTACGCCGGACAAACTCGCGGTCAGCGTCGGCGATCCGGATCTGCATCTGGAAAAAGGAATCTCCACGCCATCGACGGTCACCCTCACGCTGGCGGGGAATTGGAAACTAGGCCCGGCCGATCCCGCTGTCAGGCTGACGACATCCAACGGCCGCACCACACTGGCCGTGACCTGTGTTGAAGGCCGCTCATTCACGTTCCAACTGGAACGGCAGCCGGGCGGCTGATATCCCCCTGACTTTGCCGCCGAAATCGCAAGAGTTCCGCAAGAGTTCCGGTGACACACACCTTAACGCACTCTTTGGGGCAAATCATCATCTCATGACTTGCCCAGTGGCCCCTCGTCCGATTGGACCTGCGTTTTAAAAAAGTCGCTCCATGCCAGCGAACAAGATCGCCCCGATGTCGTCGAGCAGCGCCAGGCGTGGCGAGAGCGCACGGCCGAGATAGACCGCAATCGCCTGGTGTTCCTCGACGAGACGGGCGCCAAGACCACTATGACTCGCCTGCGCGGGCGTGCCCCCGGCGGCCAGCGATTGGTAGACGCCGCCCCGGCCGGTCATTGGGCCACCACGACGCTACTGTCGTCGGTCCGGCTGGACGGCGCCACGGCCGCGATGGTGATCGAGGGGGCCACGGATGCCAAGGTATTCCCGCAATACGCCAAGCGGGTGCTGGCGCCGAGCCTTCGTCCTGGCGACTTGGTAGTGATGGACAACCTCTCGCCGCACAAGATGCCGACCGTTATTGCCGCGATCGAATCCTGCGGCGCCACGGTGTGTTTCCTGCCGCCCTACAGCCCCGACCTGAATCCCATCGAGAAGATGTGGTCCAAGGTGAAGGCCTTCCTCCGCAAAGCCAAAGCCCGAACGCTGGATGCCTTGCTCGAGGCCATTCATGACGCCCTGCGATCCGTGACGGCCTCGGACGTGCTTGGATGGTTCAAGGAGTGCGGGTATGTCACCACGCAATCTTAAACCGCTCTAAAGGCCATGACGCATGACGATCATAATCTCCTCGGTCGACTCCTGAAACCGCGAGACGTTCTCGGAAGCCGTAATTTCCCGCAGTCAATCAACTGATGCTCTATGTGCGTTCTCATCGCGACACGATTTCATACGGGATGGCCGGCAGCGCACCGAGGGGGATGCGCCGGCGGTTTGCCGGCAGCGGTTGGGCTCCCGCCGCCGCCGGCGGTTCCGCGGAGGCTTTGACGATGAGGTTGCCCTTGAAGCCGGGTTTGACTTTGGCGGCGTCGGCTTGGAACACAATCTCCGTCTGCGACGCTTCTTTGATGCTGATTCCGTCCGGCGGTTCGCTCAACTCGAATTCAACCTTGCTCACGAGCGGGCCGGCCGGCAGTTTCACGCGTATCCGGACGGTGCCGTCGGCGGGGATCTGGACGGGCATGACGCTGAGGATTTGCGCGGCCTCTCCGGGCCGGAAACGTCCGAAAAGCGCGACTTTCAGTTCTGGGGCGGGAACGAGATGACGGTAGGCGAATGCCTGCATCATGTCGTCCGCCGGCACGGCCGGTCGAACCACCTCACGGCCCTGGATAAACGCCTGCCCTTCAATGTGCAGGACAAACGGTTCCATCATGGACAGCGGCGAGGCGTTCAGCGTGAATCTTACCTGGTCTTGCTTCTCCGGAACCTCGGCGCCGCTCAACGTGAAGCCTTGGGGCGCGTCTTTCAATCTCAACGCGACTGCACCGGTGAACCCGTCTTTGCGTAGCGCGTGGACGGTCAGGGGAACGCTCGCACCGCCGTGAACGTTAAGGCTGGAAGGCGTGACGCGCAGCTCGAAATCCGGGCGCGGCGCGCTGATTCGCAGCCGGTAACGGTAGGCCTCGCCGCCGCCGTGCTGGGTGTCGCCAATGTGAACGAAGTAGAAGCCCGTCGCGGAAAGCGTGACCGCAAGATAAGAATCCGCATGGTGCGTGTTCAATCCGGAGCCTTTGTCCTCATAGTCATCGTTGAACGCGAGTTGCTTGCCGGTGGCGTCCGTGATGGCGAGCATGGAGTCGAGCGGCGAATCGAGCCGGCGCGCATGGACCTCCGCAACGATCTGCTCGCCCGCCTTCCCGTCAAAGCGGAAGACATCCATGTCGCCGGGCTGATCGATGCGCCCGTTGATGAGGATCGGTAAGGTGACGGGCTGCGCGTTGTCGGCGGTGTTGTTCGGTTCCTTTTCAAAGCCTTCCGGCAGGGTGTCCGCCGCAACGACCACGCGGTTGGCGAGCCGTTCCTGGGAAAGCGGATAGAGGCCCGGCGCTTTATCCCTGAGATCAAGCGGCAACTGGCTGAACGGCAGATTCCAGCCCGTAGCGGCGAGAGTTATTTGTGTGCCGATCTTACCACCCAAAGGGAAAACGCCCGTAACAAATGGCAGTTCGCCGATGGTTACGCGATAGATGAAGTCCTCACGGCCGCGATAGAGCGCGTCCTTGATTTCGAGCACATAATCGCCGCTGGCGGGGACTTTATAAAAGAGCACCGGGTCGGGATGGAACCGATAATCGTCGGTATAGGCCAATTCCCGGCCTTTCGCATCGTATAGCGCAACGGTGGCCTGAAACCAGCCGGGTACGGCATCGGAGATATAAGGGATCAACTCGCGTGCCCGGACCACGACGACCCATTGCTGGCCCTCCCTCGCCGGGAACCGATACCGGTCAACGCCGCCGGGCGGAATCTGGCCGTTCAAGGTGACCGGCAGGGTGATGTTTTTCTCGGGCGGCTTCGGGTCGATCTCCGGATCCATACTGAGCTTCGCTTGGGGAATGTTCTTCCAGTCCTTCTTGCTGAGTTCCGGCAGGTCGCCCACATTGAATACGAGCGGGTTCGAGAGGCCGGCCGGCGTCCCCAGCCTCATCTCGCGATTGCCAGGCGCGGCAGTCGGCGTCACGATGACCTGAAGGGTGACGAATTCTCCCAGCGACGGATTGGTCAGCCGTCTGCCGAAATGGGTGAGTTTTTGTTTTATGTCCTCAGCCGACTTCGCCTCCTCGGGCGTCACTCGTTGGCCCTGTTTCCGCTTCTCTTGAATCTTGCTCAAGGTCTCCCGCATTTCCTTTTGCTCGGTCGGGGTCACCTGTCGTTCTTGCTTGATGATCGTCGCGCTGACGCCTGCGCCAGAGAAGTAAACGGCGGTGGCGTTGAGATACCGCCCGCCGAGGGTCGCCTCGAACGTCGTGCCCTGCCGCCCCCCGGCGGGATAAACGTATCCGATATGGGGATCGCCCTGCGCCAGGGCGCTCGGTCCGATCACCAGCCACGGCGCCAACCACAGCAGGAATGACCATCGAGGTGAATTCATGGGTCACCCCCGAGTCTAAATAATTTCGTTCAACACTCCGCCCGTGGGAACGCCTTCCGCCGGCGTGGGCATGACGCGGGCATCCATGCCTTGCGGGTTCGGCAGACTGGCAGCGGGATCAATCCCGAGCCGTTGGTACATGCTGCCGATGAGATCGCACGGATAGACCGGGCGGTCCTTCACCTCTTCGCCTTTGGCATCCGTCGCGCCGACCACCCGGCCACCCTTGAAGCCGCCGCCGGCAACCACGGCCGAGAAGGCATTGCCCCAATGTCCGCGGCCGCCGTTCCACGGCGCTTCCCACTGGACTTTCGGGGTACGGCCGAATTCACCGCTCCACCAGACGATCGTGCTGTCGAGCAGCCCGCGCTCCGACAAATCCTGGATCAATGTCGCCATGCCTTGATCAAGTTCCGGTAATTTGCGTTTCATTTCCACAAAATGGTCTTTGTGCGTATCCCATCCGGGATAGTTGATGGTGATGTAGGGAACGCCGCGTTCGACCAGCCGACGCGCCACCAGGCAGGATTGCCCGAACGTGGTTCGGAGCGATATCATGGTCGGCGGGGCCCCTGCGGCCAGCGTGGCGCGGCCGTAGCGGTCTCGCAAGGCGTCTTTCTCCTCGGAAAGGTCAAACACCTTTGCGCCATCGCCGATCATCATGTCGTAGGCCTGGTCCCGCGACCGGACTAACGCCCGCAACCCCGCATTCTCCGGGAGGGCGTGTGGCAGTTTGTCCAGTTTGTTGAGCAGCTCGCGCCGGTCGCGCTGTTGCTTGTCCGTGATTCCCTCGACGACGATACCTTCCACCATGAACCGGGCTTGCGACGGATCGCCGCCCGTCGTGAACGGTTTGTAGCGAGTTCCCAGGAAACCCGCCTCGTCAAACCGCCCCAGCGGCTCGGTCAATACGATGTAGGGGGGGATTTGGCCTTGATAGCCGCCGTCATAACCCTTGAACAACGAGACGACGGCCCCCGCGCACGGATATACGAGCCGCTCGCCGGCCTTGCGCCCGGTCTGCACCATGTAGGTTGCCGTTTCGTGGGCGTTGTTGCCGTGGGTCATGCCGCGGATGATGGAATACTTGTCCGCCTGCTTGGCCAGCAGCGGCAGCATCTCGCAGATCCTGGTCCCGCTCACCTTGGTCTCGACCGGCTTCCCGAACGGACCGCAGTAATCGCTGCCCGCCTCGGGTTTCGGATCGAACGTGTCGAGGTGCGCCGGGCCGCCCCACATCCAGATTTGAATCACCGACTTGGCCCTGCCGGCGGCTTGGGGCGACGGGGCCGCGGCCCAGGCGCGAATCGCCAGACTGTCGGCCAGACATAGCCCGGCCGCGCCAAGAAGACTGCGGTGCAGCATGTCACGTCGGGAGATAAGTGTGCTCATGGTTTGGTGCGTCCCTTGATTTTCAGTGCCTGAATTGGAACTCCGCGCTGTTGATCAATGCCCAGGCGAGGTCCAGTCCGGCCCGTTGGCGGCCTTCGGAGGATTGGCTGTACGCCACGAAGAGCTGCATCTCCTCCTCGGTCGGGTAACGCGACAGAATCGTCAGGTAAAGGTCGTTGACCACCTCGCGCGGCTTAGCAGCAGGTTGCAGCAAGGCGCGAAGCTTGGCGCCTTGCTCCAGCTTGCGCTGGATATGACTCGAATTCAGGAGATGCAACTGCTGGGCGGCCGTCGGAAGATTATTGCGTTGTTCCGATTCCAGGCCGGTATTGCGCGAGCAGCGCCCGAACAAGTCAAGAAAGGGACTGGTGATGCTGGCGTCCGCCAGTGCAATCGAACGCTTTTCCTCGGGTATAAAGGTATAGGGTTCCGGAATGCGGCTGGTGTATTTCTCCGTCGTGCCGGTGATCTGGTTGATGGCGTCAATCAACACCTCCGCTTCCAACCGCCGCACCGGATAAAAGGCGAAATGGGCCTCGCCCTGCGGATGCCTGGACGCCGGCATGCAGGAAAGTTGATAGGTCTGAGACGTTAGGATCAGCCGGAAAAGCTGCTTCAGATCATACCGGGACGCGATCAATTCCCGTTCGAGCAGGGCCAGTAGTTCGGGATTGACCGGCGGGTTGTCCTGGCGGATGTCATCCGGCTCGTGAATGATCCCGCGGCCCAACAACCATGACCAGACGCGATTCGCGATGGCGCGGGTGAACCACGCATTCGTCGGGCTGATGAGCCAGTCGGCAAACACCTCGCGCGGATCCTGCAGCGGAGACAGATTCACCGTCACCCCGTCCGGAAAAACGGCGGACGCGGGAACAGGGGTCTTGCCGAGATCGAAAAAAACGATCTCTTCCTTCCATTCCGCAGTGGCCTTGTAGCCGACCCGCGAGAAGAATGCCGCCATGTCGGCCAGACGCTCCTTCGGCCATTTCTCCGCACGCGTCCCCATGAAGGTCAACGCCACGGCCTACGCCAGCGCCTGCGGATCCTTGCTCTGGACGGCACGGTAGAAATTGACCTGCGGCTTACGGATATTGCTGCCACTGGCGGTGAGCATCTCGCGGACAAATCGGTCATACGGCATGTTTTCCTTGATGCTGGTCCGAATCCAGCGGTGATACGCCTGCACCGCATTGGGCCACAGATTGATGGGAAACTCCGATTTGACGCGTAGCAGATTACTCCACTTCATCGCCCAGTAGTCCGCAAACTCGTCCCGCTCCAGCAATCGGTCGATGAGGAGGGTCCGTTTGTTCGGGTTCTTGTCCTCCAGGAACGTCCGCACCTCCGCCGCCGCAGGTAACGTCCCGATCACATCCAGATAAACGCGACGGATGAAGACCTCGTCGCCGCAGAGGGGGGCGGGCTGGATGCCGGCTCCCCGCCACGCGGTCCGCACCGGGAGGTCGAGCGGACTGGCCGCGACAGGCCCGGGTCCGCGTTCAGGAGGCCCCACCACCTGCGAGGCCGCCTTGGGAGCCACAATCACCCCGGCGGTCACTGCCAACGCGGGACTCACGCTCTGACTCCTGTCCTGGATCCACATCAGCCCGGTGCCGAGGTCGGTCACGGTGCCGTCGCCGTTGTCCTTGTAGGCCGGCTGCAAACCTCGATATTGGGCGTCTTGGCCATAGAACGGCTGACCGGGTTTCGGCGGCGCGATTTCGCCGCGGTTGTCGTAGCACTTGGTCTGGCCGGTATCGACCACACAGTAGGGTAAAGAGGGATGTTGTTCTGTTTTCTGCAACTGGGCCTGGCTGATCATAGCGGAACTCAGAAGCAAAAGGGCGGGAAACATCGATGGGGCTATGTTTTGTCTCACCTGCCTTTTCCTTTCGGCTGGTTTACTTCACCGCGTTGCGCACGAGGCGGACGAAGTTGTAGATGCGGATAACGTCGCCTTGCGGCCCGCGGCCATGCGGGAAATTCCGCGGGTCGCCGGTTTTGGGATCGCTGCGTTGCGCACCGGCGCCGTGCACGTCGGCGAACTGGTAGTCGTCGGAGCCGGCTGCCTGCGGGCCTGCTCCCGGCCCCCCACCTTGGCCTGGACCGCCCGGCCCGGGACCGCCCGGCCCAGGACCGCCTGGCCTGGGGCCGCCGCGACCGGGGCCGCCACGCTGGTCTGGCGCGCCGCCGGCCAAGGCGCGCGCCGAGAGCCAACCCGCCGCGCGACCGAAGGCTACGTACATGCCGGCCCCACCGCCCATCAATCCCGCGTGGGTCGTGTTTGTCCAGTAGAACGGGTAATCGGCTTTGCCGCCTTCGTTGGTGATCCGGGTGCAGTCGAAGGGCGGATCAATGGCGGCCGATTGGGTCGTGTCGGGAGACCGGGTATAGTCCACGATGCTCTGCAGTTCCTTGACGTTCGGCATCCGCCAATCGCTGCGGCCGAGATACTTTTCCGCGTTCTTGTTCTGGACCCAGGCGAGCGCGTCCTGCCAGTTCATGCCCTTGCCGCTGTCGGCCTTGGACCACATGAGGCCCGTGGCGCGGTCGGTGATGGTGCCGTCGGCGTTGACGTGGAAATCGTTCTTGCCGTACTGCGGGTTGGCACGCACGCACTGCACGAAGAACGTCTTGTCCATGCCGCCCGGCATTTGCAGGTCGTACCCTTTGATCCGGCCATCGGCGAAGTTGACACCGAAGAGTTTGTCGAACCCGCGCGCGGACTTCCCGACATACCTGGTGCTTGACGCGTATTGGGAATCAATGAGGCGTTCGCCTTTGCTCGTGTCTCCATAGGCGAACTTGAAGAACTTCGTGTCGATGTAGGGCGTCAGTCGGGAGGTGTCCGCGCCGGAGGGTCCGCTGGGATCGGTGCCGCGGGCGTCGAAGAGCGAATAAAGCTCCTTGATGGACGGCAGGCGCCAGTCGTCGAACCCACCGAACCTGGCGGCGTTGAGTTTCGCAGGCCACGCCTGGGCCTGGGTCCAGGTCAGCTTGTCCTGCCGAGTGAGCGCCCCGTCACCATTGGTGTCCGGGCTGCGTTGCCAGGTCAGGCCGGTGGTTTGGTCGAAAACAGTGAGGCCGTCGGCACTGACGACATAACTAGCCGGATGCCCTTGAGACTGGGCGTCCTGGCCGTAGAACGGCTCACCCGGTTTCGGAGCAGGAATCTCTTTTGAATTGTCGTAGCACTTGGTCTGACCGGTATCGACCACGCAGAAGGGTAAAGACGGACTTTGTTCTGTTTTCTGCACCTGGGCTTGGCCGGGCATGGCGGCAGTCACAAGCCAGAGTGCCGAAACAATGGCTGCGATTCTAGTTTGTCTCATTGAGTTGTTCCTTTCGGTTGGTTTACTTTATTACGGACGAAGCAGCCCCTCGCCTGGATCCTACGGCAGCCCGTCGGAATCCGTGGCCGCCAAGGCGGTCCCGCCGGCCAGAACTGCCGCAAGCAACCTAACGCCAGCCAATAGCCGGTATCGTGTCGTGGCGCCTTGTCTTCTGAGGATTCTCTCGTGGCCCGCTGGCCTATTCCTACCTACGTAGTGGGCACCGAGCGGTCCGTGGTAACTTTGAAAATCACCGGCGTGGGCTCATCGACGACGACGACGGCTGGGGCGCCCTGCGTCATGCGGCTCCACTCGCGCATGAGATGCCTTTCTCTTCGGCCGCAGGCCGTGACTTTACCAGGAGACTGTCTGGCCGCTGCCAAGCCGCGCAGCCCGGTCAAGTGCCTCCATGGCGGCCGCGGCGTCCTGCACGGCAACGCCCACGGCCTTGAACAAGGTGACGTCGGTGGCGCAGCACCGTCCTCGCGCGCGCCCCAAGACGAGTTCGCCCAGCTCGGCCCGGATGTGATCCGGGTTGATGGCGCCCTGGCGGATGGGCTGGATAAGGTCGCCCGCCTCCTGCAAAGCCGCCTCGCGGCTGTCAACAAAGACCCGCGCACGGACAACGGTCTCCGTCGGAACCTCCCGCACATCGGGCTGGTAAGAGCCCACGGCGTTGATGTGCACACCCGCTTTCAGGTCGGCATCCGCGAAGACAGGCGTGCGCGAGGTGGTCGCCGCACAGATGACATCGGCCTCGGCCACGGCCTCGCGCGGCGTGGAGGCCGGGCGGATATCAGGGGGCGCCTGCCCCTGCCCCGCCATGTCACGAATGAACGCCTCTACCGCGGCCGGATTCGGATCGTACACCCAGACGGTCTCAATGGCTCGGACGACACACATGGCCTGCAATTGCGTGCGAGCCTGAACTCCAGCCCCCAAAATGGCCGCCGTGCGGGCGTCCGGCCGCGCCAGAAGGTCCGTGGCCAGGCCGCTGGCGGCGCCGGTCCGGATGGCGGTGAGCGCGGCCCCTTCCAGAAGCGCCAGCGGCTGCCCCGTGTCGGGCGAGAGCACCAGGACCGCCGACTGAATGCGCGGCAGGCCGCGACCGGCGTTGCGGTCGAACAGCGACACGACCTTGACCGCCAGCGACTGCCCCTCGGCATCATCCACAAACGCAGGCATGACCAGGCTGACGCCGTCGTGCTGCCGGATTGAGATTTGCGATCGCATGGGCATGATGGCCCGACCGGCGGAAAGCGATGCGAAGGCTCGCCTCATGGCCTTGATGGCGGCGTCCATCGGCAGCGCCTGCCGCACGGCAGCGGCATCCAGAACCAGCATGGTATGTCCTTTACACTGTGTCGGGAGAACTCACCGTCAGTTCGCCACCGCGTGCAATGGCAACGCGGTCGCCGTCTTTCAGCGAGTGGAAACCCTCTTCGGGCAGCACCAGGATGGGCACCGACCGGCCGTAGAGTTCGTCGGCCACGATGGCGCCGAGGGCCAGGATCGGGTCCGTCTTCAAGAGGAGGATGGCGGCGGGGGCCGTGCCGAGACGGATACCCTCCAGCAGGCATGCGCTGCCCGTGCTGGAGCCTTTCCCAGCCGGGAGGACAAACACCCGCCCCGTGACGATCTGGCCAGAGCATTCGTGCCGCCGGTCCACGATTTCGCCGGTCTTCGGGTTGAAGCCGCCCCAGAAACTGAGCGGTTGCCTGGTCACGAGCGCCAAGCCCTCTGCGGCACCGGAGACAAGGACTCTGCCGATCAGGTGCCGGGTCATCGGCGACCCTCCCGCCGCACGCGGCCCTCGACGGCCGAACGGACACAGTCGGCGAGGCTCCCGAATGCCACCTTCACGCCGAGTTCGCCCGGCGCGTAGTACGCACACTTTCCGGAGTTGGTCATAACCACCCGCGTCCCCGGGGCGACCATCGGGGTGTGGAACATGCACGTGTCGAGCGTAATGCGAACGCCGAAATCCGCGAGCGACGCGGGCAAGCCGCTCCGCTCGAGCAGCGCATGGGCCTGCGTGGACGTGATCACGATGAACGAGCAACGCGATCGGCCTGGGGCGAGCCGGACCTGTTCAGCCAACTGGCGAAATTCGGCAAAGGAGAAATGCGGGCAGCCCAGGAGGACGAGGTCCAGCGGCGCCCCTTCGTCGGCGGTCGAAAGATCGGCAGCGGCGGCGTCCAGGTCGCCGGTACGCACATCGAGGGTCTCTTCCGGCCGGCCGCCCTGGAAAGCCTCGGCCGCGGTCGGGGCCTCGGGGGTCAGGCCGACGGCGTGGAAAAGCGCCACCGCGCCGGACGAGGCGGCCGCGGCGCCCAGAGCCTTCAACTGGTCGTCCGTCGCATCCGGCGGCAGGCCCTCAATGACGGGAATCCGGTCGCCGGCAACCGGCCCAAGAAAATGCCCGAAGGCGGGCCAGAACGTCTCCTCGCGCAGCCGGCCAGGGCTGAAGTCCACCAGGCGCACCAGCAGTTGCCCCCTGCGGTTCTCCTTCAGGTGCAGACCCTGGCGTGGGACGCGTCCGGTGATAGCGGCCGAGATGTCGATGTAGTCGCCGTAGCGCTCGGTCCTTGCGCCGAGGACGGAGTTGGCATAGACGACCGCGTTGGATTCCCCCCAGGCGATCTGCTGGCCGAACCGCGGCGTCAGGTAACCCTGATAGGGGGCGCACGTCCAGGTCGGGATGCACCCCATGTCGGTATAGGCCCTGGCTTGGCGGATGGCCTTGGCGGCGAACTCCCCGGGAACGCCGAACACCCTCCAGTTCTGGAGGTCCAGGGGGCCCATGTTCAGGGTGGTAGGGATGGAGACCTTCGCGCCGCCGGAGGCCAGCGTCTCGGCGAACTGCAGGCTGGACTCGCTCAGGGAGCCGCATCCGTCGATATGGGCCTGGGAGACATCCAGCAGTTCATCCGCACCGCAGACCTCCGCCATGCGCACGATGATCGACATGGCCAGGCGGAGCCCTTCGCCGCTTCGGCCCTCGAGCATCCGGCGGTCGAGATCGGTCAGGCGGACTGTCATGGGGTGTCGCCCGAAGACCGGGCCGACGGAGCGCCCTCAAGTTGAAGCGACGCGTGCTCCGTCCGGCTGATGATCTCGTCCTGGAGGTCGCGCGCGAGGTCGCAGAAGTAGTCGCTGTAGCCGGCCACGCGGACGATCAGGTCGCGGTGGGCCTCCGGCTCGGCCTGGGCCTTGCGGAGCGTCTCGGCACGGACCACGTTGAACTGGACGTGGTGGCCGTCCATCTTGAAATATGCCCGGATGAGGTGCGCAAGGTTCTCGAGGCCGTTTTCGTCGGCCAAGAGGGCCGGCGTGAACTTCATGTTCAGAAGGGCCCCGCCCGTCTTGATATGGTCCATCTTGGCGGCCGACTTGAAGACGGCCGTCGGCCCGCGGCGGTCCGCGCCCTGCACGGGCGAGATCCCCTCCGACAGCGGCAGCCCCGCCTTCCGCCCGTCGGGCATCGCCCCAGTGACTGAGCCGAAGTAGATGTGGCTTGTGGTCGGGAGCATCTCGACGCGATACCGGCCCCCCTTGGTGTTGGGCCGTCCGTCCACCTCTTCAATGAGGGCCTCGAAGGCCCGGACGGCGAGCGCGTCGGCGTCGTCGTCATCGTTGCCGTACTTGGGGGTGCGGTTGACGAGGCGCCGCCTGAGAATCTCGCTTCCCTCAAAGTTCGCATCGAGCGCCTTCACGAGGTCGCCAAGACTCATGGCCTTATCGTCAAAGACCGTCTGCCTGACAGCCGCAAGGCAATCCGTCAGGCTTCCGATGCCTACAAACTGGATGTAGGAATTGTTGTAGCGTGCGCCGCCGGCGTTGTAGTCCTTGCCCTTGCGGATGCAGTCGTCGGTAAGGACCGACAAGAACGGCGCGGGCATCAGGCGGGCGTACATCTGCTCGATCGTCTGGTTGCCGCGCATTTTGACGTCTATGAGGTAGTGAAGTTGCGCGCGGAAGGCCGCGAAGAAGTCGTCGAAGGTCCGGAAGGAGTCCGCTGCCGCGGTGCGCATGCCCAGTTGTTTTCCGGTGCGCGGGGCCACGCCGCCGTGAAGCGTCAATTCCAGCACCTTCACGAGGTTGAAGTAGCCGGTCAGGATGTACGCCTCCTTGCCGAAGGCGCCCGTTTCGACGCATCCGCTGCACCCGCCGGCGCGGGCGTCCTCCAGCGACTTGCCTTGGCGCAACTGCTCCTCGACCACGGCGTCGGTGTTGAAGATCGAGGGGAAGCCGTAGCCCTTTCTGACGACCCGCAGGGCGTGCGTGAGGAGCGCCTCGGGCGTCTTACGCGACAGTTGCAGGTTGGTGCTGGGTTGCAGGAGGTGCATCTCGTCCACGATGTCCAGCAGGAGGTGGGAGATTTCATTGGAACCGTCGGCGCCGTCGGCCAGCAGCCCGCCGATGTTGATGTTGGCAAAATCCGTGTACGTGCCGCTCTCGGCCGCCGTCACGCCCACCTTGGGCGGCGCGGGGTGGTTGTTGAACTTGACGAAGAACGCCTCCAGCAGTTCGCGCGCGGCCTCCGGGGTCAACGTCCCGTCGGCGAGACCCTTGCGGTAGAAAGGCAGCAGATGCTGGTCCAGGTGGCCGGGGCTGAAGGAGTCCCAGCCGTTCAGTTCGGTGATGATCGCGAGGTGGCAGAACCAGTAGTACTGGAGCGCCTCGTGGAAATCCCGCGGGGCGCCGGCGGGGACGTGCGTACAAACGTCGGCGATCTTCTCCAGTTCCGCCCTGCGCCGGGGATCGCGCGCCTCGGCCGCCTGCTTGAGCGCCAGCGCCGCGTGGCGCCGGGCAAACAGGAGGACGGCATCGCAGGCGATCGCCATGGCCTGGAGTTGCTCCCGTTTCGCCCAGGCATCGGGATCGCCGAGCCAGTCGAGACCGGCAATGGCCTCGGCGATCTCACGCTTGAAATCCACCATGCCCTTGCGGTAGATCTTGTCGTCGAGGACCGTATGCCCCGGTGCCCGCTGCTCCATGAACTCCGTGAACAGACCGGCATCGTAGGCTTGACGCCACTCGTCCGAGACGGCCTCGAAGATGCGGTCCCGCATGCTGCGGCCGCGCCAGTACGGGATGATTCGGTCCCGGTAGATCCTGACGCACTCATCCGATACCGCGTAACTGGTCTTCGGGCGAGAGTTGAGGATCTGGAGATCCTCAATGCTGTGGCAGGTCAATTCCGGGTAGGTAGGCACCGCTTTGGGCCGAGGCCCCCGCTCTCCCACAATCAGTTCGTCTTCGCCCAGGTAGATCGCCTTGTTCTCGCACAGGTGAAGGAATGAGCGTGCCCGCATGACCGGTACGGAGTACCGTCCGTCATTGGCCTGGTAGAACTCTGTCATCAGGACCGCCCGCTCCGGGGTGATTGAGGGTGCGGCGTCCAGACTGGCCCGCCTCAGCCTTGCCGTTCGCTGCGTCATGCCGCTAACCTCCCACCCGGACTTTGAGGCCGAAGGCCCTGAACCTGGCCGCTACTTCCTCCATGCGCTCCGGCGACGGCGGCACGAGCCCCTCCAGCCGGTAGGCCCTGCCGAGTTGTCTGAACTTATGCATACCCGTTTGATGGTACGGCAGCAGGTTCACCTGCCGCACTCCCGCAATGGAAGCTGCCAGGGAGGCCATCGCCTCCAACTGGGCGTCGTCATCGTTCAGGCCGGGGAGGATGGGCACGCGGAGCCAGAGGTTGTTGTGGACGGCCCCCAAGGCCCGCAGGTTGTCGAGAATAAGGGCACTTGAGACCCCCGTGTGGTCCATGTGACTTCGAGAATCGGCGCCCTTCAGGTCATAGAGAAAGAGGGTCGTCAGCGGCGCCACCGCCAGCAGGTCGTCCCACGGGGCGAAACCGCATGTGTCCACGGCCGTGTGGAGGCCCGCGCCGCGGCACGCTTCAAGCAGCCGCTTGAGGAAGCGCGGCTGAAGGAGCGGCTCGCCGCCCGAGAAGGTCACGCCGCCGCCGGAGTCCTCGTAGAAGATGCGGTCCTTGAGCACTTCGGCCACACAAGTGCCCACGGTCATCCGCTCTCCGGCCAACTTCCGGGCGCCCGTGGGACACGCCGCGACGCATGCGCCGCACAGCGTGCAGGGCGGCCCCTCCGCGCCGGCGCTGCCGCTCACCCTGCCGTTGGGGCAAACCTTCAGGCACTCGCCGCAACGGACGCATCGGCCTTCGCTTACAACGATCTCGGGCTCGGCCGATTGGCTCTCGGGGTTGTGGCACCACCAGCAGTCGAGCGGGCATCCTTTCATAAAGACCGTGGTGCGGATGCCCGGACCGTCGTGGATGGAGTATCTCTGAATATCGAAGACAAGGCCGCTCTGGCCCGCGCCAGCGCCGGGCGGGTCGGATATCGCGCCCGAAGATTTGCGTGCCTCTATACCCATGTTAACCCGGTGATAACCGTCCTTGTGCGGCGCCATAGGGCTGGTAGTCGGCGGCGGAGGCGGTCGGCACTCCTTCGCGCTCCCGTGCGCCGCGAGTGGCCGATGATTCTAGGTTCGCGCGCCTGGGACGGCAAGGGGTATCAGTGCCCCAACCGCGGGAATGCGCTCGCCTCGCGCATCACGGCCTGAGCGTCATCCAGTTCCAGCGGCGCGGCGGCCGTGAGATTCTCAATCCCCTGTTCGGTCACCACCACGGTGTCCTCGACCCGGATGTAGAGTTCCTCCTCGGGAACCCACATCTGCGGGTCAACCGCGAATACGACGCCTGCGGCGAGCGGCTTCTCGCGATATCCGCCGGGATCGTGCACCGCCATGCCAACCGGATGCGACAGGTGCCCCTTGAACTCGAGCGTGCGGCGAGCCGCATCCCTGTAGGTTCCCTTCAAGAAGGCCGTTTGTTCCACCACCTTGGCCATCTCGGCGGCAGCCTCGGCAAGGATCTGGTCCGCGGTCACGCCGGGGCGTACCCGTGCAAGCAGCGTCTTGTGATACTCCACAATGAAGCCGTACAGCTCGCGCTGCCACGGGGTGTAAACGCCGCCCACGGGCCACATGCGGCCGATGTCGCTGGTGTAGTGGCCGAGGTCCGGGGCGGCGTCCATCAGCACAAGATCCCCCTCTTTCATCACGCCGGTGTTGCGGAAGTAGTGGGCAAACCACGCGTTCTTGCCGCTGGCGATAATCGAGCGATACCCTTCGCCCCGCGCGCCGTGGCTCAGAAAAATGTGGTCGGCGATCGCGCCCAACTGGTACTCGACCATCCCCGGGCGAGTGGCGCGCATGGCCTCGGTGATTGCCACCGCCGAGAGGTGGCCGGCCCGGCGCAGGAGATCGATCTCGCGAGGGCTCTTGACCGCGCGCCGCTCATCGAGCACCGGTGAGAGGTCGCGAATCTCGACGCCGGGCAGGCGCGCCCGAAGCAGGTCGATGAGATGCCGCTCGCGCGGCGGCCGACCGTCCCACGCATCCTCCGCCGCGCACTGGTCGGCCCGTTTGGCCTCGAAACGGTCGCCGAACCTCCCTTCCGCGGGACTATGTGGCGTGTAGAGAACGGAGATGCCCCGCAGGTGGTCGGACAGCGTTTCGATCCCGAACACGGCGTCGACGCCGGTTCGCCGCCGGAACAGGTCGGCGTCCTCCGCCGCGAGAGACGCCCCCTCCGCGTTTCGCCCCTTGGGGCGGTGAGGAAGAAAGAGCGTCGTCCGGCGGTTCGCCGCGTCCAGGAGCAGGTAGGTCTGGGGCACTTCCACGCCGCAGCAGTAATAGAATTCGTTGGTCTGGCGGAAGACCTCGAAGCCGCGGACCGGAGGGGCACCTTGAAGAAGGGCGTGCGCCCGGGGTCCGATGGCCTCGAAGATCCGCGCCCATCGCGACGCAAATTCCTCGGGCGGGAAGTCCCGCGGGAACAGCACCTCCTCGGACGAGCCGGGCCGTGGCGCCGACGACTCCGCTGCGCCCGAACCGGCCTCGGCAAACACGATGTCGCAAGCCTGGCCTGCGCGGAACTCAAGGTCCGCCGAGCCGTCCGCGTGCGGGCTGATCGAAACCGCCACGCCGGCGGCCGCCGCGCCGGCGCTGATCACCTCTGCGATCCGCTGCCCCGGCGGCGGCTTAACGCAGAAACGACCCGCCACGGCTGCGCGGATCGTGGCCGACTGCGCGCGGCCGCCACGCCAAGTGAGATCGACTTCCAGCCCGCCGCGCGCCCGGAACCCCCGGAACGCCCCGTCGGGCCAGGCCGCGGGCAGCGCCGGCAGCAGGCGGATCGCCCCGCCATGCGACTGGAGCAGCATTTCGGCGATGGCCGCGCAGCCGCCGAACGTGCCGTCCACCTGCGGTGCCTTGAAGCACAGCGAGAATCCGTTCGGGCAGGTGTTTTTCGTGATGAGGTTCGCCAGGCAGCGGTGAGCGCGGTCGCCGTCTCGAAGGCGAGCCCACAAGGCGGCCTTCCAGGCCATCGAGAACCCCGTACCGCCATCGCCCCGTTGCTCCAGCGACGCCCTCACGGCTTCCGCCAAGTCGGGGGTTTCCTCGGGCGTGATCTGGTCGCTGGGGAACGCCCCATACAGGTGCGACAGGTGGCGGTGCTGGTGCTCGAGGTCGTCCCAGTCCTCGAGCCACTCCTGGAGGTTGCCGTTGCGGCCGGCTTGCATCGGGGCAAGACGCGCGCGGGTGAGCGTCCACGTTTTCCGCGGATCGGCATCAAGCCCGAGAATCTCGGCCGCGGCGATGCAGGCCGAGAACAGGTCGCGCAGAATCTGCGTATCCATCGTCGGACCGGCGCAGATGCTCGTGCCGGGAAGGTTGAACTTGAGCACCTCATCAAAGTATTTGCCGTTGCCCGGGCACGCGGGGAAATTCTCCGGCGAACTCGACGGGCAGGTCACCAGCCGGCCGCTCCCGGGATGCTCGACCAGCGTGTCGATGAAGAATTGCGCCGCCCCCGTGAAGAGCGGGTACACGCGACTGAGGAACTCGCGGTCGCCGCTGTAAAGATAATGTTCCCACAGGTGCCGGCACAACCACGCGCCGCCCATCGGCCAGGTGCCCCACGTCGGCCCATCCATCGGGGCGGCCGCCCGCCACAGGTCCGTGTTCTGGTGGAGCACCCAGCCGCGCGCCCCATAGTGAATCTCGGCGATGCGCCGGCCCGTCACAGCGAGGTCTTCCACGAGACACACGAGGGGCTCAACGCACTCCGGGAGGTTCGCCACTTCGGCTGGCCAGTAGTTCATCTCCAGGTTGATGTTGGTTGTGAACTTGCTTTCCCACGCCGGGTTGACATCCTCGTTCCAGATCCCCTGGAGGTTGGCGGGCTGGCATCCCGGGCGGCTGCTTGAGATCAACAGGTATCTGCCAAACTGGAACATGAGCGCGGCCAGGTGCGGGTCGCCGGCCTCGGCGTAACGCCGGAGGCGCTCGTCGGTAGGTAGCGAGGACGCCTCGGTCGCCGGCAGTTCCAGGGCCACACGCCGCAGTAGCCGCCGATGATCGGCCACGTGGGCGTCCTTGATCCGGCGATACGGCTTGCCGGCCGCGGCATCGAGACACGACCGAACGCGTGCGGCGCTTTCGCCTCCGAGATCGTTGTACCGGACAAAGTTCGTCGCGGCCGCAACGAGCAGGGTGGCGGCATCGGCGCCTGTGACCATCAACCGTCCTTCGCGGGCGGCCACTTCCCCGCCCTCCGCGAGCACCTTGACACGGGCCTCGTACGCCACGCGGCCCTCGATACCCTGATGGCCGGCCGTGCGGCCGCGCAACACCAGTTCGTCGGGGGCTGACACGGTGCACTCCCACGTCGCATCGCCCTGAGGCCGGCCTTCCTGCCCGCCGGAGAAGTCGGCCTCAAAGGAAATAGCCTTCTCCGCATCGGCCGTCAGACGGATGCAGACAACCTGATCGACCGCGCTGGCCAGAACTTCGCGTGCAAAGTGAACGCCGCCCACACGGTACGAGACCGTGGCCACTGCGGCGTCGAGGTCCAATTCGCGCCCGTAGTCGGCCACATCGTCGTGCCCCGGAAAGGTGAGCCTGAGGTTGCCCAGCGGCTGGTACTTCATCTGCTCGACGGGCCGGCCCATCATCGTCTTGCCGAAAAGATAGTGGGCCTTCATGCACTCGCCGGCGAAGACGAGCCGGCGGATCTCAGGCAGGGCCTCGGGGCCGCCGGGCTGAGCCGGGTCATAAGGCCCGCCCGTCCAGACCGTCTCCTCGTTCAGTTGGATGCGCTCGGCCGGCGCCGTCCCGAAAACCATGGCCCCGAGGCGGCCGTTGCCGACGGGCAACGCCTCCCGCCACTCGGCGGCAGGCCGGTTATACCAGAGAATCAGTGGTCTTGTGCTGTCTTCAGGCATGCGGTCGTCCTTCGTAAAGGTGGCAGCGAACTACCCGGCCGCCATCCAGCCGCGTCTCGTTCGGGTATACGCTCCGGCATACCGTCATGGCGTAGCGGCAACGGGGATGAAAGTGGCACCCCGGCGGCGGCGCGATAGGCGAAGGCACGTCTCCCTCGAGACGGATACGCTGCGTATGCTGCGAGGGGTCGGCGCTCGGGATGGCCGAAAGCAGTGCCTGCGTATACGGGTGAAGGGGTTCATCGAAGAGCGGCTCGGTCGGGCCTTGCTCAACGATCCGCCCCAGGTACATGACCGCCACCTCGTCGGCCACGTACTCCACCACACCCAGATTGTGCGTGATGAACAGGTACGTCAACTGGAACCGCTCCTGAAGTTCCCGGAGGAGGTTCAGTATCTGCGCCTGGATCGAGACGTCAAGAGCGCTGGTAGGCTCGTCACACACCACGAAGTCGGGCTCGACGGCCAGCACGCGCGCGATGCCGATCCTCTGCCGCTGCCCGCCCGAAAACTCGTGGGGGTAGGCCGTCGCCGCTCGCGGCGAGAGACCCACGCAGTTGAGCAGTTGGTCAACCCGCTCCTTTCGGCCGGACGCCGTACCGCCCAGTCCGTGGACCCGCATCCCTTCCTCGATGATCTCGCGGACCATCATCCGCGGATTCAACGACAGGAACGGATCCTGAAAGATGATCTGGGCGCGGCGACGGAGGCGCAGCAACTCAGGGTCTCCGAGGGCCGTCAGATCGGCGCCATCGAAGAGGACCGTGCCGGCCGTCGCCGGCAGGAGACGGATGAGCGTTTTACCGAGGGTCGTCTTGCCGCAGCCCGACTCGCCCACCAACGCAACCGTGCTGCCGCGGCGGATGGCCAAGTCAACGCCGTCCACGGCCTTGACATGACCGACGATCCGCTTGAGGACACCCTTCCGGATAGCGAAGTACTTCACGACGCTCCGTGCTTCAAGAAGCAGATGGTTCTCGCGCCCGGCATCGGCGCTAACTCCAGCCGCCACAGGCGGCCCGACAGCCGCCGCCGCTCGGCGTGCACCCTGCAGGTGGCACGCCACGAAGTGGCCCTTCTCGACCTCGGCGAGGACGGGCTCAGTGCCCTGACAGAGATCCAGCGCGTGCGGACACCGATCCGAGAAACGGCAGCCCGGCGGGAAGCAGGACGGGCTGGGTACGACACCGCCGATGCTTTCGAGCCGCCGTTGGCGCTGCTGGCGGCTCGGCCGCGAGCGGAGCAGCAGTTGCGTGTAGGGATGCATCGGGCCCGTCCCGCCGAGAAGCGCGCCGGACGGCGCCATTTCGACGATCTTTCCGGCGTACATCACGGCCACGCGACGGGCCATCTCGGCCACCACCGCCAGATCGTGCGTGATGAACAGGATCGCCGTGCCCAGCCGCGCCTGAAGGTCGCGTAAGAGATCCAGAATCTGGGCTTCCACGGTGACGTCGAGCGCCGTCGTCGGTTCGTCGGCGATCAGGAGGGCCGGCTCGCACGCCAGCGCCATCGCGATCATCACGCGCTGCTGCATTCCGCCGGAAAGTTGATAGGGATACTGGCCCAGTCGCGCGGCCGGGTCGGGCATCCGGACGAGCCGCAGCACCGAGAGGGCCCGCTCAATCGCACGGGATCGCGAAAGGCGCTCCCGCCGCCGGACCGCCTCCAGGAGTTGCGTCTGGACCGTCAGGACCGGGTTCAGGCTGGTCATGGGCTCTTGGAATATCATGGCCATCTTCCGGCCGCGGAGGCTGCGCTTCTCGGGCCCCGTCATGGCCAGGAGGTTCTGGCCTTCGAAGAGGACGGAACCGCCCGCAATGTACCCCGTCGGCTGGGGAACAAGCTGCATGAGCGAGAGGCCTGTCAGTGTCTTGCCGCAGCCCGACTCGCCCACCAGGCCGAGCGTCTCGCCCCGATCAAGCGTGAACGAGACACCGTCAACGGCACGGAGTGGGTCTGCGGTGGTGCGGAACCAGGTCCGCAAGTTCTCAACCTTCAGAAGAGGCCCGCTCATGCCCGTTCCTCCCGAATGCGCAGGCGCGGGTCGAGGGCATCCCGCAGCGCATCGCCGAAGAGGTTGGCGCTCAGCACAAGGCCGAACATGGCTACGAAGGCGCCGGCCAGACCCCACCAGACGATCGGGTCGCGGCCCAGTTCACTGCGGGCCTGGTCGATCATCGAACCCCAACTGGAGGTTTCGGGACCAACGCCGACGCCGATGTAACTCAGCACCGCCTCGGCCAACACGAGCCAACTGAACCGCAGGACCACGCTGATGAGCACCAGGTGCATCAGGTTGGGGATCACGTGCTGGTAGATGACACGAAGCCGCGAGACCCCCAACGCCAGCGCGGCCTGTACGTACTCGCGTTCGCGCAGTTTCAAGGTCTCACCGCGCAGCACGCGGCACAACGAGACCCAACCGGTCAGGCCCAGCACCACACACAGTTGCGGCAGTCCCTGCCCGAAGACCAGCATGAAAGCCACGGCCAGCAGCACCCACGGCACCGAGGCCAGCGTGCTGTACGCGTACTGGACCACATCATCGACCCAACCGCCAAAGAAGCCGGCGAGGACGCCGAACAGAATGGCGAAAGGCACCGCAATGAGCGTGGTGAGCCCACCGACAATCAGCCCCGTGCGTACGCTCTTGACGGTCTGGCAGAACACGTCCTGCCCGACCTTGTCGGTGCCCAGCAGGTGCCGGCCGGGATGATCCAACGGCGGGTAAATCTGCTGCGTGACGGTCCCGCCGGCCGCGGCCCCATCGACGGTTTCTCTCATGAGAGACTGCGCGGCCAAGGGGGCCGAGTAGGTCTTCTCCGGGGCCGCGAGGGGGGCAAGGATCCGGTCGATCGCCGAGCGGGGCGGCGTGTAGAGCACCTGTCCGGAAGCGGTCAGGCGCGGGGCGCCGTCGGGGCCGGGCTCCACGTCGCGCCATGAGACGCTGTCGAGGATAGCGATGGCAACGTATACCCCCAGCACAGCCAGGGCGGCCACGGCGACTGGGCTGCGCCTGACCTCGCGCCAGGCGCTGCGCCAGAGTTCGCGCCGGCGCGCCCTGAGCCAGAAGCCGGCGGCCCCCAGCACCGTGAGCACGAGCGCCGCGTTCGGCAGCAGGGGCACGCGCAGGCCGCTGACGGCGGGCGACTCCGACAGCCACCGGACGCCGAAATAGCCTCCGGCCGCAACGGCCGCCATCGCAGCGAAGAGGCCCAGGAATAGGGCGGCGTCGGAGCACGACGGCGCGCTGTAAAGGTTGCGTGTATCGCCGGCGCCCAGCGTGACGCGCGGGTCCACGAGCGTGTAACTGAAATCCGTCATCAACTGGCCGGCGATGTACAGGAAGGCGCTGATGTAAACCACGGACCGCACGACGGCAAAATCCTGCGCGTGAATGGCATCGATGGTCATGCTGCCCAGCCCCGGAATCGCGAAGAACGATTCCATAATCAGGCTGCCCATAAACAGGAAGGGAATGGCCGTCACGGCATTGGTCAGGATGGGGATCAGGGCGTTCTTGAGGACGTGGCGGAAAAGCACGACCGCTTCGCTGAGGCCTTTGGCCCGCGCGGTCCGGACGTAGTCGCGCCCCGTCTCCTCGAGCACCACGGTGCGGTAATAGCGCACGCCGCCGCCGATGCCGTCCACGAGGCCGATGAGGATGGGCAGGACGACGAACTTCGGCATCGACCCGCCCCAGTCGAACCCGGAGATCGGGAACAACCGCAGCCAGACCGCAAAGATGAACTGCCCCACAATAATGTAAAAGAGCGATGAGACCGACATCATCAGAACGCAGACCACGGTTCCCCATCGGTCCAGGTAGGTTCCCCGGCAGAAGGCGATGATGAGGGCAATGGTGACGCTCACCGCCATGCCCAGCACGAACGTAGGCACCGCAATGGCCAGGCTGGGGCCCATCCTCCGCCTGATCTCGGCGGCGATGTCGCGGTCGGTGACATCGGACCGCCCGAGGTCGAACACGAGCAGCCGCGCGCCCTTCTGGAAGAACAAGGTGGCCGTGACCTTCCTGAGACCCTGCTCGTCGGTGTTCAGAAACAGGGGGAGGTGGTAGCCGTGCTCGCGTTTCCAGTTTTCGATGGCCTGGGGAGTGGCCTGTTTCTCGCCCAGGATCCGCCGCGCCATGTCGTCGGGCTTGTTCACCACGAAGAATAGTATGAACGTCAGGACGAGAACGCCCCCGACGATCGGCGCGGCGTAGAGCAGGCGTCGTATGAAGTACGCGATCATGCGGTCAGGCCTCTCGTGCGTGTCGGATGGCGGCCCGGATGCCCGCCGCGGCGGGGACCGCGAGCACCAGGAGAACCACCAGCACAGGCCCCCAGTGCGGAGTATTCCACTGGTTCTGGCGATCGGCCCTGGCGCCGACGTCGATCTTCCGGTACTTCATGATGTTGGGGTACATGGCATGTGGGTATGCATTACCATACCACTGGTGAACAAGCGCGTACAAAACGGGGTGATTCCCAAGCACCCACGGCGCGTCTTCCTGGAAGAGGCGGTTCATCCGGCGGATGAGCGCGAGTCGCTCCGGCGTGTTCGATAGGTTCCGCATCTGTACGAACAGCCTGTCGAACTCGGGATTGGCGTAGTTGGCGTTGTTCTCGCTGCCGCCCTTGCCCCGGGCGTTGGGGCCGTAGAGCAGAAACAGGAAGTTCTCCGGGTCAGGGTAGTCCGCCAGCCACCCCCAGGCAAGCAACTGGTAGTTGCCGTCCATCACCTTGTCCCAGAGACGGTTATAGTCGCTGGTCCGCGATTCCAGGCGGATGCCGAGTTTCGCGAATTGCTTGACGATGAACCTGAGGTGCGGCCGGTCAGTCGCGCTCACGTACGCGTTGTCAAAACCGATCACGAGCGGCCGGCCGTCGGGGCCATAGCCGTCGGGGTAGCCCGCCTCGGCCAGCAGGCGTTTCGCCTCCTCGAGTGACCGGCGGACGGGCTTCTTCAGCCTCGCATCCCACCGGTAAGAGAAGGGGTTGATGCCCGCCTCGCCGTCTTCGTAGCCGAAGACCTCCGGCGGAATGGGGCTGTGGGCGGGTATTCCCCGGCCGTTGAAGAAGATGGCGATCTCCTCCTCCGAGTCAAACGCGATGTTGATCGCCTGTCGCAGTTTGCGCTGCTTTTCGCTATAGCCGCCGACCCGCGGATCCCGCATGTTGAACGCGAGGTAGTACACTTTCGGCAACGGGGTGGTCAACAGCCGGATGCCGCGCCGGGCCATCTCGTCCGAGACCCGCACATCGCCTTGCGACGTGAGCGTGACCGCCTGGTCGAAGAGGTCGCTGCTGATCTCCGACATGTCATAGTAGCCCTGGAGGAACTTGTTCCACAGCGGAATCCACTCTTTCTCGCGCCGCAGCACGACCCGGTCCGTCATCGGCAACGGCTTGCCGGCGTCGGCCAACATGCCCTCGGCGCGCATCTTCTCATACAGCGCCAGCGCATTCGGGTCGTCCGCGCCGGGCCGTGCCAGATCAGGGTACGCCTCCCCATGGAAGTTTTCGTTCCGCACGAGGACAATCTGATTGGTCGGATCGTATTCGGCCAATCGGTAAGGCCCTGTGCCGACAGGGTTCCTGTCGAAGATGATCGACCGCTCCAGGAGCACGGGCTGGTCGAAGAACTCGGTCGCTTCCGGCGGGACCGGCGAGAAAAAGGGGAGGATCATCCAGTACAGGATCTGCGGGTAAGGATGCGGCAGCACGACCTCGAACGTGTGGGAATCGACCTCGCGGATACCCGGGAACTCAAAGGCGCCGTAGTCCAGCCGGATCGGCCTGTACTTCTCGTCCTGCTCCTGATTGTACAAGGGACCGGCGATCTCGCGGCGACGTTTCCGCTCCTCGTCGATGGCCGACGCCAGCATGTCGCCGTACTCGCGCAGGCCAAGGATGTTCTGCTTGAGCGTGGGAAGAACGGGGCACGAAAGGCGCGGATCCGCCAGCCGCCGGATGGCAAGGACATAGTCGGCCGCCACGAGTTCGCGCGTGGCCGCCTGGGCAAAGTCCTCGACCGACCGGACCTGCCGGACGCCTTCCGGCGTGAGCCGGCGGTTCGCCTCGACGAAACACGGATGATTCTGGTAGCGGATGCCGCGTTTGATCCGGATCGTGTAAACGGTGGCCTGGAGGGTCTCGCCCCGCCAGGTGAGGGTCCGGGTTTCCGGCCGGGGTACGTCGGTTGCGGTCAGTGGCAATAGCGTGTAGGGACGCTTGAGAAAGTGGTATTGGAAAGGCGGCTCCAGAATCTGGTACAACTGATCGTAGCCGCTGCCATAGGCACGGGCAGGGTCGAGGTGCCGGGGCTCCTCCGTAAACGACGTGTATAGAACATTCGCTCTTTCATCGGCGGCAGGATAGGGTGAGTTCCAGGAGGCCAGGAGAACCGCGCCGAGGGCCAGCCACCCCATATTCACTTCTCCTGCGGCATGGCAACGTATCCGGCCACGGTTGACGGGCTGACCTGCCTATCACTCCCCCCATGACCACTCCTTGCAGCCACTCCCCGTATCTCCAGAAACTCGGCCTTCGGGGTGGGCGGGCCCCTATTCTACACACGCCGTTCGTGGATAGTCGCCGCAAACTTCTCGGATAACCGGGCTTGCAGGCGTAGGGCCGAGGCGTCAGGGCACGCTTCAGAACTTGCCCTTTGCCGAGGCCACGACGTTTCGCTTGCCGTCGGTCCAGTGGTCTCTGTACCACGTACACGCCTCGAACGTGTCATCGAGGGACTTCATCTTCTCTGCCATCTGCTTGCGAAGGCGATCCAGCGTATCCCCGTGGGCCGGATCGCGGGCGAGGTTCCGCATCTGGAGCGGATCGCCCTGGTTGTCGAACAGCAGTTCAGACTTGTCCCGGCGATAGATCGCATACGTGTACCGCTTGTCGCGCACGGCCCGCCACTCGAAGCCGTCGTTCCATTGACAGGTGTGCCCCAGTCCCTGTAGGAAGGCGAACTCGGGTTCGGGGCCGCTGCGGCCGCGGGCCAGCGGGCTGAGGTCCATCCCCTCGACGGTGCCGGGAATGGCCAGGCCCATCAGCCCCAGCAGCGTGGGCATGATGTCCGGCGTACCCATGCAGGCGTCGGAAACAAGCCCGCCGGGGATCGCGCCGGGCCAGCGGACGATCATCGGCACGCGGGCGGCAGGATCGTAGAAGGTGAGTTTGAACACCCGCCCGTTGGCGCCGAACATCTCGCCGTGGTCGGACGTGAAGACGATGACGGTGTCGTTCGCGATCCCGGCGGCCTCCACGGCGGCCATGATCCGGCCGACGTTGTCGTCGAGGTTCGCCGTCATGGCGTAGTACACGCGCTGGTAGGCGGGCAGATTGGGCTTCCACTGCGCGAGCCAGGGTTTGGGTTCCGCGTTGCGGTCCATGTAGGGGTCGGGGACGTCGGACCAACTGGCGGGCAGCGGGAACTCCACGTCCTTGAACATATTGAGGTACTTCTCTGGCACGTTGTCCGGCCCCCACGGGTCGTGCGGCGTGCCCATCGACAACGTCAGGTAGAAGGGCTTGTCCGTCGCGGCGTGTTTCCGGATAAAGTCGACGGCCATGTCGGTCTGACCGTCCGGCTCGTAGCCCGCGAACGTGTGCTTGACGGGCTCGTCCATGTAATAGAAATTCTTGTAATAACTATGATTGAAGTTGTACGCTGCCCAGAACCCGTCCCACCCCAGGCGATACTTCTTCATCTCCGGCGGGATGTAGGAGTTCTTCATGGCGTTGTGGTTGCCGAGTTCGTTGGCCCACAGGTGCCACTTTCCGATGTACCCCGTCTCGTAACCGGCCTCCGTCACCACGTGCCCGAGACACCGCTGGTTGGGGTTGATGCGCAACTCGTTAATGGCCATACCCGTGCTCGAGGGGTACTTGCCCGTCAGCAGCGACGCCCGGTAGGCCGCGCAGACCGGCATGGACGACACGCACTGCCGGAAACTGACGCCCTGCGATGCGAGCCGGTCGATGTGGGGCGTTCTGGCCTTGGCGTCCCCCGCGTAGCCGAGGGATTGGTAGCGCAGTTGATCAGCAAGGATGTAGATGACGTTCGGCCTCTTGCCGGGCCGGCCGGACTCCGAGCCGCCGCCCGCAGCGCGAGGTAGCCCGCAGGTCAATCCCGCCGCGACGGCCGCCGTCTTCAGAAAGTTCCTGCGGGTGCAGCCGTTCTCTCGCGACATGCCAAGCTCCTCACGGTCGGAACAACACCGTTACTTCGTGGGCGCCGACACCTTCCACGCCCTACGGTTTAGCGAAGTAGTCCTCGCCGCGGCAACTCCGCAGCACCGACTGCTGCCAGGTCTCCAACTCGGCCTTCATCCGGTTGAGGATCTCCGGGCACTTGACGGCCAGGTCGGTCTTCTCAGACGGATCAGCCGTCAGATCGTAAAGCTCGTACTTGTTGGCGGCAAGCTTGACGAGCTTATAACGGTTGTCGTTCCAGGCCGAAAAGCCGTTATTCGAGGACAGGCCGCCGTTGCACTGCCAGAACCCGATCGGGCTGGGCCTCTCCTTCATCTGCCCGTCCAGGAGCGGCATGAGGCTGATTCCGTCGAGCGGCTTCACCTGATCGGGTATGGTTATCTTCAGGAGGTCCACGACGGTCGGATAGATGTCGCTCGTGCAGACGGGCACGTCGGTCACGGCGGGCCGCTTGATGTGCGCGGGCCACTCGATCAGCCCGGGCACGCGGATGCCGCCCTCGTACATGTCACCCTTGCGGCCGCGGAACGGACCGTTCGTGCCGTTCTCGTCCGGGTGGGCGGGGTCGAACCACGCGCCGTTGTCGCTGTTGAACCAGACCATCGTGTTGTCGGCGATGCCGAGCTTGCGCAGGCCGCTGCGCAGTGTGCCCATGGCGCGATCAATCCCCACGATCTCACCATAGTACGCCGAACCGCCGGCCGCCTTGAGGTCCTCCGGCGTGGGCTTGTGCGGGGCGTGCGGACTACCGAACCAGACGCACGCGAAGAAAGGCTTGTCCTGCTTCGCGTTCTTTTCGATGAACTTCAGCGCCTCGGCCACGATAGCATCCGAACCGTCGCCGGGCACCTTCACGTTCTCGCCGTTGCGGCTGAAGGTCCAGTCCGTGTCAAAGTAGTTGGAGACGGAGAACCACTCGTCGAAACCGAATCGACCGGGGCCGAGCGGGTCGGAGGCGGCAATCGGCTTACCGGGACCGGCCACGCCGTTCAAATGCCATTTCCCGAAATGCGCGGTTGCATAGCCGGCCCGCTTCACGGCCTGCGCGATGGTCATTTCCTGGAGTTTCAGGGGCATGCCCGGCCAGAAGCATCCCATGCGGTTCGGGTGGCGGCCGGTCATCACGCTGGCCCGCGTGGGTGAGCAACTCGGGTGTGCGGCGTAGAAACGGTTGAACCGCAGGCCCGCGGTGGCCATGGCGTCCAGTGTGGGCGTCTGGATCTGCTTCAGGCCGTTGTAGCTCACATCGCCCCAGCCCTGGTCATCCGACATGCACAGGAGGATGTTCGGGCGCCCGGCGCGATCTTCAGGTCCGAGCGCCGCCCCGGCGCGGACGCTCAGTCCGAAGACCAGCACGGCGGCGCCGCCCTTGAGAAACTCACGGCGATCCATAACGGTTCTCCGTCCTTTTCTCCGCAGGCAATTCTGCCTGCTGCTTCCTCAGTTCGGGCAACAAGGCCCCCACCACGTGTTTCTTCATGAGATATCCTGTCACTTCCCCTGATTCGCCTTAAGCGGCAGCGGCGCAATGCTGCGCAACTCCGGCTGCGTTGTTGCGGCTTCGATAGCCTTGATGGCCTCCTCGACGGCGGCAACTCTCCTGTTATTGAGTTCGCCGGCGGGAAATTCCCCTCTCTTGCATTGATCGTTCAGGGCCACGATCAGCTCCTTCAACCCCGGCACCGCTTGGCGGGCGGCCGTGCCATAGCCTATGATCTCCTTCATGATTTCCCCGGTTCGGCTTTCGCTGCCGTGGCCACCCTGGGTTTTCGCGAAGAGGACGCCCACTTCGATGCCTTCTTTGAAGTGATATTTCGTCAAGGCTTTGAATCCGGCCATGCGGATCCCATTGCCAAACATCGTGTCCGCCGGGCACCGCGTTTTGACAGCAGCCAATATGTCCGGCGCCAGCGCCTGCACATCCTCAAGGGTCAGGAGGTCGGTGAACGTGTGAGCAAGCTGTGCCCTGGCCATGCCGTCGGCGTTCTTCGAGATGGCCCGGATCGCCGGATAGAGCAGTTCCGGGTCGATTCCCTTTATGGAATTTCGCAGCAGCCCTTTGAACAAGGCCGCAGCCAGCTCGCCGTGGGTGAGTTGGATGGGATCGTCCCAGACGATCGGATCGAGGGGCTCAGCGGTTACGGCAACCGCCTTGAGCATGTCGGGGACGACGGGTTTCGCCGTATCGCCCATGTTCTTGAGGGCATTCGCGGCTTTGACCCGCAGCCAGCGGTCCTCGTGGGTGAGCAGCCGGACCAGCACCGGCAGCGCTTCGGCACTGCCCAGGTACCCCAGGGTCTCCGCGGCGCCCTGGCGTTTTCGGGCATCAGGCCCCTCCGCCATGGCGATGAGCGGGGCGACCAGTTCCTTCTTGTTGGGACGCCGGCCGAGTTCCTCCGCCGCCCAACTGCGGGCAACGGGTGACCAGTCGCCCAGTGCGGCGAGGAGCTCCTCCGTGTTCCTGGTCTTGCGGTCCAGATCGAAGCGGCCGGAAGCGACGGCCTCGGCTACGTCCTTTGTGCTGAGCCAGTTGGCCTGATTCGCGTCCCTGCCGGTGATGCAGAGTTTCTTCAGGGGCAGCGAATAGGTGAGGACATAAGTGGCTGTCGGACTCAGGCCGTCGTAGCTGCTCTTGCCGTAGTAGGTGTTGTCGTCGGTCTTGCCGGGTCCGTATTGCTCGCCGCCGTCATAGGTGAATGATCCGTCGCAGCGCCGCACGAGGTCGAGGTGCCACGAGGCTTCCTTGATAAAGGCCGCCGCCGCGGCAGGTCCGCCGGTATTGGCGCCCAGAGCGCCCCACAGATAACTGAATCCCTGGCCGGTGTGTCCGTATTCCCGGTTCTGGTAGGACGCGGTGACCATCTTCGCGAAGAATTGCGTTTCCCTAATCCGGTTCCCCTGAACGGCGAACAACAGGGCGGTCATGGCGTTCTTGCCGTTGTTGTCATGGTACGGCCACGGCATGTGTTCGCCGTAGGGAATCGCGCCTTTGTCCACAAAGTAGCCGAAGAACCTGGAGGCCCTGCCGATGGCGGGGTCGATCTCCGGATCCTTCACGCCGCACTTCTTGCCCATGACGATGGCGATGTTGGCCACCAGCCCCGCGGCATTCACCGGGCCGTAGGGAGGAATCGATCCGTGGAGTTTGCCCTCGGGCGACGGGGGCGCAATGCCATGCCCGAAGGTGCCGTACATACTCTGCCCCTTGGCGAGCGAGACGGTGTATTCATTGATGGCGTGCAGCACCTCTTTGTCGCCGGTGAGCAGGTAATACTCGCAGAGGAAGAGGTTCCGGTATCCCCAGTCCCACGTCACCATTCCGTCTTTCAATTCCAGCTTCAGCGTCAGAGGCGCGATCTTCCGGGCAAACTCCCGCACTCGGGGCAGTGAGTCGGGATTGCCAGCCGCCATCAGCGCCAGGCCGTTGACCGCTCCCCAGATATCCTCCTTGAGCGGTTCCTTCTCAAGCACCTTGCAGGCCTCGTCGAAGATGAGCTTCGATTTGGGGCAATTGTAGGGCGCGGTGTCGGCATAGATCCCCATGACTCTCAGCTTGAGTTGCACCTCTTCGGTCTTGCCCGCCCGCCAGCGGGTCAGCTTCAGGATGCCCCCATTCGCAGCCTTCTCGGCTTCCTGAATTGCCAGCGCCATACTTTTGCGGGCGTCGGCGGTAAACGGTTTGCCGCCGGCGCCGAGGATCACGTCGTCCACTTTCATCACGCCGTCCGCCGGCGACTTTGCCCCGACATGCGTGACCAGAATCTGCCGGCTGGCCGTCGTGGTCCGCCCTTGCACGCTCTCGAAGAAGTTGGCGGGCTTGGTATAAATCCACCCGCGAAGCCCCGTGGCGCCGAGATTATAGGTCAACGTGCGATCGACCGTGCCGGCCTGAGTGAGATCGGGCGGCGCCGGTGGCGGGGCGGCCGCGAGTCCGCTGCCGGTCATTAACGCCATGGCGATAACCAGAACGGCGGCACGCTGCGGGGTGTCTTGCATCTTCCGCATGGCACTTCTCCTGTGAGTTCGCATCATCCTGTGCTTCTGTTCCGGCCAGAGCACCACGGCACATCAGGGGGACGGCTTCCCGGGGAGAATCGGAACCCCGCAGAACGTGAGCGCGGCAATGCCGTTTTCTCCATAGAGAAGATTATCCGGACTCCACGCCCCACTATCAAGGTAGGTGACTGTACGGGCCGTCGCGGCCGCCGTCAGTTGGAGCGTGATCACATTTCCGGACGTGGCGCCCGAGGCCACCTTGCCCTTCTCTCCATCCAGGTAAAACTGGCTCGCCAAGGAATCCTTCCAGGCCATGGGTTGATCAAATTCCAGGGC
This sequence comes from Planctomycetia bacterium, assembly GCA_003170085.1. Classification (GTDB taxonomy): domain Bacteria; phylum Planctomycetota; class Phycisphaerae; order FEN-1346; family FEN-1346; genus FEN-1346. The sequence continues at coordinate 2,912 of PMZT01000111.1, read as the reverse complement.
GATTTCGTCTTTCCGGTCGCTCGTATAATACGCCTTCTTAAGGTCGGGCGGCGTGATGGGCTTGTCGAAAACCTTCCCGTAGTTGTCCCGCTCCACCAGGGGGCCTATCAGGCGAGCCATTTCCGCGTAGCCGGCAGCAGGATAATGGGCGGGCCCGGGAGGCTTGATGCCCAGCGTGGACATGATGCCCATGTTGGAGAAACACGACGGCAAGATCCTTTGTACTTCCCGCAGCATGTTGTCGGAGCCGTTGACGCCCATCGAGCAGGACCGGGGCCAGATCTGGAAAATGTAATAGTGCTGGATGTTGGGGTAGTCCAGCTTCCAGGACGCCGCCAGATCGATGAAGTACTTCCGGTACGTCTCCCAGCCAAAGCCGCCGTCGGGGCCATCGGCGCCCTGGTCGTTTTCGCCCTGGTGCCACAGAACGCCGCGGATGCCGTGGGTCAGCCGGGCCTGCTGCACACGCCACAACAATCGCCCGTAAATCGTCGTCATGTCCTGGGGATTCTGCGGGTTCCGCTGGTGCTGGTCAATCCGGGTGCCCCCGACGGCCCCGTTGATGATGCAGATGGGGATCTTATGGCTTTCCACCAAACGGCGGCCAAGTTCCATGCCCCAATAGCCAATCTGCAGCCTCTCTGCGTCGCGGCTTCGGTGCACCGCATTGCCCCAAAGCCTGACGCCTTGAGGGCTCCCCGACATGCTGCCGAAGGTGCGTATCCATTCGCTGCGGAAGGTGGGGTCTTCCTTCCCGAAATCCGTCGCAACCGCGTTGGATTGACCATTGATGAGGTAAGCGTCCCCACACACCAGATTGGCGGCGGTGTGCAGGACGGTCTCGCGGCCGCCGCTCTTGGACCCGAACTCCATCTTGTACTTGATGAGACCCGGTTTAAGCTTTACCGAAAAGGCATAGGCCTTGTCGGCCGACAGTGGCCGGCTTTCGGTCTTGTACAATTGATCCCCGGCATAAACCTTCAGGAAGACGGAGTCGGCGGCTTCATTCAAGGTCCCGTTATAGAAAAGCGTGCCTTCATTCTTGTCGTCGCGGACATAGAACTGGTTGTCCTCAGGTTTTTCATCCTTTGCGGGCGTCCGTTCAACCCAGGCATCTTTCTTGGGCTCGCTGACCACGATCGTGGTGGTGTTGACGGTCTCAGCCCCGCCGTTGTTAAGGGCCAGTGTGATGGTCATCCTGCCGCTGTTCTGTGCCCTCATGAGGATGAGTTTCCCCGGCGCCATCTCCTTGATTGCGGCGATATCCGAAACGGTCCAGGTGTAATTCAGAGGGCCGGCGCCCTTGGCCTGCATTTCGGTCAGATTGGCGATCTGCGGCACGACCTCGATCGTCTCCCGTCCATCCCACTTGTTCGGCGCTTTCAGGGTGAACACCGGTTCCGGGATATCTTCCTTGATCGTAACAGGAATGTCTTGGGTCTTGATCTCGTTGGCATAGATGGCCTTGAACTGAAGGGTGAGCGATTTGTCTCCGACCACTCGGCCGGCATCAAACGTAAACGTATACCGGTCCACGGCGGCAAGCGTTTCCCGGCCGTCTCTCTTGAGGATCCAATAGACCTTCTGCGCGCCTCCGGCCTTGGCCGACACCGTGGCGCTCTTGCCCTCCAATACGGTCATCTTCTCCTTGGAGACCGAGAAGTCCGTGCCCGGCTGCACCAGCGAGCCGACCAGCGTTTGCAGGGGCTTCTGGTTCTCGTATTCCAGCCTCACCCAGTCGGCGGAGCGCGTGACCTTGGAAATCCGCACCTCGTCGATGTCGCCGACAAAGTTGAAGTTGTTGTACCAGCCGCCGATATACATCCGGGCCGGGCTCTTGATCGCCAGCGGGCCTCCTCTGGATGTATTGGCGCCGTCAAGCACTCCGTTCACGTAGACACGGGACTCCCCATTTCTGTAGGTGTGTACCACGTGCGTCCATTGGGACATGGGAATCGTGGCGCCGCTCGCGACATTTCCGCCGGAGAAATAGCAGTCCATATTGATATGCGGCGGACTGGAAAACTGCATCACCACCTTGCCCTGGGCCTGCTCGTTGCCCCAGCCCAGGATGGTCGCGTTCGGCTTGTCGGCCCTGAACCAAGCCTCGGAAGAATGCGGACCGGCGCCGGAAGGATAGGTTGCGATCTTCTCCCCGCAGTTGATCCCCTTGCCTTCGCCAAAGCGGCGGCTCTTGCCGATGATGCCGGAAGAGGAAGCGGTGCCCGTATCCTTCGCTTCGAGCGTGCCCACTTCATCCTTCACCGGATCGTTCATGTGCCAGACGCTCAGGTATCCGTTCGACTCGTTGAACACCGCCGACCCGCTGGATTCGCTGGCCGCGTCGGCCTTTCCCCAATACATTCTTATTTCCTGGCGCGCGTCACCCTTGATGTTGGGCATTCGCACCCAGATGCTGGCCGCTCCGTTTGCCGCATCCCATTCCTCAACCTGATACGCCAGGGGCGTGCCCGTACTCGTGGAGAAACGGATGTCCTCTCCGTTGGCCTTCGCCTGGCTGAAATCAAAGAAATCCTTGTGCAGCCGCACCAGCAACGGGAATCCGTCTTCCGAAGCCGATGCCGGTAAATGGGCGCCGTCAGAAGTCGTCAGGATGTAGAGGGAACCCGCGTGCTGCCATCCCTGGTATTGGGCGGCGGCCTTGACGGGCTTGTCCTCCGCAGCGCCCGACAGTGCCGCCAGCGCGGTGGCGGCAAAAAGCATGGTTCCGACGATCTGCCTTCTCATGACGGCTCCATTTATTGAGAATGTTCGGCTGCCTGCTCAGGTCGGCGCCCGGTCGAGAGACTTCGCCCCGCTGCGTGACGAATTATACCACCTTTTCTCCCAACCGAACACTGCATGGATTGCCCATTGTCAGAGGTGATAATGCCTTGCTCCGGTTCGAGGGT
>PMZT01000002.1 GCA_003170085.1 Planctomycetia bacterium | reverse complement strand
GTCCAGCTTGAGAAGGGCCAGGCCCCGCGCGAGTTTGTCCCGCGCAGCCCTATTGAGGTCGGCGTTCGCACCGCCCAACCCGGAAACATCTTCCTCGATGGCGACAAGCCCAAGCCCGTCTTCGACAGCAGTGGGGCGGTTTGGGGCGAAAAAGCTTGATTTTCGGGGTTCCCAGCGGGGGAGCCGGCGAATTCCGAGAGAACATAGTGTCACGCCACGACCTGTGGATGTCAANNTTTTATGGCCTCATGTGTCATAATTGCTGGTGACACTCGGAGGCCACGCCATGTTCCTTCGCGCCCAACGCAACGGCCAGCGAACCTACCTGCTGATCGTGGAAAACCAGTGGGCCGACGGCAAAGTCCGCCAGCGGGTGCTGCACCGGCTGGGCCGGCTGGATCAACTGCGGGCCAGCGGGCAGCTCGACCAACTGCTGCTGTCGATGCAGCGGTTCAGCGATCGGCTGGCGGTGCTGGGGGAGGCGGCCCGCGGAACGGCGGAGGTGACGGAGAGCCTGCGGACCGGCGGGCCGCTGGTGTTCGGGCGGCTGTGGGAGCAACTGGGCGTGCCGGAGGTTCTGGCCAAACAGTTGACCCATCGCAAGTTCGACTTTGCTGTGGAGCGGGCGATATTCCTAACNNGCGGCGGAGAAGTGGAAGGAAGATTACCTGATCGAGGGGGTGGAGGGGCTGGAGCTTCAACACCTGTATCGGGCGATGGGTTGGCTGGGATCGGCTCTGCCTTCTGGTCAGCAGGCGTGGGCGACGCCGTTTTCCCCAAGGTGTACCAAAGACCTGATCGAGGAGGAACTGTTCGCCCGTCGGCGGGACTTGTTCACGGATTTGTCGCTGGCGTTCTTTGATACCACCAGTCTCTACTTCGAGGGTGACGGCGGAGAGACGATCGGGCAGTATGGCCACAACAAGGATCACCGGCCGGACCTGAANNAGGGCCGGCCGGTGTGCAGCGAGTTCTGGCCGGGGAACACTACGGATGTCAAGACGTTGCTGCCGGTGGTGGATCGATTGGTCCACCGGTTTGGGATCGATAAGGTGTGCGTGGTGGCGGACCGGGGGATGATTAGCAAAGATACGGTGGCCAAGTTGGAGGACAACCCGGCGGGGTTGAGTTACATTCTGGGGGCGAGGCTGCGGAGCGCCCGCGAGGTTCGCGACACGGTGCTATCGTGGGGCGGAGCTTACCATGAGGTGCATGGGAAACGGGAGCAGAGCAAGAGTCCGTCGCCGCTGAAGGTGAAGGATATTCGCTTCACCGGCGAGGATGGGAGAGATCGGCGTTACGTGGTCTGTCACAATGAGGAGCAAGCGATCAAGGATCGGATGGATCGGGAGGCGATCGTCAAGTCGTTGGAGGATCAACTCAAGGCCGGGGCCAAATCGTTAGTGGGAAATAAAGGGTATCGAAAGTACCTTTCCTGCCAGGGCGAGAAGGTGTTTGGCATCGACTATGCCAAGGTGAAGGAGGAAGCGCGGTTCGACGGCAAGTGGGTGCTGCGGACCAATCGGTTTGATTGTGAGGCGGCCGAGATCGCCCTGCGATATAAGGACCTGTGGATGGTGGAGGACATCTTCCGGACGACCAAGAGTATCTTGGAGACTCGGCCGATCTTCCACAAATGCAACGACACGATCCGCGGGCACGTGTTCTGTTCGTTCCTGGCGTTGACGCTGATGAAGGAGTTGGAAGATCGATTGGCGGCGGCCGGCCACAACTTGGAGTGGGCCGACATCGTTCGAGACTTGGACGCGATGGTGCGGATGAAACTGAGCGTCGGCGGCAAGGGCTACCTGGTGCGAAGCCCGACCCGCGGCGTGGCCGGCAAGGTGTTCGCCGCCTGCCGCCTGGCGGTCCCGCCGATGGTCCAGGAGCCGCCCGCATGAGCAATGCCCCCGATGTGCCGATAGGTCAAGGCGTGACACTAGGCGGCTATCGCCGACGCTAAGTCATTGCTTTAACCAGAGTTAGAAAACCGTGGTGTCGAAGACGGGCTGGACGCCCACGTTGCCTTCATACAGGTTGAAATTCGCGTTGCCGCCGTGAAACGCCATATCGCAGCCCAGGTAGTTCTCGGTCTTGAAATCGTGACTGTACAGCCGGTGCGAGTAGTTGTAGCCGAAGACATTGCCGGTGGCCGCGTTCTGGGCCAGCATCGACACGTGCAGCAGGTAGAACACGTTGTCTTCAACCAGGTTGTCCGTCGCCCGCTCGCACACCTGCACGCCGTAAGGGATGGACGTGTTATGGACTATGCCATCGCGAAAGTAGCAGTGCCGCACCTCGCAACCCAGGCACTGGCACAGCACCACGTGGGTCTTGTTGCACTTGTAGCTCTCGATGTTCTTCACCCAGCAGCCAACCGCCTGGGCGATAAAGATGTTGCAGTTGTCCTGGTGCGGGTCGGGAGTCGTGTTCGTCAGCTCGAAATACAGATCCTCGACCCCCGCGCCTTGGGTCAGGCCGATCTTTGCAATTCGCACGTTCATGGCCGGGTTGTAGGTGTAGTAGAGCGGCCGAGAGAGCGTCAGGGTGTTGCCGTTCTTCTCGGTGATCTGAACCAACTGGGCTTGGTATGGGTTTGCTGGAGTCCGCATCTTCTCCAGGACGGCTGGATCATTATCCTGCATAATGGCGGTCAGGTCGCCGACCTTGAACTCCACGGGTTGGCTGGCCGCAATCGTAGTGGAGC
>PMZT01000129.1 GCA_003170085.1 Planctomycetia bacterium | reverse complement strand
CCGTCGGGCGTCAGGACGGGCGTGCCGGCCGGGAAACATCCGCCCCCTTTGTTGTGGACGGCGACGCCGGCGGCAAAGTATGTGTGGGGCTCATCGGTCCTCAGGTTGTAGACGCGGACCGGGCCAGCGAACCGCTCGATCCGGGCGATCGGCTCGGCTCGCAGGCCCTGCCCGTCGAGGACCCAGATCCGGTCGCCGGCCGCCAGGGCCTCGATGGTCTTGAACGTGCCGTCGCCGACGTAGAACGGGTGCTCGGCCGTCACGCGCAGCGTAACGCTCGCCGTCGCCACCTCGACATATTCCTCGACCTCATGCACGAGGACTTCGCGTACCGCGGCGTGCGTAATGGCGCCGTCCGCGGTGTATGCGAGAAGGTCGTCGCCGGGGCGGACATCGCGAATCGGCACCGCGGTGCCGTCGGCCCGGAGGATGGGCGTATCGGGCAGAAAACAGCCCTTGTTATGCACGAGGAGGCCGCCGGCAAGGAACGTCCCGCCCGGGCTGACCATCAGGTTGTACGCCGGCCGCAACGCCGGGACGCGCCGGACGGAGGTCACGGCGGCGCCGCGTACGCCGTCGCCGTCCCAGACAATAAGCCGGTCGCCCGCGCTCACGGTGGACGCGAGGCGAAAGACGCCCGCCCCCGGCGCGACCGCCAGCGGATGCTCCGACGTAACGCGCAGCGTGCGATCGCCGCAGGTGAATTCGAGGTACACCTCGGGTTCGACACGCGTGCGGGCCACAACGGTCGCGCGGCAGAGCTTGCCGCTACGCACGGTCAGGACGGCGTCGCCCGGCGCAAGGCGTTCGATGGGCACCGGCCCGTCGGGCGTCAGGACGGGCGTGCCCTCTTCAAGGCATCCGCCGCCGCCGCGGGCCAACGCCTCGCCCGCCAGCAGCAACGTCAGAAGCAGCGCAAGACCGCCGAGCATTCGTTGGGTCATTGCCACACCTCTCTGTACTCCAACGCTATGAATTTCATCCGACAAGCCCCGTGAGGGGCGTTTTTCTTAGCCCAGGGCGAAGACTTTAGTCGAGCCCTGGGTAAGCGCAACCCTCCGGCACGACCAAGCCCCGGCAGGGGCGTCTTGCCGAACGACTGGCAACCGGACGCATCGACCCAAGGCGCCCCGATGGGGCTTGATTAACGCGTCTTCGTATGCGTACCCAGGGTTCGGGCTTCGCCCTTCACCCTGGGCTAAGAAAGACGCCCCGTCGGGGCTGACTGCCAATCTGCCAAGTAACGTTGTCGTATTAGTACAGCGCCGCAATAACGCCGGCGACGACCGCCGCGGCGACCACGATGCTCACGCCGAGGATGCTGGCCGCGACGACCCGGCCGAAGTACTCGGCCACGGCCACGTTGCCGCGCGCGATCTCCTTTTCCTCGTCCAGGTTGGGCGTGAAACGCTCGATGAGCCGCGGCAGCCAGACCGACGCCCCGAGCACGAGGACGATGCCCAGCGCCGCTCCCACGATCGAGAAGACCACCGCCCAGCCCAGGTTCTGAAGGACGTTCCAGGGAAACATGTTGCAACCTCCTTGCGTTGTAGGGCCACGGCCGCGCCGGTAGCGCCCGGCGCCCGCGGCGGCTCACCGTCACTTGGCCGTCAGCACCACCGGCTGCTGCGTCAGAATCCGGACCGGACCGATCAGGCCCGACACGGGCTTGCCGGGGTACCGGGTCGGAATCGTGCCATAATGGTTCGAGAGCGTGTTGTAAACGAGGACCTCGATCCGGTTCTCGCCGGGCTTCACCAGCGACGAGATATCGACGCGCCACGGCTGGGCCGTGAGAATGCCCGCCGGTCGGCCGTTCACGCGGACCTCGGCGGTCGCGACCACCTCGCCCAGGTCGAGCGTAACGCTGCCCTGCGCCTGGTCGGTCGCCAGCGTGACCTTCTTGCGATACCACGCGCCGCCCGAGTAATGCTCAAGCACGCCCCGCTTCGACCAGTCGCCGAGCGCGATCTCGCCCGCCGCGCAGTCGAGCGCGATCGGATCGGGAATCGCTGCGCCCGCGTGGTAGCCGGGCTCCAGTTCGATCCGAAGGGCCACGTTCACCGCGGGCCGAGCGGCCTCGGGCACCGCCGCCTTGAACTCGACCGTGCCGTCATCGCGGCGGGCGCCGGCCTCGACCGTCAGCTCCTTGCCGCCGGCCCACGCCCGGACCTTGCCGTGTGCCGCACCTTTCATCAACTTCAGCCCCGGCGGCGACGTGAACCGGTACCACCCGACGTGCGGCTTGTCGGACGGCGTCGGGTCATAGAGGGCCACGCCGGGCATCAGGTACGACGACATGGCGAGCGGCGGCCGCGGGCCTTCGGACTTCGGGGCCGCGACATCGGCCAGGACGAACGAGCCGCGCACGTCGCCCACGTACTTGAGGAGCAGCCGGTTGACGCCCGGCCGCAACGTGGCCTCCAAGGCGTCCTTGGCCAGAAGCACACCGTTCAGCCACGCGGCCGAGGGCGGATTGCCGTCGACGATCACGCGGACCTTCGTCTCCTTGGCGGCACTGAAGATGGTCCACCCGGTGCCATTGACGATCACATGGTCCTCCGTCTCCTCTGCTGCAACGACCGTGGTCCAGAGGTAATTGACGCACGCGGCATCGCCGCCGGCGTTCGCCTTCTTCAGCGCCCCGCGGTAGGCGTCCTCGTTCGGGAAGCCGTTGCCCCGCGGCTCGCCGCCGCTGCCGAGCGCGATGAAGCAGTCCGTCACGGCCTTCTTCAGGCCGTGGTGGCCGTCCTGCGCGCCGGGATCGCCCTCGATGCCCCAGCGGAGCGAGTACTCGTACGGCTTCCACGAGAGCTTGCCGTCGACGGGCGCCGCAGGGTTGACCGTTTCGAGCGCCGCCAGCCTGGCTTCGAGCGCCGCCGCCTCGCCCCCATCCTTGATCGGGCCGAGGCGCCAGAACCGCGGGCCGAACGAGCAGGTCGTGACCTGCCACTTCGAGTCATCGAGATTCGATGCTTGCCAGTTCGCCCCCGCCTGCATCTCCTCGGCGTAGCGGAATCGCCGGGCCTCGACCCCGATCATGCCCGGCGTGGCCGGCATGCGGAAATCGCCGTAGCGGTTGTCCATCGTGGGTTTGATCTCGAACTCCCACGGGCCGTCGAGCGCCAGCGGCGCCTTCGGCTCCGGCGCCGTGCCTTCAAGCTCGACCGCCTTGCCGCCCTGCCGCACGGTCGCCTGCTTCTTGCCGCCGGTGCTCGCAAGGCCGGTCACGGTCACGCGGCCGCCCGACGCGTCGACGGCCGTCACGGTGTCGAGATCGGTTTTTTCGACCGCAACGCCTGGATCGCCCGGGCTGAAGACGATGATCCGCGCCTCGTACTCCTCCAGCGGCAGCCGCACGCGCGTGCCGTCGGCCGTTTGCGAGAACGTGTGGAGGGGCGCCGTCTTGCCCGTCCACGGATCCCACAACTCGACCTTGCCTTTGGCGCGGAAAAAGCACTCGGTGTCCTTCGGCGTGTCCATGACCATGAAGACGTCATGGTCGCCGATCTTGCGGTGCAGCACGTGCGCGGGGGCATCGGGGATAAAATCGCGAGGAATCGATTTGTCGATAAGGTTCTTGAGCGCGCCCGCGGGCAGCGCCTTCGCGGCAGCGCCGCTCAGGAGCGCCACACCCACTCCGCCCGCGGCGTTCGTCTGGGGCGCAGCGGTCTTTCCGGCCGTCGCCTCCGCGGCGGTCAGGCCGAAGAGTTCCTTGACCCTCGCATCGAGTTTCGGGTCCTCGCGACCCGCGGCATCGCTGGCCTCGGGCAGGCAGCCGCAGGCGATGACGACGCCGCCGGCACGGTAGAACTCGAGCGCCTTCGTCAGCGTCGACTCGCGCACTGCCGCCATCGCGGGCAGGACGAGCACGCGATACTCCTCGCCCGAGACGCAGAGCCGGCGGTCCTTGACCTCGGCCCGCGCCAGCGACTCAAAGTCCATGTAATCGAAATCTATACCCTGCTGATATAACTCGGGGCCCACGCGGAACGCCATGGCCGCGGCCTCCTTGCCGCCCATGCCCGCCTCGAACGGCGCCACGGGGTACACGATCGCCACGTCCGAGCGGTGGACGCCCTGCGTCAGCAGGTAGCTCAGTCGCTCGAAGTACTTGAGGAACACCGCCGTGTGGTCCCAGTACGGCATGCGGAAGTGGTAGCACGGCGGGGCCCACTCCCAGAAACCGCCGTACGTCGTGTAGTACAGGCCGTGCAAATTCAGCAGGCTGGCCCCGTACACGTAGTTCTGACACGTCACGCGGGTGATGAGCGCGGGCGTCGCGCCCCAGCCAAGGCTGTGGTATCCCTCAAGCCACACGCGCGGCCGCTGGTAGAGGTGCGCGATGGAACTCGATACCTTGTCCTTGATGAGATCGGCCGAGCCGCCCGGCGTGTCGTGCCCGGGCGCGGTGTACCAGCGGACGGCCCGAAAATAGTCGCCGAACTGGTGCGGGTCCTTGCCGCGGCTGCCGGGATCGCACGCATAGATCATGCCGCGCGCATAGTGCCACTCGAAGATCGGGCGAAAGTAGTTCTCCTCCTGAAGCGAAAGCATCACGTCGGAGTAATCGAGACGGACCTTGGGCGTCCGCGGGCCGATGTCGACGAACAGCGCCGGCAGCGCCATGGCCACATCGTAACCCTTGCGCTTGCGGAACTCGTCGGCCATCTGCGGCCCCCACAGCCAGCCGCCGACGCCGAATTGCAGTTCGTCCTGGAAGAAGTAGTTGAGGCCGTCGCTCTTCCGGCCGGGGTTGTGGTCCTCGAACGGCTGGAAAAACTTCGAGAGAATGGTCTTGCCGGCCCGCGGGTGCAGCGGGTTGATCGTCAGATCGTGCATCGCCCACGAGACCAGGCTGATCTGCCACACGCCTTCCGGCGGCGTCCACGTGAGCGTGCCCTCCTTGATCTGCCCGCACAGGTCAACTTCCGTGCCCGGCTCGACGGCCCCGTTGAGCAGCCGATACGCCACGGCGCCCACGGTGTTCTCGGGCACCTTCATCGAGAACGGCTTGCCACCCTGCGCCCGCGCCGCCTGGTGCCCCAGGGTCATGCCGCGCAGCTCGGGGTCGGTGATGATCTTCTCGTAGAAAAGGTCTTTACGGCCGGGCCAGTCAAGCGTGTAACCGCTCAGGCCGATGCCCATGTTGCGTTTCTTGCACTCGGCGGCAATGGTGCTCCAAACGTCCCACCACGCCTCTGAGAAGATCGCCGGCTCGGCCTTCAGGGTCACAAGCCGGCCGTCGTGCGCATAGTTGACCTGGACGCCCGTCACGCCCTTGGCATGGAGCTGCTCAAGCTCCCACAGGAGTCGCCCCTTGTCGAGCGTGTCGCCGCTCCACCACCAGTACGGCACCTCGCCGTAGCCCGGAGGCGGTGCGACGAAACCGGGCAGCGGATCGAGGTGGGCGTCGCGGCTTGGAAAGCCCGCGGCGCCGGCCGGCGGCGGGGGCAATCTGGCGGGATCGCTTGCGGCAAGATCGCCCGCCTGCGCCTGAGGAGCGAGAATCCCGCCCGTCCCAAGGGCGCCGGCCACGAACAGGAACAGCCCCGTGGCGATCACGTTTCGTGCGGACCTGCCGATGCGCATTGCGGTAATGCCTCCTCTGCCCAAAGTCATACGTTGCGTTGCCGGGCGGCGAGAGAACGCGCTCACGCGGTCACTCCTGCCCCGGCACGATCGGCAGGAACTTCACGATCTCGTCGCCATCGCACTCGCACGCCAGGAGCGTATCCAGGCGCTCATTCTTCGCGTACCGGAACTCCCGCGGAAATGCCCGCTTCGCCAGCCGCCGGTCGCGCACGCCCTCGGCGTCGCACAGAAAAAGGAGTGCCCCGACCTTATCGACCCGCGGGCGTCCGATCATCCGCTTCGCCTGCGGCACCAGCGGCGGCAGCGGGCGCCGGTCGAGCACCAGGCACGAGACGGGCAGGCTGCGCAGGTCGACGCCCACGGTCCGGGCGAAGCGCGACCACCCGGCATCCATGTACACGTCGGTCGGCGTCTGTGCGAAGTGATGGCACCAGTGCCGCTCGCAGCCCGGCGCCAGCAGGCCGCACGCCGCCTGGTGCGTGCACGGCGCCACGATGCCAAAGCGTTCGCGGAGGCGCTCGCGAACGGCGATGAGCGCGCGGCTGGCCACGAAAGTCCCAGGCTCGACCCAGACGACGGCGGTCGCCCGCGCCAGGCGGCCCACAAGGGCGTCAAGTTCGCCGCGCGAGAGCTCGGTGATCACGTGGCTGAGGAGCCAGGTGCCTTCCGCCGCCTCCTGCCCCGTGCCGCGCTCCGCGGTCACGGCCGGAAACTCCGCGTGCACCGCGCGCGTCGCAAACTCGCGCGCCAGGCGAGAGGCGTCCCACAGGACAATGCGGCTGACCGACTCCGGGCCGAAGTGCCCGGCGAACGCCCTCGCCGCCACGCCGCTGCCGCAGCCCCAGTCGAGGACCTCGCCCACGGGCGGCCGCCAGCCGCGACGGTCGAGCGCCTCCAGCACGTACTCCCATTTCCAGGCGATCCGCCGGCCGAACGTCTGGTCGTACGCCGAAAGGTCGCCCTGGGTGCGCCAGTAATCGTGGCGGCCGGCCTCCCCTTTGAGGAAATGCCCGCGCAGGTGCTCGAGGGCGTCCCAGTCGATCTTATTCCAGTTCATCCGCTCCCCAGTTTCCCGTCAAAACGCAGGCCTTCTCGAAACAGCCTGATTCCGCCCTATCCTATTACGACAGCGCAACTTCCCGAGTCTTGCGCGGCGGGTCTCCGTACCCGCCGCGCAAATTGCGATCTAGCGCTGCCATGCTAATCCGCCGCCGGTGGGCACGTCAATGTGGAAACCGAATGCTGAGCCGGATTGGCTGACATGCGGTGCGCCGCTCCGGCTTCCGTCAGACCACCTACGGCAGCACCTTGACCTGCGCCGCGGCTGCCTTTACACTATCGCGGCCGTTTGAGGGGAAACGTGCAACTCACAAGCGAACTGGCACCGATCACAAGGAGACTCGCATGACTGGGATGCGCCGGCGGGAATTTATCGGAACGACGGTGGCCGTGGGTGTGGGGCTGGCCGCAATGAAGAGCGGCGTGGCGACGGGCGAGGAGCCGAAGCCGAAATCGGTGGTCGTCAAGATCGTGCGCGACAACGCCGCCGCCGACAAGAAGCTCAACGCGTCGGTCGTCAAGGAGATGGTGCACGCCGCGGTCTGCAAGCTCTCCGGCAAGTCGAAGCCCGAAGAGGCGTGGGCCGTGTACGTCAAGAAGGACGACACGGTCGGCATCAAGATCAACTGCCTGTTCGGCCTGACCGCGTCGACGCACCCGGAAGTGACGGCGGCCGTCGTCGAGGGCTGCCAGATGGCCGGCGTGCCGAATGACAAGATCATCGTGTGGGACCGCACGGCCAAGGACCTCGAAAAGTGCGGCTACACGGTCAACAAGGGCGCGGGCGTCAAGTGCATCGGCGTCGACGGCGATTGGGAGGCCGACACCACGGCCATCCACACATGCAACGGCCACATGGCCAAGATTCTGACGCAGCAGTGCACGGCTCTCATCAACGTGCCGATCCTGAAGACGCATGTCATTGCGGGCATCACGTGCGCCCTGAAGAACCATTACGGCAGCTTCGACAACCCCAGCAAGGCCCATGCGGACGGCTGCGACCCGTTTCTGGCGCACCTGAACAACCTGAAGTGCATCCGCGAGAAGACGCGCCTGATCGTCTGCGACGCCATCCTGCCGCTGCCCGACAAGGGCCCGCAGGCCCATCCGGAGCTGACGTGGGAATACAAGGCCATCCTGGCCTCGACCGATCCGGTGGCCCTGGATTACGTGGGCCTCAAGATCCTCGACGAGCAGCGCGTCAAGACCGGCAAGCCGCCGCTGGAATCGTCGGGCAAGGTCAAGTGCCTGGCGACCGCCGCCAAGATGGGCCTGGGCGTGGCCGACATGAACCTGATTGATCTGGTGACCGCGTAACCCATAGCGGTCCGGGCGGGGTCGTCAACCCGCCTACGCACTCATAATATGAAACGCTCCGTCGGAACTGCAATCCGGCGGAGCGTTCTCTTTTCTCGCTTCTTGCTCGTCGCGACTTTGCGCGGTGGGTCTCCCGACCCACCGCGCCCGAATAAAGCATTAGCCGCCCCAAGGCGCGACATGCGCGGCGGGTCGGGAGACCCGCCGCGCAATGTTGATGAGTTGTAGCACAAGGCCCTTGTCGCCGCGACCCGCCGCACGGTAATCGCCCGGTCCGTTACAACCGCGCGATCGCCGCCTTCAGCGTCTCGACCACGAGGTCCTGGTCCTCCTCGGTGAGCCGGTTGTAAAACGGCAGCGCGATCGTGCGCGCAGCCACCCGCTCGGTCACCGGGAAGTCGCCCGGCTTGAAACCGAAACGGTCGCGGTAGAACGTCTGGAGGTGGACGGGCGAGAAGTAGTTGTTCGTGCCGATCCCCTGCTCCCTTAGGTACGCGAGGACCGCGTCGCGATCCTGCTGCGTGAACCGGTCGGCCAGGCGGACAACGAACACGAACCACGACATCGTGCCCTCGCGGTACGGCGGCGGCAGGACGAGTTCCCCGACGTCGGCCAGCTTCGCGAGGTATCGCTCGGCCACGCGTTGGCGCAGGGCCACGAACTCCGGCAGGCGAGCGAGCTGCGACAGGCCCAGCGCACAGTTGATATCCGACAGCCGGTAGTTGTACCCCAGCCGCGCGTGGGCCAGCCAGCCGGCCTCGGGGTCGCGGCCCTGGTTGCGCATGCTCTTACAGAGGCCGGCCAGCCGCTCGTCGTTGGTCACGACCATGCCGCCTTCGCCGGTGGTCATCTGCTTGTTGGGGTAGAAGGCGAACGTGGAGGCGATGCCGAACGTGCCAACCTTGCGGCCCTTGTAGGTGGCGCCAAGGGCCTCGCACGCGTCCTCAACGACGGGCACGCGCCGTGCTTCGGCCACCCGAAGGATCGCGTCCATGGGCATGGGGCGGCCAAAGATGTGAACGGGCATGATGAGGCGCGTCCGCTCGGTGATCGCCGACTCAAGCTTCGTGGCATCGAAGTTCCACGTCTCAGGGTCGATGTCAACGAACACCGGCCGCGCCCCTTCGAACAAGGCGCAGTTCGCCGTGGCGACGAACGTGAACGGGCTTGTGATCATCTCGTCGGCCGGGCCGAGGCCCAGCGCCCGGACCACGAGGTGCAGGGCCGACGTGCCGCTGTTGACGGCCACGGCATGCTTCATCCCCAGGAACTGGGCGAAGGCGTTTTCGAACGCGGGAAGCTTGGGGCCGAGGCTCAGGTGCGGCGTCTTCAGGACCGCCACGACCGCCTCGATATCGGCCGGCCCGATGTCGGGCCGCGACAACGGAACACGCTCTTGCGGCACCGCAGGCTCCTCTCAGTCCCCCGTTTGCGTAAGGATGTCAATACGTTATCGGCTTACCCTGCACGTCGGCTTCAGGCGCGATGCCGTACAGGCGAAGGACGGTGGGCGCCACATCCATGATGCTCAGGCCATCGAGTTGCCGCCCCGCGCCCGGATGGGCGGGATCGTACATCACGAAAATGCCGTTGTAATCGTGGTTGGCATCGTCGGGGCCGGTGTCGTTCTCGAACGTGTACACCGACCCCATGCCCACCTGGCCCACGCTGCGCCAGTCCAGGTTGCCCCAGTACACCAGCAGGTCGGGCGGGACGCCGGCGGTCTTGCGGTAGATCTCCTCGGGCTTCAGGACCTTGGTGCCAAGGGGCTTGCCGCGATGGTCGGGAATGGCCTCGATCGCCGCCTTGAGTTGGTTGCGGACCTTCTCATAATCGGCCGCCGGAATGATGCCGTTCGGCTCGCGGCCGCGCACGTTCAGGAAGATGCGGGCGTAGTAGCCGCCCTCGCCCCAGGCGCGGGTCTTCGACCAGTCGATCTTGCACTTGCCCAGCGGCGTCGGCTTGGACGGCTTGTCGGCCAGCGCGAGCCAGCCGCTGCGGACCAGCCACTCGTTGACGCAGATGCCGCCGTCCATCTTCTTCGCCCCGTGATCGCTCACGACGAGGATGACGGTCTCGGGGCCGAGCGCCGTCACAAGCTCGCCCATGCGTGCATCGAGCCAGCGATGATAGTCGCGGATGCAGTTCTCGTATTCGTTGCCGGCCACGTACTTCGGGTGCGTGGGGTCGGTGTGCGACCAGAATCCGTGATAGATGCGGTCGGGGGCCATCTCGACCATCATGAAGAAGTCCCACGGCCGCGATTTCAGGAGGTGCGTGGCTATCTTCATCCGTTGCTCAGTCATCTTGTAACACTGGTTGAGGACGAACTTCTTATCGTCGGTGCGGAAATCCTTGACGTCCAGCAGGTACTCCTCGCCGCCGAGGAGGCCGGCGATCTCGCCCTTCAACTCCGGCGGATGCGTGAACTGGCTCTCGACGCTCGGCGTCAGGAAGCACGTGACCATGTCGCCGTTGAACGGGCGCGGCGGGTAGGTCTGCGGCACGCCGATGACGATGCTGCGCAGGCCCTCGCGGCTGAGGCGGTCCCACACGCGGTCGCGCTTCACGGCGGCGCTCGTCGCAAACGCCATCCCGTCGTACGAGTAGTCCTTGCGATTGCGGAACCCGTAGAACCCCAGGACGCCGGCGTCGACGCCCGTCGTCATGCACGCCCACGCCGGGACGGTGATCGGCGGGTCGCTGCTGCGGAGGCGGCCCCACACGCCGCCGCGCACCAAGCGTTTCAGGGTCGGAAGGTCCGAGAGGTACCGGTCAAACAGGAGTTGCGGCGTGGCACAGTCGAGGCCGATAATGGCGACTTTGCGTTTGCCAGGCATTGTTTATTCCAGGTATCCGAGCGATTTCAGGCGATTGCGAATGAGGTCCACCTCGCGCGGGCTCAGGCCGGCTTCCTGTTCGAGCTTGCCGCCGGCGGCCAGGTCGCGCAGGACGTAGATAATGAACTCGGTGACCGAGCCAAAGCCGGTGCCCTCGATCAGCGTCGTGAGCCGGCGATAGAGTTCGCGCGGAATCTTGATGGTCACTTTGTCTCGTCCCTTCGCCTTCCGCTTCGGCTTGGGCTTCGGTCTCGGCATCGCCAACCTCCTTCGCACTCCGCGCGTCAACACTCCAATCGCACTCCGCATAGAATACCAGAAACGCACGCGAAGTCAAATCCTGCCGCACGCCGGGGCGTGGCGGGTGGGGAGACAAACCGCACAAAGGACATAAGTTGCGCTGTCGCTCTAGCCCAGGCGGTCGAGGACTTCCGGCAGGTTCTCCAGATCGGTGACGCTAGCGGCAATGCGCCCTTGTGCCGGCGGCGCGGCATCACTGTGCAGGCCGTCCGCGCGGCAAATGCGGACCGATGCCTGCCAGCCGGCCGCGGCAGGGCCGTCGAAGTCTTTTGCCGGGTTATCGGCCACGTAGACGCACGCGGCGGGTGGCACGGCCAGGCGCTCGGCCATCTCGCGAAACGCCCGCGGATGAGGCTTCCAGAAGTCGCGGCCCCACTCATCGGTCAGCGTGACGGCATCCACGTGAGTTGCCACGCCCAGCGCCTCAACCTTGGTCCGCTGGGCCGGCAGCGGGCCGTCGGAGATCACGCCCAGGCGGAGGCCGCCGTCGCGCAGGCCCGCCAAGGCGGGCACAACGTCGGGATAGAACTGAATATCCGGCCGCACGGGGCCGCTCGGCAGCCTGTGCGAACGGTAGACGGCAACAAGGGTTTCGACGAGGGCCGGATCGCAACGGACCCCTGCGGCCGTCAACACGCGGTCGAAGACGTGGCCGGAACCGGCCGCCTCAAACGCCACATCGAAATCGGCGGCAAGCGGCCGCGCGACGAGGCCCGCCTGAAGCAGATACTCCGACACGACGCGGAACCCGCTGCGCACGAACGCACGCTCTGGGTACAGCGTGTCGTCGAGGTCGAACGCAACCAGAAGGATAGGTTTCAACCCGGTTATCCCTGCAACCGCGCCAGGCGCAGGAAATAGTTGGCCCGCTCGAACTTCGGATCCATCCGGACGACCTCGGCCAGAAGGTCGGTCGCGTCGGCATAACGGCCGCTGAAGTAGTAGACGTACGCCAGGAGGAACTTCATCTCGACCGCGTGCGGCCTGAGCTCCACCAGACGCTCGAGGTCCTTGAGGTGCCGCTGGTACTCGCCGCGGTCGCCGTAGAACTCCTGGATGCGGAACTCGTAGAGACCCCAGTTCGGCTCCAGCGCCAGGGCCGACTCCAGGTACTTCACGGCCATCTTGTACTCGCCGTTGGCGTAGCACGTATGGGCCATCGCAAACAGGGCGAACGGGTCCTCCGGACGGGCTTTGTGCGCGGCCCGGTAAACCTCGCCGGCCTGCGCGAAATCGCCGAGGAAGAACCGGAAGTCGCCCAGCCGCATCTTGTCCTCAAAGGTCGTGGCCCCGGACTGAAGCGAGGTGATGAGTTGGCCGCGCGCCTCGGGGGTCATCGGCCGGCCTTCGATCATCGCCATCTCTTCGGCGGCGCGCCGGAGGGCCGACTGGGCCGGCCGCTTCACCGTATCGGCAACGGCCCCGCTCTTCAGGAAGCCCTGCAGGCGTTTGGCCACGTCATCGCGATCGGCGATTTTGCCCAGGCGCTCCTCGGCCGCTGAAACGTTGCCTTGGAACGTATCGACGAACGCCATGGCGAAGTTCAGGTCGGCATCGTCGGGCTGCTTCGCGAGCTGCGCCGTGAGCTCATCGCGGAGGCTCGTCAGGTCCTTGACGTTCGGAAACACGTCTTGCAGGTTCGAGCCGACGATCTTGAGCTTGTCGGGCCAGCCGGGCATGAGGGTGAGCGAGCGGCGGGCCTCGATGGCGGCCTTCTTCAACTGGCCACCGGCCAGCAGGCTCAGGGCAAGGCCGCGGCTGGCGGAGGCGTTCGTGGCGTCGCGCTGGACCAGGACGGCCCACGCCTCGCTTGCGGCCACATACCGGCCGTTATTGAAAAGGAAGTCGGCGAGGGCGGCCAATTGCGTGTCGTAGAACTGGTCGAGCGCCATGCCCTGCGGCAGGGGCCGGCCCAGGAGCCGTTCCTGCGTGGCATCGAGGAACTTTTTTTCGCCCAGGCTCTGCTGCACCTCGGCGGTGAACGGCGCCAGGAACGCCTCGGGGTTCACCGACCCCGCCCCCACGAGGTCCATCCGCGTGAAGAACCCGTAGCCGAGTTCCGGCTGATTCACAAGAGACAGCGGAAACATGAAGTGGCGGAAGTTAATGCTGACCTGGCCGAAGCTGGCCTCATCGGCCTGGCGGATACGTTCGGCCAGGGCCACGGTCGTCTCGCGAAGTTTCGCAAACCGGGCACGCTTGTCGAAGTTGAGCGAATCCAGCGTCTGGACCCTCAGGGGCACGAGCGGGCCGAACCCAGGGCCGGTTCCCAGGGCGTTCCAGTTGGTGCTCCTCGCCATGTCCTGCCAGAGATAGACATCCATGCCGACATACAGGGGGCTGGTGTTCGCCCCCCCCGAATTCGGCATGAACTGGCTGCCCGTCGTGTAGCCGAAGTTCCCCATGGTCATGTTGATGCTGTTACTGGGCATCCGCTGCTCGAAATTCTGGCTCGGACCCGACCCCATCTGCGGCTGCGCCCACGCGGTTGAAACGGCCAACAGACTGACCGCAAGGCCCAGAACCCCTGTGCGGATGATTGCCATGGTTCCCGTCCAGCTTCTAGCGTTGCTCAGCCCCAAGGTATTATGCGCTCTCTCACGCCCCGTGACAAGGTGTGCCGTCAATTACCCAGCTTTCTGGCCCGATACCGGTCGGCGGCCGCCAGTTCCTCGGCCGTCATGCGCAGGAACCCCAGACGCCACACGGTGACCAGAAACGCCACCGCCATGACCCCGTAAATAACCACGGCATGGCGGCCCGGAATGAACAGGACCAGCAGGCCGGCGGCGCCAAGGATAATGCTCAGGCCGTACATGATCGCCACGGCTTGACGAACCGTAAAGCCCAGGCGGTCGACCAACTGGTTGTACAGATGGCTGCGGTCGGGCATCATGATCGGACGGCGATTCACCAGCCGTCGGACGATGGCCAGCCCCGTGTCGAAAATCGGAACCCCGAAGATGAACAAGGCCCCCACGAACCACTTGATGACGCCCGGCTGCCCCGCAAACATCACCATCGAGGCGCCCAGGACGTACCCGATGAAAACGCTGCCCGCATCGCCAAGGAAGATCCGGGCCGGGTTGAAGTTGTACGGCAGAAACCCCAGGAGCGCCCCGGCGAGGGCGAACGTGACCAGCATGATCATCGGCGAGAACGCATAGTCCACCGCCGTCGGATCCCACCTTGCCCATGCCGTCAGCGAGGTGGCCAGCAACAGGAATCCCAACGAGATGATGACCGTAACGCCGGCACACAAGCCGTCCATGCCGTCGAGAAGGTTCGTGGCGTTGGTGGCGCCGATGACCACCACGAAATGAACCGCCAGGCAAGACAACAGGACAACCCAGGAGTCGACAGGCAGAGCGCTGAACGACCAGCAGCTCGCCACGGGGTAGCACGACCACCGGATACCCCCCAGGAGCAATACCGCGGCCACCAGGGCCTGGCCCACCAGCTTAACCCGCGGGTTGAGGTCCACGAGATCGTCCACCAACCCCAGGCCGAAGGCCAGCGCGCCGCCGGCGGCCAAGGCAATCCCCGCCGACGCGTAACTCGGGTGAAACAGGAGATGATTCATCACCAAGCCGCTCGTCCACGCCAGCCACACCGCGCACCCGCCGAGGTACGGCACCGGGCGGCGGTGAATCTTCACCGCATCATCGGGGCGGTCGTAGATCCCCATGCGGTAAGCCACCCAGCGGAAGAGCGGCGTCGCCAGCAGACTCACCACCAGCGCGCACACGAACACCCAGATGCCAGGCTCCCAGAGTTGGCGGAGCGCATCAACCCAAGTCATCCCCTGTGACAGCGTTGGAAACACACGTCCCCTTTCGCTTCAGAGCGTCCCAGGCGCCGACCCCAACGCTCACCTCGTCACTTTCTCCGGTCGGCCCCACTCCGGAAGGTCGCGGATGTGCCGAAAGACGGCCGCGTCGTAGCGCAGCATCAGCAGACCGTCCTGCCATGCCTCTCGGCGAATGTCGGCCTTGCGGCCCAGGTGTTCCTCGATCAGCCACCGCGGGAAGTCCGCTCCCGCCTTGATGGCCAGCGGAACCCCGCCCCCAAACCGGGGATTCATCTCGATGAACTTGATCTTGTGGTCCGGCGTCAGGAAGCACTGAAGCGTCACCACCCCGATACACTCGCGCAGCAACTCCACCAGCCGGAGGCTCTGGTTGATGATCTCCGGATGCCGCACCGTCTTCGCCTTCGCCACCTCGCCGCCGCGCACCTCCAGGCGCTGCCGCGGCACCGCCAGTTCCGCCACGCCGTCCAGGCCGGCGTACACGTCCACGGTGAACTCGATGCCCTCCACGTATTCCTGGATCAGGCTCTCGCGGCAAACGCGATGATAGTAGACCAGCGACCGCCGATCCTCCACCACGTGCACGTCCTTGGCGCTGGAGCCGTAGCGCGGCTTGATGAACAGCGGGAACGGCCCCTTGAGCGCCTGCGTGTACGAGAGGATCCTGGGCGTGTCGAATCCGTTCTTCGTGAGGAACTTGTACGTCTCCAGCTTGTCGCGCCCGATGTTCACGACGCGCGGCGATGAAACGATCATGTGCGTGCCGATCGCCGCAAAACGCTCGCGGGCCGCCGCCAAGACCGGCAGTTCCCAGTCAATCTGCGGCACCACCATGCCGATGTGGCGCGTGCGGCAGATTTCCAGGAGGACGTCGACATACCTCGGGTCGCTCACCTCGGGCACGGGCAACCCCTCGTCGGCCACGTGGAACCCCGGGGCCAGGGCCGACGTGTCGGTGCCGATGAGGCGCCCCTTGAGGCCCAGATCGGCCATAGCCCTGCGAAATTCCTGGAGGAGTGCCACCCGCCGCCCGATACAAGTCAGCAGAATATTCAGTTCCTGCGTCATACCTTTTCCCCATTTTCGACCGGACCGCGGTCTCGCTCGCACACCAGCATACCTTGGCCGGAGCCGCCGTCAACCGGCCAGGCGCAATCGAGCCGGCCTACCACCTCTGATAAATCCCCTTACGGCGAACGAGACCCGTCACGGTGCGCCACAGAATACGCAGGTCCAGCGCCAGGCTGGCCTGCTCAACGTACTGCACGTCGATCTCCAGCTTTTCCTCATGCGGCAACGCGCCACGGCCCTGGATCTGCGCCAGGCCGGTCACACCCGGCCGTACCTCGAGCCGCCGCCGCTGCCGCTCGTCGAACGCCTGTGCCTGGCTCATGTACAGGGGCCGCGGCCCCACCAGGCTCATGTCGCCGACGAGGACGTTCCAGAGTTGCGGCAGTTCATCGAGGCTCGTTTCGCGCAGCCACCGCCCCAGGCGCGTCAGCCGCGGGTCCTCGCCGTCCCGCGGGCTCTCGCCGAACGGATCGACGTCGGTGCGCATCGTCCGGAACTTGCAGAGCCGGAACGGCCGCATGCCGCGCCCCGCACGCTCCTGCCGAAACACCGCCGGGCCGCGGCTGTCGAGCCGGATGGCCAGCACCAGCAGGCCGAACACGGGCGCTGCCGGCACGAGTGCCGTTGCCGCCACGGCGATGTCCATCAGCCGCTTGATGGCCCACCCGACCCGTGTCACCGCGCCCCCTCCTCGGCCTTGGGTTTGACCTCCCAGACCAGGCCGTACGGTTCCAGTCGCGTGTGCTCGGTCACCCATCGCGGGCAGTAGTTCGGATGATTCGACACCACGAACACCCGCCGGCCCCCCTGGGTCAACTCCGAAAGAATATCCTTGTCGTTGTTCCAATAGTACTCGGCGATCGCGGATGGCGCATTCTTGGGAGGCGCCAGCAGCACGTCGGGACGCCGGTTCTCAATTGCGTGCACGCACTCGAGCGGCGGCATCGCCGTTGAATCGCTCAGCAAGATGGCCCCGCGCGGCAGCGAGTCGAGCGTTTCTTCCGCGAACCGCCGCGCCCCGAAATCGTTGTTCTTCCACGGCTGAAGGAAGTACTTGTACGGATCGCGGTACGGCAACTGCCGCACAAACAACTTCACCCCCGCCCGCTCGGCGACGGTCGGCAACACGGCGTAGACCAGGACCGGCAAGACCGCGGCCGCCAGCATCAGCCACGCCACCCACCGCCGGCGGTGATCCAAGATCCGTGCCGCCCCCACCCCGATCATGATGCTGAGAAACACGTAGAACGGAAGGAGATAGCCGCTCTGGTCCACGATCTTGTAGCGCGCGGCCCAGACGAAGTACAAGGCCGCCATCGCCAGCACGAGGCGGCCGAACGTGTCTCGCCGCCGCACCAACTCCACCAGGCCGACGAAGCCCACGAGCAAGAGCGGCGTCGGATAACTTAGAGCAAGGTACATCAGGGCCTTGCCCAGCAGCACGGGGAGGCTGCTGTAGTTGAACACCGCCTGGCCCCAGGGGCCAACCGTCGACGAGGACAGGGTGGCTACCCAGTCGTTCGTACGGCTGTACTCCAGAAGCACCGTCACCCAGTACAGTGTGGCACCCGCCGTCCAGCAGGCGGCCGCCGCGGGCAACACCCACCACGGCGCCCGACGGCGGAGACACTCGAGGAAGACCCACAACGCGAACACCACCAGGCCGATTCCCGCCAGCAGATGGTTGCTCGTCGCCATGCCCCCGAACAGAAAGAGCAGCAAGAGCCACCGCACCCGATGCTGGGCCAGCCACGCCCACGCGCACAGGCACTCCGCCGCAAGGAACATCATCACCCAGCCGTACGTCTGCGCCACCACGGCAAAGAACCACACGTTGTGTGCCACGGCAACGCTGCCCGCCCCAAGAATCGCCGGCAAGAGGCGCCCTGTCATCAGCCTCAGGAGGAGCAGGATGTTGGCAACGGCCATCGCCGTCCCGACGGCCGAGGTCAGGTTGGCGGCAAACGCGTAGTTCCACAGCGAGGGGTTCCACAGCACCATCGCCAGGCCCAGGAACCACGGATGCACGCGCACCACGTCGCCGGGACGCATGAAACTCCGCACACCGACCGAGTACTGATAGTCGCCGGCATCCTGCCACACCAGGTCCGGCGCCAGCGTCGCGACATACAAGGCCAGCGAGCCACAGAACCCCGCCATCCAGAGCCAGAAAAACTCCCTTCCGCGGCCGGCCAGAGGCGCGCCTGTCGAGGCCGCCCCAGGATCGGCAGGCAACATCACCTCATTGCTCTTCTCAGCCAATCCCACGCTCCGTGGCTGACCGTGCAGCACAATTCCCGGCGGATCATCCCAGCGGCCGCCACACGGCATGTTTGCCAAAGCAGAACAGGAGCACCGCCACCATGGCAACCCACGCCACGAGGGACACAACGAACGGCGCATCGCGGCGGATCATCTCCGTCGGATCGCCCGCGCGGCCCGTGATCGCCATGTGGTGGAAACGGAACACGGCATACAGCGCCGGAAACACCGTCAGCAGCATCCACGGATGGCCCACGCGCTCGATCGTCTCCGGGTTGATCGTATATAGCATGTACGTGACAATGGCCAGGCCGGCCGACACCGTCAACTTGTGGGCCAGGCCCTTCTCGTCATAGATATCCCATTCGACCGGCCGCGCAGCCGCGGCGGCGGCGCCCAAGGCCACCCGCTCGCTCTCGCGCTTGGCGAACCCCAGGAACAGCGCCACCGTCAGCGTGCACAGGATCAGCCACGGACTGACCCACACGTCAATCGCCTTGCCGCCGGCATACGCCCGAATGACGAACCCGGCCGACAAGAGCAGGACATCGAGGATCGCCACGCGCTTCAGCCCCAGCACATAGGCGAGCGTGATCACGAGATACGCCACCACGCTGCCGCCGAACGGCACCCGAAGCGCAAACGCCACGGCCAGCGCCGCCGCCGCCAGAACCGCGGAGTAGACAGCGGCCGCTACGACGCTGATTTCGCCGGAAGCGACCGGGCGGCGCCGCTTCTGGGGATGACACGCATCCGCCTTGCGGTCGAAAACGTCGTTGAGGGCGTAAATGGCGCTCGACGCCAGGCAGAACGCGACGAACCCGATGACCGCATCGAGGATGGCGGCCGGATCAGTTACCTTGCGCGAAAACACCAGGGCCGCGAAAACGAAGACGTTCTTGATCCACTGATCGGGCCTGGCCAGTCGCACCAAGTTGTATACTGTGCGCAAGCACCACCCCCGGGCCATCAGAAGATGCCCTTCGGTTGCACGTTCAAGGCGCACGCCCCCCGCCCACCTGACGTGTGGTGGTAGTATCGACTATTCCCCGCCGTACAGTCAAGCTATAAGGCGGGTGGCCAGTAGCCCCTTGTTACGAGTGCAAAAACTTTAACACGGGTGGTAGCCGCCGCGGCGGCCGCCTTTGCGTGGCCGTGCCACCCAGCCCCCGTATTGGCATTACCGGCCCTCGCCGAATCTGTTTTGCACATTCGCTTTTTGCCGATAAACTCTTGTCCGGCTATTCGTACACAAAGGAGGCTCGCATGGCGGGTGTCTGGCTGGTGACGGGCGGCGGCGGTTTCATCGGGTCGAATCTCGTGCGCGCGATTCTCGCGAAAGGCTGCCGCGTCCGCGTTCTCGATAACTTCCTCACGGGTTTCCGCATCAACCTGGCCGAGGTTCTCGCCGACATCGAGCTCATCGAGGGCGACGTCCGCGACCCCGCCACCTGCCTCCGCGCGTGCAAGGGGGCCGAGGTCGTCTTTCACGAGGCGGCCCTGCCCAGCGTTCCGCGCAGCATGGAGGATCCGCGGGCCAGTTTCGAGAACAACATGCTCGGCACCTTCAACATGCTCCTGGCGGCCCGCGACTCGGGCGTGCGGCGGTTCGCCTTCGCCGCCAGTTCCTCGGCCTACGGCGCGAGCGAGGAACTGCCGAAGCGCGAAACGATGCCCCTTCTGCCCCTCAGCCCGTACGCCGCCGACAAGGCCGGCGGCGAGCTTTACCTGTCGATGTTCTACCGCGCGTTCGGGCTCCAGACGGTCAGCCTGCGGTACTTCAACGTTTTCGGGCCGCGCCAGGACCCGACGAACCAGTACGCAGGTGTCATTGCGGCGTTCGCCTCGGCGATGATCCGCGGACGCCGGCCGACCATCTATGGCGATGGCTCGCAGTCGCGCGATTTCACCTACATCGAGAACGTCCTTCGTGCGAACCTGCTCGCCGCCGACGCCCCCGAGACCCACGGCGAGGTCGTCAACGTGGGCTGCGGCGAGGCCATCGACCTCAACCGCATGGTCGCGGTCCTCAACGAGATTCTGGGCACCAACCTCCAGCCCATCTACGCCCCGACGCGCGCGGGCGACGTCAAACATTCGCTCGCCGACCTCTCGGCCACAAGGGCGCTGCTGGGCTACGAGCCGCCCGTCCGCTTCGCCGACGGCCTGCGCCAGACCCTCACGTGGTATCGCCACGCCATCGAGACGGGCTACGGCGGGTGGGCAAAGAAATAGCGTTCCGGGCGAGACGACGCGGGTTCGAACTTAGTTCGTAGGGTGCGTGCTTGCACGCACGCAGTGAATCTGCGCCCCTTCGGGAACACCAGTTCCCAGGCGCCATGGCCGTGCGCCGATATTTGAGTATGTCATAATTGTAAAATGACGGCGTGCGTGCCAGCACGCACCCTACGCACTAAACTTCCGAACAGCGGCTATGAGCCTGCCTTTTCCTGAAGCGTCACCGACCGCAGGTTGATCGGCTTCCACGCCGCGGGGTCCTTCGGGCGGAGGCTCACCGTCTGGTCGCCGGCCTGTTTGATCTCGACGGTGCCCAGGTCGACGTTCTCGAACTTGTCCCACGCGCCCGTCGCCGGCGACTTGCCCGTGAGCTTCTGACCGGCCACTTCGACCACGAACTCCGTGCCGCCGGTCGTGGCCGCGATGGCGGCGCTCACCTTAAACGTGCCGGCCTTCGCAAACTGCACCTTCCACGAGACCCAGTCCTTGCCGTTATCCCAGAAGCCGATGCTCGGCTGGCCGCCCTGGTTCTCGGTCTTGATCCCGTCGCCATGAAGCTCGGCGCCATCGGCCAGGAGCGCCAGCTTGCCCTTGGCGTCGGGGCGGATCGTTTCCGCGACTTCCGCGCCCGCTACAGGCTTGAGGTCGGTGCCGGTGATCTTCAGGCCCACGGTGAACTCCGACACCTTCTGGGCGGGCAGTTTCACGACCAGGGCGTCGGCGGTCTGCGTCCATTCGATCTTGCCTTCATAGCCCAGCAGGCTCACGTTTGTAATGTTGTTGATGTTCTGACCGGCCGGCTTGGCCAGCGAGCGCACGGTGATTTGGCCGTCTTCGGGCCATCCGAGCGCGATCGCGTACAGCGTCGGCCGCTTCGCACCGTCCGACACGCCCCGCTGCGTGGTGAACCGGATATCCCTGGCCGAGTAGGTAAAATCCTCCTTGAAATGCCCGCCCTTGGCCTTGACCGCGCCCTCGCCGTAGATCTCCCACGGCCGCGACCCGAAGATCGCCTCGCCATGAACCGCCGTCCACGCCGCCAACTGCTCCAGCATCTGCTCGACCTCGGGGTCCAGCGAGCCGTCGGGCCGCTGCACGACGTTCAAGAGGAGGTTGCCGTTCTTGCTGACGTTATCGACGAGCATGTCGATGACCCAGCTCACCGGGCGGAACTTCCAGTTACGGTTGTAGAACCAGTCGCCGATCGAGGTATCGGTCTGCCACGGATACGGGTCGATCTTCGGCATGATGCCGCGCTCGAGGTCCTCGATCCACCGGCCCTCCGATTTCTGCTTGCAGGTGTAAATCGCCTCGGTCTTGCCGCCATGCAGCGCCGCATTGGAGTTATAGAGATGGGCGATCATGCTGCGCCCCACCTCGTTGCCGAACGGCACGCCGCCGTCGGTGTACAACAGGTCCGGATGATAGTTGTCCACCAGTTCCTTGATCTCGTTGTACCACTGCTGATGCCACTTGGGGTTGTTGCTGTACCACTTCGTGTCGCCGGGCTCGGCGGGGAAATGATAGAGGTCCTGGTACTTCGGGTCGGCCCCGTCGTAGGGGACGCCGGCCTTGGGGCCGGTCTTGTCGGCCCGGTGACTGCTCTGGAACCACGTGAAGCTGGCGCCCAGGTGCTCCGAAACGCCGAACTTCAGGCCGTACTTCTGCGCCGCCTTCTGCCAGTCGCCCACGACGTCGCGCTTCGGACCCATGTTCGCGGCATTCCACTCGTGGAGCTTCGAGTTCCACAGGAAGAAGTTATCGTGATGCGATCCCATGCTCACGAAATACTTCGCCCCGGCCTTCTTGTAGAGCTGCATGAGGCGCTCGGGATCCCACTTCTCGGCCTTCCACAGCGGAATGATGTCCTTGTAGCCGAACACAGACGGATGGCCATAATTCTCAAGGTGATACTTGTAATGGCGATTGCCTTCCTCGTAGATGCCGCGGGCGTACCAGTCGCCGTCCATCGGAACGGCCTGCGGACCCCAGTGCGCCCAGATGCCGAANNGAATCCATGTCGGGCTTGAACGGGCCGTCGGCCACCGGCAGATTCAGCGGCGCCTTCTCCTCGGCCCTGGCCCACGCGCATGCGCACGCGAGTACCAGGACAACCGCGATCAGGGTCTTCATGTTCTTGCCTCGCCTCCCAAGTTGGGTGCCGTGCTTTCGCTCCGTTGCGAGTGCCATGTTTTCGCGCCGTTGCGAAAGCATG
>PMZT01000132.1 GCA_003170085.1 Planctomycetia bacterium | reverse complement strand
CTTTTTTAGCCCAGGGTGAAGGGCGAAGCCCGAACCCTGGGTACGCATACGGGAATAAACCATTAAGCCCCATCGGGGCGCCTTGTGCAGATGCGTCCATGTGACGATCATTCGCAAGACGCCCCTGACGGGGCTTGGCTCTGTCCGGGGCCACGCTTACCCAGGGCTCGACTTCGTCTTCGCCCTGGGCTAAGAAAAACGCCCCTCCGGGGCTTGTCGGTTAAAATTCATGGCGTTGTAGTGCCAAGAGTTTATGGCATCTGCCGCCTTTTTGACCTACATCAAAGCCCCCTGCCCGCCTACGATGTATGATTACCTGGTATCCTGAAAGGAGAAACGGGAATGGCGAAGGCCCAGATGAAGAAACGCAAGATCGTCCGGATCAACGAGGATCTGTGCAACGGTTGCGGCGTGTGCGTGGCCCCGTGTGCCGAGGGCGCGATCCAACTGGTCGGCGGCAAGGCCAAGGTCGTGCGCGAGGAACTGTGCGACGGCGCGGGGTTCTGCCTGGGCGTCTGCCCGACGGGCGCTCTGACGATTGAGGAGCGCGACGCCCCGGAGTTCGACCCGAAGGCCGCCGAAGAGGAGCAGGCCAAGCGCGGTAAGACCCTTCTGGGCGAGACGTGCTTCCGCTGCGGGGCGACCGAGGAGAACGTGGTCCTCATCCCCTGCCGGCACGCGGGCAAGAGCCAGTGGGTGTGCGTCCACTGCCTGCCGCCGCTGATTCACGGGTAGTGGCCCGGGCGCGGCAACACGGCCTCGCATTGGCTGCAACCCCTCGCCGCCCTTTTGCTTGACTCCGCCCGGCCGCGCGGTAGCTTGCACCAGCCTCACCGATGCGTCGGATCGTGGGCAAGCACGCGGCAACCGGGGGATCCAATGACTACGATCATCATCTGCCTGGCGGGGTTCATCATCACATGGCTCGCCTTAATGGGCAGCATGCTGTTGGCCCAGAGGTTGGCGGACATTACATTTCCCCCGCTGGGTGACTTCCTGTTACAGACGGCTGCGGTGGTTGCTATCGCCGGCTTGGTGGGCGTGGGTTTGGGGCTCGTAAACGAATGGCTCGGCCTTATCGCAGGTTCGGCAGTTTACATCGGGCTGATGATGAAGCTCTTCGATCTTGCATTCTATCAACTGTTCATCATTGGCCTTGTGACTTCGCTTATCGGCCGCATGGTGGTAGCCCTTCTGTGGACCGTGGTTTGAAACAAGGCAGAGGGAGTACCTGTAGGCATTAACGCCACGCGAAGAACGCGCCGTGCTTTTCACTTCGCCCGGCTCACAGGTCCAGCGGCGACACGTAATCGCCCTTGGCGGCGCGGAGCATCTGCAGGCGCTCGCGCTGGGCGACCAGCGTTTCGAGGACGACGGGCGGCGTGTCGGAAACGTCCTGCTCGTAAATGCGGCGGATGCGGCTCAGCTTCGCCAGGTTTTCGGGAATCCGCAGCGTGAACTGCTCCACGTACTGCTCCCGCGTGTACGGCCGGGCCAGCACCTTCTTGAAGAGCTTCTTGAGGTCGTCGTACAGCGGGATCCAGCCCGCCGGGCCCTGGATCGCCTCGGCCTCGCCGTGGACGCGCAGCTCCATCCACTTGATCCACACGGCCTTGTCGCGCATGCCGGTCAGGTACTTGCCGTCCTTGCCGCGCTGGAAGTAGTTGACGGCGAAGACGAGCGGCGCCTGCTTCAGGCCCTCGGCGAATTTAAGATTGTTATTGATATACTTGCCAAGCGGGATCGCCAGGAAGTCGAGGTTCGACATCAGGTTGAACGCACGCACCCCTTCCTGCCCGAGCGTGGCGGCGGTCGTTTCGCTCTCGAGCGAGGCGCCCATCGTAATGACGCCGTGCGCCCAGTCGAAGCTCTGCTGCACGGGCACCCACGTGTCGCTGTCGCGGCCGCCGTAGATGACGCCGCCCACGGGCACGCCCTGCGGATCGTCGAACTTCGGGTCGACGTTCGCCAGCTTCCTGAGGGAGATCGTGTACCGCGCGTTCCTGTGGGCCGACGGAATCTCGTTGCCCTGCGTGTCGATCTTGCCGATGTGCCACTTGCCCGAGAAGTTCACGCCCTCCTTCGGAATCTCAACGCCCATGCCCAGCCAGTACGGCCGGCCGTCCTTCACGAGGATGTTCGAGAAGATGACCTCGCCCGCGTGCGTCAGCACCCGCCAGATGACCGGGTCATCGCTGCCCTTGACGTCCTGGATGATGCCGAAGATGCCGGCCTCGACGTTCACGCTGCGCGCCTCGCCGCCGATCGCGCGGAAGTAGGCGATGTCGTCGCCCACGATCGTCTCGCCCGCGATCATCGCCGTCGACGTCTTGCCGCAGGCGCTCGGGAAGGCCCCGGTAAAGTACGTCACGCGCTTGCGCGGGCCGTGCACGCCCATGACGAACATGTGCTCGGCCAGCCAGCCCGCGCGGTCGGCCTTGCGGATGGCCAGGCGCAGCGCCAGCTTTTTCAGGCCCATCGAGTTGCCGCCATACTGCGTGTTGACGCTGTAAACGGTGTCCTCGGCGATGTCTATGTAGATACGTTTCTTGTCGGGCTCGGCGCTCACGTGGTCCTTCAGCGCGCCGGCCGAGTGCAGGAACCGGAAAAACTCGTTCCCCTTCACCCGCTTGAACTGCTCGTAGCCGGTGCGGTACAGCAGGTGCTCGCTGTGGACGACGTAGGCCGAGTCGGTGATCTGCACGCACGACAGGCTGAACGGCGAGTCGCACGGGCCCAGGCAGAAGAACGCCACGACCATCTCGCGGCCCTGCATCGCGCCCGCCAGGAAGCCGCGGACCTCGTCGAGCCCGGCCTGCCGGTCGATGCAGTTGAGGTTCGGGCCCAGGCTCTCGTTCTTCGGCAGGAGATACCGCGTGACTTCCTTGTCGCGGCCCTGGTCCTTGTACCCGTCGAAGTGGACGGTGTGCCCCTCGAGCGCGAGCGCCGTCTCTTCGCCGCTATCGATGGCGCGGCGACGGATGTACTTGAGGTCGGCCTCGCCATCGCCGAGCACCTTGACCGTCTCGGGGCGGCACAACTCGACCGCATCGGCCACGAATGCGTGCAGAGACGCATTGCCGAGCGCCTCGAGACGGGCCAGGCTCTCCGCGTCCAATTTGCCCTTCAGCACGGCTGCGTGTTTCGGGTCCATGGTTCTCTCACAGGTTCTGCCGACCGAGGTCATTTATGCGTTTAGCGTTATGGCCGGACACGGCGGGCGGCCACGACGAAGTCCCGCTCCGCCACGGCGGATCTTCGACGTGGCGG
>PMZT01000196.1:2265-2693 GCA_003170085.1 Planctomycetia bacterium | reverse complement strand
GGCGTGGCCGGGGCGGCGGGGTCGGGCGGGTCGGGCCGGAAATCGCGCACGAGGTTGTGCGACCAGACGGCCTGGTGCGTCGCGCGGCTGATGCACGTGACGTGACCGAACGGGCCGACCGTGTACACGAACGCCTCCTCCACCAGCGGCACCTGCCGCGAGCCGTTGTACTCGAGCGAGCCGGGGGCATCATACGCGTATGTCCATTCCTCCTTGCCTGTGGCGAGGTCCAGGCACCTGAGGACGTCCCGGCGGTCATCGACGCGGTCGAGCACGAAGACCTTGCCATCGCGGACCGCTGCGCCGCCGAATCCGACGCCCAGGTCAACCGTCCAGAGCACCTTCGGCCCGCCCTCGGGCCACGACCGCGCGAGGCCCGTTTCGGGGGAGATGCCCGAGGCGTTCGGACCCTGGAACTGCGGCCAGTC
>PMZT01000196.1:0-2185 GCA_003170085.1 Planctomycetia bacterium | reverse complement strand
CGGCGGGTCGGGAGACCCGCCGCGCAAATGGTAGAGTCGGCGCACCGGCACTCGACGTATCCTACGGCTTCACCCGCTGCACGGCGCCATCCGGCGCAATAACATACACCACGGGCGGCTGCGCGAGGCCGGAGGGCGTGAGCGTCACGCGGATCTCGCCCGCGGGGCTTCGCTCGGCCGCAAGTTTCACTTCAAGCGCCGGCCGGTCCTGCGGGGCCTTCTTGTCGGCGATCGCCACGGCCGTCACGGCAAACGCCACCGGCTGCCGCGAGGTCACGTGCATGCCCGTCAGGCGCAGCGGCGGATCCTGCACGGCCCACCACGGGCCGTATTCGCCGGGCACCGCCTGGGCCTCATGGCCGCCGGGCATGAACACTTTGATAAGCGTCTCGTTCTTCGCCCCGCGGCTGTAGCGCGCCTCGGCCTGCGCGAGGTCGAGCGACGCCGTCGCCGGGGCGTCCTCCGTGCTGCCGTTGCCGAACCACGCCAGCTTGACCCGCCGCGGCTTCTCCAGCCGGTCGACGATGAGCAGGTGCCGGTCGTCGGGCTGAATGACCGTCCTCTTATGGACGGGTGTAGCGGCCTCCATCAGGTTGAACTCGCCCAGGGCGTCCTTGGCCCGCTCGCACCGCGTGATCCGCCGCACGGGGGCCAAGTCGTCCGGCCCGAACACCGGCAGCATGAACTTGCGGTCGGTCACGAAACTGACCTGCGGCGGATAGCCCACCGGGTCCTCGACCAGCAGCACGTTGTGCTGCTCCCAGTTCGTAAAAAACTTCACGCGGTTCTTGTTGCCGTAGCCGGCCGAGCCGTAGCCGGGATCGACGAGGACCGCCTCGGCGCTACGGAAGGCCAGCACCTCGCCGTTATCGGCGTGGGCGTGGTTGACCGTGGAGGGCACGCCGTCCTTGAACATCGTGCGCGTGTTCTTGAGGACCGCCGTGAGCGACTCCGCCTTCGAGCCCGTCCGCGCCACCGCCAGGCCGTCCCACGGCAGGCACTCGACCGGCGGCAGGTCCTGCGGCGGCGCCGCACGAATCTCATCGAGCACCGGGTTGCCGAGCAAGAGCGGGTGCCCGCGGCCGCCGATCTGCCGCACGCGCTGGACGAAGAGCGCCCGGTCTTGCGGGCTCTTGTCGCCGAGCCACGCGGCCGCCAGGACCAGCGGCACCTCGGCATCGACGGGCTCGAGCCAGTTGTCGTCGATCGGCGGCTGGCTCCACGCGGGCTGACCGTTCTTGGCGACGTGCGTCGTCATGAGCGCCAGCGTGTTGCCGCGGAGGAACCGGGCCATCGGGCGGTCCAGGCCGTCCTCCTGCCACGCCTCCTTCGGGAAAACGCGGCGGTGGGCCTGTGCGAACGTGAAGAAGTACTCCACCCAGTAACGCAGGTAGTGCGGCCCCTCGTAATAATAGGTGGCGTTCGCGGGGTCGGGGCCGTGCGGCGTGACCCAGCTTTCGAGAAACTCGCGCGACAACTGCCGCACGAGCCGCAGGCCGTCTTCGTAGTCCTGGCGACGCGGCGAGCCGGGCGGCTCGGCCTCGAAACGGTCTTTCATGGCCAGGCAGATCATGCCGATACCTGCATATTCGCGGGCGTTCCAGTTGTTGCCGGTGGCGCCCGTCTTGAAGGTGCGGATGTGGGCCACGAGGTGGTGGAAGGCCCCGTCGGCGATGCGGCGGTAGAAGTCGTCGAGCACGGCGGGCTCGAGACCGGCGGCGCGGACCTCGGGCGACGCCAGCAGGTCATACGCCAGGGCGTAGTTCCAGAGGCCGATGCCGGCGTCGAGGACGAACCCCCAGCCTTCCGGCTTGTTCTGATCGGCCAGCAGGTGGTCGCCCTGCCTCCCGACCGGAATCGTGATGCTCTTGACGGCCGTGCGAACGCAATCCAGGTAGGTCGCCAGCGCGGGATCGGGCTTGCCGGGGCGGCGACCGTCGGGCATCAGCCACGTCAGGATCGCCAGCTTGAGGACGGCGTCGGCCCGCGGCCCCTCGTACTTGTACGTGGGCAGGATGTGGTTCTCGAAACGGGTGCCCTGGTACCAGCCGATCGTGGAAAGGGTGTAATCGGGGCTGTTCTTGTCGGCCCCGGCCTTGAGACGTTCGAGGATTTTCGCCCGGTCCGCCGGCTGATAGATGAGCGACGGATGCACCCCCTGCCCCGCCGCCGCCTTCATTCCGCC
>PMZT01000041.1 GCA_003170085.1 Planctomycetia bacterium | reverse complement strand
TGGGTCAACTGCTGGCTGACGCAGGTGGCCGTCCTGTACCGGTGCGACGCCGACGGCAAGAACCTCCGCATGGTCTCATCGAATAATGAGCAAGACAATACGCCGTGGCCGCTGCCCGACGGCACCATCCTGTACACGCGCTGGGAGTACGTCGACCGCAGCCAGGTGCACTACCATCACCTGTGGCTCGTGAACCCCGACGGCTCGGACCAGATGGTCTACTACGGTAACCAGCATCCGGGCACCGTGATGATCGACTCCAAGCCCATCCCGGGCACCGGTAAGGTCGTGAGCATCTTCTCGCCGGGGCACGGGCAGACCGAGCACGCGGGCGCCGTGGCGATCGTCGATCCCGCCGCCGGGCCCGACGAGCCGTCCGCGGCGCGGATCGTCAACGGGGCGCACGAGTTCCGCGATCCGTACGCGCTCTCCGAGGACTGCTTCCTCGTGGCCCGAGGGGCCGACCTCCTTCTCATGAACGGCCGCGGCGCCGTCCAGGTCGTTTACACGCTGCCCGAGGCCGACCGCAAGGCGGGCCTCCTCCTGCACGAACCCCGGCCGGTCATGGCGCGGCCGCGCGAACCGGTTGTGGCCGCGAAGTCGGACCCGTCCGACGCCGCGGGGCGCCTGATGCTCGTCGACGTCAACACCGGCCGCAACATGCCGGGCGTCAGGCCGGGCGAGATCAAGAAACTGCTTATCCTCGAATCGCTGCCCAAGCCGATCAACTTCACCGGAGGCATGGAGCCGCTGAGCTATGGCGGCACGTTCACGCTCGAACGCGTCCTCGGCACGGTGCCGGTGGAGGCCGACGGCTCGGCCCACTTCGAGGTGCCGGCGATGCGCAGCGTCTTCTTCGTGGCGCTCGACGAGCACGACCTGGCGGTCAAGCGGATGCAAAGCTTCGTCACGCTGCAGCCGGGCGAGACGGTGGGGTGCATCGGCTGCCACGAGAAGCGGACCGAGGGTACGCCCCCGACCGCGGCCCCGGCGGCCTTCAGCCGCGCGCCCAGCCGGATCGAACCCGTGGCCGACGTGCCCGCGGTGTACGACTTCCCGCGCGACATCCAGCCGATTCTCGACCGCCACTGCGTGAAGTGCCACGGCTGCGAGCCGACGCCCGACGGCGGGCCGCGCGCGGGCGGCGTTCTCCTGGCGGGCGACCGCGGGCCGCTGTTCTCGCACAGCTACTACACGCTCTCGGTGCGCGAGCAGTTCGCCGACGGCCGCAACCGGCCCCGGAGCAACTACCCGCCGCGCGCGCTCGGCTCGGGCGGCAGCGGGCTCATGAAGAAAATCGACGAGGGGCACCACGGCGTCAAGCTCTCGCCGCGTGAGCGGACGATCGTACGCCTGTACCTCGACGTGGGCGCCCCGTATCCCGGCACGTACGCGGCGCTCGGCACGGGCATGATCGGCGGGTACGCGCAGAACGCGATTGACCGGTCCGACACGAAGTGGCCGGGCATGCAGGCGGCCGCGGGGGTTCTCAAGGGTCAGTGCGCCAAGTGCCACACGGGCGCCCTGAAGCTGCCCGATTCGCCGTCCGACGACATGGGCATGCCTCCATGGGGGATCAACTACACCGATGCGCGGAACCGTTTCTCGCGGCACATCCTGTACAACCTGAGCCGGCCGGAGAAGTCGATTCTGCTGCTGGCGCCCCTTTCGAAAGAGGCGGGCGGATGGGGCCTCTGCCGCGACCCGGCCCAGGTGCCGGCCTCGCCGAACCCCGCCCGGAGCCCCGCGCCCGGCCGGGTGGCCCCGGGGGGCGGCGTTCTTGCGAGCCTCCAGACGGCCGAGGCCCAGGCGCTCCTGGCGTCGGTGCGCGAGGCGGCCCGGCGCCTCGATGAGATCAAGCGGTTCGACATGCCCGGCTTCCAGCCGCGCGACGCCTATGTCCGCGAGATGAAACGCTATGGTATCCTTCCGGCCGGCGCCGTCGCCGCGCCGCTCGACTCCTACGCGCTTGACGAGGCGTACTGGGAAAGCTTCTGGTATCGCGCCGCGAAGCCGTGACGTTTCCGCGGCAGGTGCCACCCTCTAAATAGCGAAAGAGGCGGAGTCGCCTTCCTCCGCCTCTGGGCCGGCGCCGGCGGGGACCGACGCCAGGCCCGTCCCGCGCGGGGGGGGAGAGAGGTGCCCTCCCGCGCGGCTAATCCAACCCTTACGCCTTACCGCGACGCCGCCTTACGGCTCTTACGCCGCGAGAAGAATGTGAAGCCCACGCCGGCAGCCAGCATCACGAGCGTGCCGGGTTCCGGGGCGACCTCGGCGCCCGCCGACCCGTCGACCATGATGACATCGTTGCCGCAGCCCCACGCGATCTTGGCCAGCAGTTCGTCAAACGGGCTGAGGTTGAGCAGGCTGGAATCGATCGTGTACTCGATGAGGAACGTGCCGTTCTCGGCGCCGCCGTAGTCGAACGTCGCCGTCTTGATCGTGGCCGTGCCCAGGAGCTGGCTGACGTCGATCGAGCCCTTGACGGCCCACGGCCCCACGATGTCGGTCACGGCCGCATCCGGGCCGTAATCGTTCACGTACTTGTCGGTCCAGGTGAGGTAGCTGCCGTTCGTGTTCTGAATCGGCGTGGTGTCGGCGGCGCTCCTGATGCCGTAGACTCCGCCTTGCCCCAGACCCTGGTTGCCGCTCTGGGTGACGACGCCGAACTGCCGGTCGTTCACGCTCAGCATGAGGTCGCCCAGGTAGAACGTGCTGCCGTCATCCTGCGTGGATAGCGGCGAACTCGTCACGATCAGGGCCTGGAACTTGTGGTCGTGTATCCGCATGTGGATCTCTTCGAGGTCATACTTCTCGCCGCTGGCGCCGCCCGGGCTGGGCACGTGGCCGATGCCCGGATAGCTGATGGGCGAGTAGTTGTTCTCGATGGTGTACCACGAGTTGGTAGTGCCCACCTGGGTGCCCGACTGGTTGGGCAGGCTGAACGGCGTGACGCCCCAGTCGGTGATGTTGCCCGCCGAGTCCATGACCATACCCATGGCGCACGGCGTGATGGCCAGCGACAGTACAACCGTCAGAATCAGTCTGATTCGCATTCGATGCTCCTTTGCGTTGAGACGCCCTTCTCGAGTCTTCAGCTACCCCCCGTACTCGGCCGCGGTCCCACGGGTTTCGCGGGGCTTCGCGCAGCCATGAGATAGCCTATTCATGCAGACCCCTTGGTCAAATGCGCGCCATGCGACGGGCCGCTCCGGCCGCGCTGCCGCCGGCGGACGCCCCTCCGGCGGGGGTCGGAAAACGGCCTTGGCGCTAGCGCCAGGGCCGATTTTCTCCTTCCGCGACCGGAGAGCCGAGGCAGGGGGGGCGGCAGCGCACCCACGCGAAAGATTGTTTGCCGCGTGCGCGCGCACCTGCAAAAAGCGGTGGGGAAAATGGGGGTGGGTCTCAGGCGGAGGCGACAGCCGTGGCCGGCGGGGTGCCATTCTATCGCTTGTATGTGTTTAGCGCGATGCTCATCCGCGTGCCGTGTCGAAGACCCGCTGTGGCGGGGCACACGGTTCTCGATTCACGGCCCGGCTGGATTCCCCCGGTATCGCGCGGCGGGTCTTCGCACCCGCCGCGCCGGTGTTCGGCCTGAAAGGCCGGAACAACAAGCCCCCGGCATTGCCGAAGGATGCGCAACAAGCCCCCGGCATTGCCGGGGGATGGCTTTTTTGAAACCCCGAAAGGGCGCCACGGTGTGGCGGTTGACGAACGGACCGTTGCGCCCCTTTCAGGGCTTGCTGGGATTAAGGAAGAAATGGGGTTTGCGGCCCTGGAACCGTGGGCGTTGCCCACGGCTGGTACGTCTCAGCCCTTCAGGCTGGACGGCTCAATTTTGCGCGGCGGGTCTCCGCACCCGCCGCGCCAAGTAGTATTACCCGTCTGCCGCGCCGGACAACTCACGCCCTTCGCGCGCGCCTGTACCGCAGCAGCGCCAGCCCGCCGAACGCCGCCAGCGCCAGCGTCGCGGGCTCCGGCAGGGCCACGACCACGTCGTTGCCGCCGGTCATCGTGCCGGCGTCGTAGTCGCCCTGGTAACTGATTATCGCCCGGTACGTGATCCCGTCGTACACGAGGTCAAACTCGCTCATCTGCGCGAGGCCGTCGAACTGGCCGATCACCGGGTCGGTGCCGTCGTTCTTGATGATGTACTGGTAGTCGTGCGGGCCGGTGCCGCTGTAGGGGGGCGGGCCATAGCCCACGGTGACGCCCAGCGTGGCTCCGCCCAGGTCCACCGTGCCGGTCACGTCGAGTTGCGAGTAATCCGTGCCGGCGGTGTGGCCGTTCAGGGTCACATCGAACTGGAACCCCGGCGACAGCGTCACGTTGCCGCTCTGGAGGATGCCCGGGCTGCCGCCGGGATGCAGGTGGCCGCTCGTGCCCGTGATGGCGCCCACGCGGCCGGTGCCTTGGAGCGTGCCGCCGTCGATCACGGCGTTCGACGTGCCGATATCGCCGGTGACCTTGAGCGCTCCCGCCGAGATCCGCGTCGTGCCGTCGTAGGAACTGGTGGCGCTCAGGGTCATCGTGCCGGCGCCGACCTTGGTGAGGCCGCCGTGTCCGGAAAGGGCGCCGGAGTAGAGCGAAGAGGTGTCGTCGCTACCGGCCGTGAGGGTATGAGTCCCGAGGGCAATCGGGGCGACGCCCGCCATCGAGCCGACGGCCAGGTTGTAACCGTCGAGGCCCAGGCTCCCGCCATTCAGGAGCATTCGGCCGCCCACCGAAGTGTTATCGACCAGCGTCCATGCCTGCGTGCTGGTGATGGTGCCGTAGTTCTGCAAAGTGTAGATGTCCACCACATTACTGTAGTCGCTGCCGGTGTATCCTCCGCCAAAGAAGACCCTGTTGCCCACGGAGGTGGCCGAGAGCCAATAGCGAGCCTGGGACAGTTGGGCGGTGGACCACGTGCCGCTGGCCGTGTCGAAGATGTCCACCACGTCGCTGGCAGAGTCGTTCCAACCGCCGGCGAAGAAGACCTTGCCGCCCGCGGAGGTG
This sequence comes from Planctomycetia bacterium, assembly GCA_003170085.1. Lineage (GTDB taxonomy): Bacteria > Planctomycetota > Phycisphaerae > FEN-1346 > FEN-1346 > FEN-1346. Next base: position 1,601 of record PMZT01000041.1, on the reverse strand, counting down.
GCCACAAGGTCCACGCGGGCCTGCGACAGGCTGGTGGTGGTGAGTGTGAGCGTGGCTGCATCGAAGATGTCCACCACGCTGCTGGCAGTGCCGTTCCAACCGCCGCCAAAGAAGACCTTGCCGCCTGCGGAGGTGGCCGACAGGAAATAGCGGTCCTGTGACAGGCTGGCGGTGGTGTGGGTGAGTAGGGTTGCATCGAAGACGTCCACCACATTGCTGTAGGTGCCGTCGTACCCGCCGATGAAGTTCCCGCCGCCGAAGAAGACCTTGCCGCCCGCGGAGGCGGCTGCAAGTTGAGTGCGCCCCTGCGAAAGGCTGGTGGTGGTTCGGGTGAGTGTGGCCGCATCGAAGATGTCCACCACGTTGCTGACGCTGCTGCCGGCGTACCCGCCGCCGAAGAAGACCTTGCCGCCCGCGGCGGTGGCCGAGAGATCCTGGCGCGCCTGCGACAGGCTCTTGGTGGTGCGGCTGAGCGTGGCCGCATCGAAAATGTCCACCACAGTGTTGACGCCGATTTCGGGATCACGTCGCCCACCGCCGAAGAAGACCTTGCCGCCTGCGGAGGTGGCCGCAAGTTCATCGCTCGCCTCCGACAGGCTGGTGGTGGTGTGGGTGAGTGTGGCTGCATCAAAAATGTCCACCACATTGCTTAAGCTACCGCTGTTGTACCCGCCACCGAAGAAGACCTTGTCGCCTGCGGAGGTGGCCGCAAGGCCGTAGCGGGCCTGTGACAGTGTGGTCGTGGACCAGAGCGGCGACCAGTCCTCGGCCTGCGCACTCGCGGCCAGCGCCACGACAAAGGCGCCGATTATGACAAGGGCAGAGACCTTTCTCGCGCCGCCGCCCTCGCCCCTTTGGCCTTGAGCCGCTCCTGCAGGTCCTTGAGTCCCAACCGCGGTGCCGTATCTGACTGTCATGGTCTGCCTCCCTTACCTAAGTCCTGGCGGTGCGTTACATCTAATCTGAGGGTGCCATGCTTTCGCGCCGTTGCGAAAGCATGACCTGCAAACGCGGCGCACGCTTTCGCAAGCGAAAGCGTGGCACCCGCCGAATCACATGTCACGCAGTGTCAGCCCCACAGGGGCGTCTTTCTTAGCCCAGGGTGAAGGGCGAAGCCCGAACCCTGGGTACGCATAAGAAAACGTGTTCATCAAGCCCCATCGGGGCGCCTTGGACCGATGTATCGGGTTGCCCACAGTTCGCCAAGGCGCCCCGATGGGGCTTGGCCCTGTCCGGGGCCACGCTAACCCAGGGCTCGACTAAAGTCTTCGCCCTGGGCTAAACAATACGCCTCTACGAGGCTTGTCGATCAAGGCAGTCCGGATTCATCCACAAACGCAAAGGGAGACGGGTCTGTGCGGACCCATCTCCCCTGGCCAAGAGCCTGAGCAAACAAAAAGGGCCGACCTCCCCCTATAGGAGATCAGCCCTGCAATGCCGCTTCAAACGTCCACAACCCCCCAACAGGAGTGAATATAGCACGAAACCGCGCAAAGTCAAATCGGGCGGGGGTTTTGCGTTTGTTGGGTGCACGGCGGCCGACCGTGCCCCTTTTCGGCCCCCCACGGGGCCGTGGAATGTAGCCGCGGGTGGAGCGGCGC
>PMZT01000172.1 GCA_003170085.1 Planctomycetia bacterium | reverse complement strand
GGGGCGATTGGCACGGGCGATTTGGGGGATTCCATATTAAGTTTTCGAGGCAAAACGGAAGAAAATCTGAAATTTGAGATTTCAGATCTAAGATTTCAAATTCAAGAAAAGGGCAGGCTGGCCCGGCAAAACGCCCATGCAAAGTGGGCTACTTCGCGCCGGCGGGCACCGCGGGGGTGGGCGACGCGGCCGCGGGGGGCACGCCCGCAGGTCATAAGGCGCCGCTTGCTAACGCACGCGGCTAGCTGGCGGGTTTTGCCTGAACGGCCCAGAGGTAAGTTTTCGACGCGATGTAAAGCACGCCGTTTGCCGCTACGGGGGTTGGCCAGACGTCGGCGCCCAGCGTGATCTTGTTGATCGGCTTCTGGTCCTTGCCGGCGGCGGTCACATACAGGCCCTTCTTGGTGGGGAAGTAAACCTTGCCATCGGCTACAAGGGTCGAGCCCCAGACTTCCGCGCCTGTCTCGTGGACCCAGTAAGGCTTGCCCGTTTCGGCGTCAACGCAGTGCAGGCGCCCGGCTACATCGGCGACGTACAGGAGTCCGTCGGCGATCGAAACAGTGGAGATCGAGCGGTCGAGGCCCTGGTAGCACCAGATTTTGCCCGACTGCGTGATGTCGCCGGTCTTCGTGGCGTCGATGCACCAGAGGGCCCCGCGGCCGCGCCCGTGGGCGGGGTCGCGCCCGATCGCCACGTACACGCGGTTCTTGTAGAAAACGGGCGTGGCAATGATCTCGCTCATGCCCACGAACGTGCCGTCGCTCTTCTTGTTGAGCGAGTCGGACCGGCGGCGGTCGCCCAGGCAGTAGTGCAGGATCATGTCCTTGTCGCCGAACTGCTGGTACTCGGGCGGATTGCAGTCGACGGACCAGGCCATTTTCAGGATCGCCGGCGTGTCGGCAGCGGCTGTCGGGGCCTCGAAGGCGTAGCACTTGCCGTCGCCGCCGCCGAAGATGATGAGGGTCTTCGCGCCCACCTTGCCGAGCGCGAGCGACGACCACTCGCCGTGGAACATCCGCGGCGCGATGCGCACGTCGTCCTTGGCCACGAGCTTGCCGGTCTTCTTGTCGAAAACCATCACGTTCGGGGCGTCCGGCGCGGGGGTCTTGCGTTCCTCATCGTGCTTGTTGGCCTCGGCCTGGCGGTCGCAGCCGTTGCCCGAGCAGATGTAGACGAACTTGTCGTCGAAGACCGGCGAGCAATCGACCGCGTCCGACGGGCGAACGCCGTACTCGTAGACATCGAACATCCAGAGCTGCTCGGCCTGGCCGGGACCCTCGGGCCACTTCTCGGGCGGGGCCTTCTCGGCGGACTTCTGGGCCGGGGCCTTGTCGGATTTGGCGTCGGCCGGCTTGGCGGCCGCCGGGGCCTTGAGGACCGCCGGCTTGCCCGCCGCTGCGGACGACTTCGGCTTGCCGCTGACGCTCAGGCACACGAGTTCCAGCCGCTGCGACACGAAGTACAGGCGGTCGCCATCGACGGCCACCGTCGAGCAGACGCCCAGGTCGCGCGGGAAGTGGCTGAACTCGAACTTGCGGCCGTCGATCGTCGCCGGCACCTGCCGCGCGGGGGCCGTCCACTCCCACAACGGCTTGCCGGTGGCTTCGTCAAGGCACAGAACCGCACCGAGGTCGTCTCGCTTGGTGCCGATGAACACCCTGCCGCCGGCCACAGTGGGCGTTGAGCAGGTCATCTGGCCCAGCCGCGCGGCCCAGCGGACGTTCTGCGTCGTCTCCATCTTGATGCCGCCGCCCTGCGGATCCTTTTCGCCGGGAACGAACGATTCGGGCAGGCCCTTCTCGGCCGACGCCATGTTCTTCGTCTCGTTGCCGCCCCACTGGGGCCAATCAGCGGCGATGGCCGTCGAGACGCCGAGCACCAGGGAGGCCAGGCCCAAGGCACAGGCAATCGCACGACCTGCGGTCATCGTCTTCTCCTTTGCGATGCGGCGGCTCGTAGGGGCACCCCTCTGTGATTGCCCTGGCATCATGGCCGAACACGACAGACGGCGGCATCGTCCTCCCGCACAAGACCGAATCACTGGGCGGCCTCGAAAACGTAGAGGAAGATCGACCCCGGGGGCATGCCGCCCTTGGCGCCGCCGGTCTTCTCGGTGACGGTGAAGACGCCGCCCGTCACTGCGGCCGCCGGAATCTCCTCGGACTGGATATCGATGTTCATCTTCTCGCGATTCGTGAGGCGCGGGTCGCCCGTGAGTTTATGAAGCGTGACCTTGCCCGCCCGCGCAAACGGCAGGTGCAGCGTGACCGGCGTCGTGCCGTCGCCGAAGTCTTGCCCGTCATGCTTGCCGTCGAGCTTCCGCGACACGACGAAGACCGACCAGCGGGCGCCGTCGCGCATGGCGTAGGCGCCGACGAGCGGAACCACGTCCTTCTTGTGCTGCATCGTCGGCACCGACTTCTCTTCCACCGCCATGAGGTCGCCCGAGGCGTAGCGGTTGCGCATCGAGAGCGCCAGCCACGCGGGGCACGGGCGGAAACCGTCGGCAAACGGCGTGTGGCTGTTCCAGTGATTCCCCTGGCCGTAGCCCAGGAAGCCCTGGTCCGTCCAGCCATAAAGGTAGCTGCGCATCCATGCATCAATCGTGCCAACCGCCTGGGCCAGCGACTTGCCGTACCGTTCGTTGGTCTCCACCTGCTCCGGGGCCGCCCGGCCCGGCAGGGCGTAACCACCGGGGCCGCCCTCGTAGGCCGCGATGTCGTAATCGTGGTGCGACTTGGCCAGGGCGTCGCGGGCCTGGCCCATCTTGATCTCGCTCGCCTGCGGACCGACGAGGAAACTCAGCAGGCACTCTTGGACGCCGTGGTCATCGTAGACCCGGGCCGAGTACTCGCCCGTTTCCCACTTCGGCCCCACGTAGTTGGCGTGGCCGAGGATCGTGGCGTAAGGGTTCGCCTGCATGGCCTCTTCGCCATAGCCCTTGACCGAGCCATCCTTGTCGATCCGCCCGTCGTAGTTGGCGCCGAGCGCGAAGCGGATTTTCAGGTCGAGCTTCTCCGACTTCCAGTACGGGCTCTTCCTCATCGTCTCGCAAAGGTAGCGTGTGAACAGGCCGTACTCGCGGCCGCCCTGCATGACGGCGTTGCGCATGCTGAAGCCCAGCCAGTCCTCGAAGAAGCCGTTGTGCCACGTCTCATTGCCGAACTCGACGATGAGGTACGGGAACTCGTCAGTCCATGGCGTGCCCACGCCGCGCTGCTGGTATCGCCGGAATGCCCACGGTTTGGCCTGGGGCGTGTCGACCTTGGGGTCATACGGCGCCGCCACGTACTCGATGAAGTTCAGCCAGTCCTGCTCGCTGTGCAGGATGTGCTGAAGGACCAGCCACGGCCGCATACGCGACGCCGGATCGGGGCCTGTGCAGAGGTCAAAGGCCAGGCCCATCGGCAGGGTCATGTCCATCGTGTTGCGGACCGACGTCGACCAGTCCGGGCTTACCCGCGAATTGGCCGACCCACTGAGGATCGACGACATCGTTGCATCGCGCGTGAGGAACCAGATGCGGTGCGCGGCTTTCGGGCCTGTCGCGGGCTGGCTCTTCAGGAGTTCTTCGAGCACCGTGGCGTTGGGCACGTACGGCTTCTGGGCATCCTCCGGCCGGTCGTAGCGGAAGATGCGGCAATTCTCCATCCACAACGTGCCGGGGCCGGTGAACGTGAACGTGTGGCCGAAGTGCCACGGCTCCTCGGGCCGCGGCGGGCCGGAGAATTCGTGCGTGAACTTCTTCCACTCGCCCGTGACCTTGAATGCCTGGTGGATATCGGGGTAGCCCTTGCCATACGAGAAGGTGACTGTGCCGTCATTGCCCAGGCCCTCCTGGCGCAGCCAGACCTCCAGGCGGTACTTCCTGCCCGGCTCGAGCAGGCCGTACCAGAGCGACTCGCCGCCGTGCTTCGTGCCGATGAACACCGTCTGGCTGATCGCCTGCTCGCCGGCGGCGGCCTTCACCTGCATGCACGTTTCGCCGGGATCGACCATCTCCGCCGGCACCGGCTTGGGATGCGGAACGAACGAGAACGCGAGCTTCGTCAGGTCGCCGTTCCAGTACCAGCCGGGGGCGTTCATCGGGTTCCCGATGCCGCGCACACGCGAATTGACATATTTCATGTCGAAGTTGCCGAACCGCTTCTCGATGGCAACGTAATCGAACTTCTGGAGCGCGGGCGCCCCGTCGGCCATGTAGACCCGCGTCTCCTGCCTGGCGGCGGGGGCCGTCGACCGCTTCAAGCGATACCCGATGACGTTCGCCGACGGGCTGGGCTTCCACAAAAGCGTCACGCACCCATCGCCGGCCACGGCCTTCACGTCCGCCGGGGGCAGGGGCTTGTCCTTCGGTTCCGCCGCGGGCGCCTTGGCCTTCGCGGCCGCAGCCGGAGGTTTGCCCTTCGGTGCCGGGGCAGAAGCCGCGTCCTTCGATGCCGCCGGGGGCGCCTTGGGGTTAAGGACCCAGACACGCACGTCGCTACGGCCGGCGGCATCGGTCACCTTCAGCCGCACGGCGAGGCCCTCCACGGGCGTCTTGGGCTTGCCCGTGACCTTGCCGGTCGCCTCGTCGAGATTCATGCCGTCGGGCAGCGCAGTGGGCCGGCCCTGCTCATCCACCACGGCCCATTTCAGCGGCGCCTTGCCGCCGCACACGCCCGGCTGAATCTCGAAGGAGGCCGCGCCCTTGGCATCCGGCGTATCTTCTTTCGTAAGCAGCACGTGCGGGGGCGTGTCGATGCCGGCCGCCGGCGCGGCGCTGGCCTCGTTGGAAATCTCCGATTCCTCGCCGTCGGCGGTGAGCACCGTGACCGCGTACCAGTACGTCCGACCGTTCTCCACGCCCGAGGCGTCGGTGCAGGTCAGGTTGCCGTGCCTGATCCACTCGTTGGGGAACACGAGGGTGTAACGGTTCGCAATCCAGCCGCCGTCGGGGAAGCCGGGGCTGCCTTCGGGCAGAACGCGGGCCTTGCCGACGAAGACCGCTCGGTCGGCCTGGCTCGCATCAACGTTGTCGGCATTGGCGTTCGGCGCCAGGGGCTTACCGTCCTTATCGACCAGGCGATAGATTCGCAGATCAGCGCCGCTGAGGAAGCCGCTGGCCCACAGGTCGTACCACGACGTGCCGGGGCCGTCGATCTCGAACCAGTTCGGCCCGACGTTCCTGGCGCGGTGCAGGTTCCGCCAGTAGATAGGCTCGTTGCCGGGGTTGTGCACGAAGTTGTTGGCCGCCCACTCGACGGCGCCGCACCGGCCCCACGTGTTGGCCCCCACGGGAAGAACCTTCTCGCGCGGACGCACAACCGTGCCGGTGACCGTGAACTCGGCCGGCGTACCGGGGTCCGCCGCCACGGCGCCCGGCATGCCCGCCATAACCTTGGCGGGGGCGGGCCCCAGGACCAGCAGGCCGAGGCACATCAGGGCAAACGCGGCGCGTCGGAGCGTGCGCGTACGGGAAATCTGAGGCTGCATGACCAGTTCCTCCTGTCGACTCTCACCCAAGGATGACCGTTTTCAGTCTTAAACCACATTCCTCGGCGCGGGTTCCGCCCTTGCTGGGTGGAAAAGGTGCGGCTCCGCCCGATCGGAGGACGCGGCGCGCAAGTCGAGCCCGCAGCGCCCTCGCCGCCGCGAAGACCGGCGTTCGGGGGGCCAACGGAACACGGTAGAACCGCCGGGTTAGAGTTGTTCGCGGCCTGCTGCACGATGCGCGCCGCCGCGAGCATAGCCTTCGCCGTCGTGGCGCTGCGGATTTTCTCGGACAGGGTCTTGACGAACCGCTCCGGAATCCTTAGTAATTATGTGTGGTTTCGGACCCATTCGATTTCCGCCCGCGATTGCTTGCGATTCTGGGGGGGATGCACGTATACTACTCTGAGGGCCAAAGGGGGCCGGAAGCGAGAGGAGCATCATGATTCATTTTTACTGTCCGTGTGGTCGACGCCTCAGGGTGGATGACAGCTATGCCGGACGTGTTGTCCAGTGTCCGCAGTGCAGCACGAACCTGGAAGTGCCTGCCGCCGGGCAGGCTGCGGAAGAGGAAGCCCCTGCTCCGCCGCCGCCCGCTACAGAAGCCCCGGTCCGCGCAGCAGCCCCGGCCCGAGCGGCGGCCCCGGCCCGAGCGGCGGCCCCCGCTGTGGCGGCGCCACGGGCAGGTGCGAACAAGCCGTATGTGATCGGCCATCGCCGTCCCGAGGAAGGCTCCCGCAAGTGGCTGATCATCGGCTTCATTATTGCGTTCTTCTTCATGGTCGGGCTGCTGGCCTTGGCGGCGCTTATCGGTGGCGGCAGTCACGAGACGGCGTCTCCGGCGCCCGCGCATTCGACGAAGTGAGCGGCCCGGTCAGCGGCCTCGGCGCCCGCGGGTAGTCGAAGAATCCTGGCGGCGCGCTGCAATCCCTGCGATTGCGGCGTGCCGCTTGTTTTTCCCCCACCGCGGGTGGCACGGCCACTGTTTACCCGCCGTGGCGGGCGATGTTGGGTGGCCGTGCGCCCCATCGACGCAAGCACGGCCACGCAAAAGCGGCCGCCGCGGCGGCTGCCACCCGCGGTGAAGTTTCTGCACCCGTAACTGACGGGTTACTCTGCCGCGCCAGATGCCGATGGAAAGCCATGCGGCACAAGTTATAATGCCGCTCGCTCCCGAGGTTGAGCGCGGGAATCGCGTCAGACGAAACAGGAGAGAACGATGAGCACGAAGCTGAAAAGCATTGGCGTATCCCTCGTGGGCATGGCGGCCCTCGTGACCCTGATGATTGCCGCCGGCCGCGCGCCGGCCGAGGAGAAGACCCTCCTCTCGCCGAAGGCCCCGGTGGCCGACGGGCCGTTCAAGCCCGATTGGGAATCGCTGAAGCAGTACAAGTGCCCCGACTGGTTCCGCGATGCCAAGTTCGGCATCTGGGCCCACTGGAGCGCCCAGTGCGTTCCCGAACAGGGCGACTGGTACGCCAAGCACATGTACGAGGAAGGCAGTGCCGACTACAAGTACCACGTTGCGAATTACGGGCACCCCTCGAAGGTGGGCTTCAAGGACATCTGCAATATGTGGAAGGCCGAGAAATGGGAGCCCGAGAAGCTGATGGAGCTCTACAAGAAGGCCGGGGCGAAGTACTTCGTGGCCCTCGCCAACCATCACTGCAACTTCGATTGCTGGGACTCGAAGTTCCAGGAGTGGAACACCGTGAAGGTCGGGCCGAAGAAGGATCTCGTGGGCATCTGGGCCGAGGCCGCCCGCAAGAACGGCCTGCGCTTTGGCGTGACCGTCCACTGCGGCCGGTCGTGGTCGTGGTATGAGGTGGCTCACGGGGCCGATAAGGATGGCCCGATGAAGGGCGTGCCGTACGACGGCAACCTCAAGAAGGAAGACGGCAAGGGCCAGTGGTGGGACGGCCTTGACCCGCAGGAACTTTACGTCCGCGCCCACGAGAAGGGCGAGAAGCCGGACCAGGCCTACGTCGATAAGTTCTACAACCGCGTGAAGGATCTCGTGGACCATTACAAGCCGGACCTGCTGTACTTCGACGATAGCGTCTTGCCGCTGAACGGCTTCAGCGACACGGGCCTGAAGATCGCCGCCCACTACTACAACTCGAGCATCCTGTGGCACGGCCAGAACGAGGCCATCATGAACACCAAGGGCCTGAACGCCGAGCAGCGGCAGTGCCTGATCTGGGACATCGAGCGCGGCAAGAGCGACCGCCTCGAGCCGTTCGTCTGGCAGACCGACACCTGCATCGGCCAATGGCATTACAAACGCGACATCAAGTACAAGACGGCCGACCAGGTCGTCCCCACGCTCATCGACATCGTCTCGAAAAACGGGAACCTCCTGCTGAACGTGCCGCTGAAGGGCGATGGCACGCCCGATCCCGACGAGATCACCTTCCTCCAGGACATGGCCAAGTGGATCGACGTGAACGGCGACGGCATCTTCGCCACGCGGCCGTGGGTCATCTTCGGCGAGGGCGCCCCGGAAGTGGCCGCCGGCAACTTCAACGAGGGCAAGCGCACGTACACCGCCGCGGACCTCCGCTTTACGACCAAGGGCGACACGATCTACGCCTTCACGCTGGGCATGCCGACCGATAAGGTGGTCATCCGCTCCATGGCCAGGAATTCGCCGCTCGTGCAGGGCGAGGTCGGCGAGATCACCCTCCTCGGCAGCGGCAAGGTCGAGTTCTCACGCGGCGACGACGGCCTTACGATCCGGATGCCCGAGAAGAAGCCGTGCGCGTACTGCGTGGCCTTCAAGATCACCGGCCTCAAGACAAACGCCTCGGCCGACACGAGCAACCTGCCGTACGTGCCGAAGTCGATTCCCGCCCCGCCCAAGGCCCGCGCTGCCGCCGATGGGCCGGCGAAGACCACGCCGGGCCAGCTCGTGACGCAGGCGGCCGACGGCACGATGAAGCTCGAGGCCGCCACGGCCGAACTCCACGGTAGCAAGATCAGGACCGAAACCCGCAACGGCCAGACGAACATCGGCTACTGGGACATCGGCAAGGACTATGCGGCGTGGAAGGTGAAGGTCACGCAGGCCGGCACGTTCGACGTCACCGCCTTGGTATCGGCAAAGACCACGCCGGAGTTCGTGGTCGAGGTGGGCGCGCAGCAACTTACCGGCAAGGCAAAGGCTGCCGCCGAGTGGGGCACGTACGAAAAGATCGCGGTGGGCAAGGCCGAGATCAAGGAACCCGGCGAGGTCGTGATCAAGATCCGCCCCAAGGACGAGGCGACCTGGAAGGCGATCAACCTGACGGCCGTGACGCTCGAGAAGGCGAAGTAGTGGTTCCGTAACAAGTGAACGTGGGGGGCACGTCGCAAGTGCCCTACCGCTGCAAGCGCACCACGACGTACGGCGTCTCTTTCTCCATGTCCGGGTAGATCTTGCCGCAGCCCGCGTTATCCATGACCTCGATATAGTACATGAAATCCCACTTGGGATCGACCGCGGCGGCCGGGACGACCGCCTCGAACCGGTCCGGCCCGCCGGCCGGCTGCATCGGCAGCGTCTGATAGTCCTCGCGCTGGTTCACGATGCGGTACCTGAGGCGTACCCACTTGATGCCCTTCGGGCTCCGCACCTCGGCGGCGATCGTGAGCGGCTTTCCGGCCGGGGCGGCGGTCACCGGCTGATGCCTGACCGCGGGCGGCTCGGGGGCGCTCGCGTAGACCACGGCTTTCACGTACTTCGGCGTGCCGGCAGGCGGTTTCGCGTCCTGCCGCTGCTTCTCCAGGTCCTTCAGCCCCTTTTCGAGCGCCACCAGTTCATCGCGCCAGTGGCCGCAGAGGCCCGCGCCGCGGGCGCCCATCGCAAGGTCGTCGGTATACACGTCGCCGGCGGCGGCCACAAGCTGGCGCCAGGCCTCGACGGCACTGCGCTCGCCCGCGATGGCGTCGTCGAGCGACCGCGGGTTGCCCGTCCGCTTGAACAGGCAGTAGTTCACGGCGGCCGGGATGCGGCGGGAATGGAAGAGCGCCAGGTTGGCCAGAATCCTCAGGTCCGTCACGGTCGAGGTGAACTCCTTGCCGCGGCGGTCGCCGATGCGTTTTTCGGCCTCGGCCGCATGGGCAAGGACCTCCTCGGCCGTCCGCGCGAACCAGAGGCTCGTCTCCGGCGGACGGGTCTTCGCGGTCTCGGTGCCCTCGATCAGGTTCTCGGCCTCTTCGTCGAAACTCGCGAACTGCGCGATATCGCTGCCCTCGGCCTTCGCGTACGCGGGCAGGTCGCCCAGGCGCTGCTTCTCGGCCCAGCCGCGCGTCATCGGGAAGCAACTGTACGGATAGCACGCGCCCACGATGCGCGGCAGGATCCAACTGGCGCGGTGCAGGCCCTTCTCGAGGAGCGGCCCGGCGTCCTTGCCGAATCGCTTCTCGAACTCCTTCTGCCAGACCTCGGGCGGCGTTTCGCTGTTGTAGCCGAGCCGCCCATAGACCTGGAAAAAGTGCCAGTAGCGCTCGAACTCATAGTCATAGTAACGATACTGCGGCCGCAGGAGGTCGAACGGCTTGGCGTCGGGCGCCTGGGCCTCCATCTTCGTGCAGAGCGGCTCGTTCACCTCGAACCCGTCGCCGTCGTAAAGGTGCGTGCTCCCGACGAAGCGGCGGGCGAAGTCCGGGTCGCCCCAGAGGCACACCCGCGCCGTGCCGCCGTTCCACAGGCGCCAGTGCATTTTGTACTGCCGCGGATAGTGCAGCAGATCGGCGTAGCTGTGGCGGCGATCGTTCTGGTTCTGGCGGTTGATGTGCGTGGGATGCCACGGCATGCCCATCTGCTCCATCCAGTACTTCGTGTCGATGCGCACGTTCACGCCGGCGGCAAGGCCGTCCTCGATCACGCTGTCGGGCAGGCCCTTGGCACGGGCGTCGAAGCGGACGTTCGGGGCCACCTGCTTCATCATCATAAAGATGTCGTGCCAGAAGCCGGCCTGCTCGCCTTTCTTCAGGCCCGATTCATCGTGCATGCGGAACTGGAGGGCATCGACCTCCGGCACCCGCCGCAGGAACTCCGCCAGCGCGGCCTTCGTGTACGGCACGAGGTTCTTCTCGTTCACGCCCCAGACCAGGCCGTGGGTGGGCTTGCGGAGGGCCTCGCTCGCGCCAGGCGTCCCCCCGCCCTGCACGCCGCCGCGATAGATGTGGTCCCAGATGCCGGCCGTCACGGCAATGCCGCGCTCGTGGGCCAGGCGGATCATGGTCTGAAACGCCGCCCGGTTGCGCGCCTGCTGGGGCTCGGTGAGGCCTACCATTGCGACGCCGGGGAACTCCTTCACGTCGAAAAAGAAGGGGTACAGCGGCGCCATGAAGCCGCCGTTCTCGTAGCCGAAGATGACCACGAAGCTGTTGATGCGGTCGGCGGCCAGCGTGTCGAAGTAGCGCTTCCAGTGCGCTTCGTCGTACAGGCGGCTCTCAAAGTAAGCGCGCTGCATGGTGTACATGGA
>PMZT01000097.1 GCA_003170085.1 Planctomycetia bacterium | reverse complement strand
CATGACCGACTGGGGCGCCCACAACTTCGGCGGCGCCCTGTTCGCCTGTAACCTGCACATGACCGGGCCGGTGGCGGTTTATCCGCCCGACGGCAAGGATCACGAGTACCTGACGTTCGAGTTTGCCAACGGCGTCCGCATGCACCACCAGGGCGCCTGGAGCGGTCATCTCGGGTTCCGCGGCACCCAGGGCGAGATTCCGGACCGCGACCCCGCGCGCAAGGGGCGGGCAAAGGGTGACGCGCCTGTCATCGACATCCCAAACTACAAGGGCACGGGCGGCCTCATCGGCGATTTCCTGCATTGCGTGCGGACGCGCGAGCTGCCGTTCCGCGACATCGAGGTCGCGCACCGCACGACGACCGTGTGCCACCTGGGCAACATCTGCTATTGGCTGAACCGGCCGATCAAGTATGACCCGGTGAAGGAAGAGATCGTCGGCGACGATGAGGCCGCGCGGTGGCTCAGCCGGCCGAAGCGGTCGCCCTGGAGAATCTGAGACATCCGAGCCCGACGCGGGAGCGTCGGGTGATTGCCGTCCGGGGCATGCCGCCCCTTTTTCGCGGCAGGTAATGCTTGAACCGCCCGCGGCCTGCGAGTAGCATGGCGGTCCGTTCCGGCTTCGCACGCAACTTTATCGGAGGCTTGTCCATGGCGATCAATCTGTCGCGGCGTGGGTTCCTGAAGGGGATGCTGGCGGCCGGAGCGGCCCCGTACTTCGTCTCGGCCTCGGCGCTGGGCGCTGCCGGCGAGCGGCCGTCGCCGTCGAACCGCCTCGTGATGGGTTGCATCGGCGTGGGCGGCCAGGGCTCGGGCGACATGGGCGGGTTCCTCAGCTTCGACGAACTCCAGGTCGTCGCCATCTGCGACGTCGACGTGAACCAGCGCGAAAACGCCAAGAAGCGGGTCGATGGCAAGTACGGCGACGCCGGCTGCGCCACGTTCAAAGATTTCCGCGAGATCACCCGGCGTCCCGACATCGATATGATCCTTTGTGCCACGCCCGACCACTGGCACGCCCTGGTGACCATAGATGCCATGAAGAATGGCAAGGACGTTTACTGCGAGAAGCCCGAGTGTCTGACGATCCGCGAAGGCCGCGCCATGGTCGAGACCGCCCGCCGGTACGGCCGCGTCTTCTCCGGCGGCAGCCAGCGCGTGTGGGGCGACTACAACTGGTTCCACCGGATGGTGCGCGGCGGGGCGATCGGCGACGTGAAGGAAGTGTGGGTCAACGTCGGCGGGCCGTCGGACGAGATGATCCGCCCGGCCGAACCCGTACCCGAAGGCATGGATTGGGATATGTGGCTTGGGCCGGCCCCGTACCGCCCGTACAACAAGGCCTACCATCCGTTCAACTGGCGCGGCTGCCGCGACTTCTCGGGCGGCGGCATGACCGACTGGGGCGCCCACGGCTTCGGCGGGGCGGTGTTTGCGTGCAACCTCCAGGCCACCGGGCCGGTCGAGGTCCTTCCGCCCGATGCGGACAACAAGGGCGTTACGTATGTGTATGCCAACGGCATCCGCATGCATCACGGCGGCGGCTGGGGCGGGCTGCTCTCGTTCAAGGGCACGAAGCGCGAGATTCCCGCGCGCGGCCAGAAGGAAGACGAGGCCCGCAAGGAAGCCCCGCCTGACATCCTCATCCAGAACTACCGCGGCCGCGGCGGCATCTTCGGCGATTTCCTCCATTGCGTGAAGACCCGCGAGCGGCCGTTCCGCGACATCGAGCTTGGCCACCGCACCACGACCGTGTGCCACCTGGGCAACATCTGCTACTGGCTGAAACGGCCTCTCAAGTGGGACCCGGTGAAGGAAGAGATCGTCGGCGACGACGAGGCCAACCGCTGGCTGGACCGGCCCAAGCGCGCCCCGTGGCGGATCTGAAAAAGCGCCGGGCGCAGCGGCCCCGTGTTGAGGAGCGGCGGATAGGGAGGCCGGCCATGTGCCGGACGGCACTCGGGAGGGTCGTGGCGGCCGCGGTTGCGGCGGCGATGCTCCTGGGCAGGCCGGCCGCATCGGTCGAGGAGAAGACGGCGCCCGCAGTTCCGCAGGACAGCCCACCCGTCTATGGTTGCCCGTGGAACGCCGACAGTCTGGGCAATTTCGAGATTGGGCGGCAGGCCGGCAGAACGGCCAGTTACCGGTTCCGCGCCGCCCATTCCGGCACGGTCGACCGGGTGATGATCTACCTCATCTTCAGGGCACCCGGCTACTATAAGGGCGACGGCGGCCAGATCCTGCTTCAGTTTCATACCGATGACGGCAACGCCGACCACAACCCCTCCGGCACCGTGCTGGCCTCGTCGCTCGTGACCGATCCGATGAAGCAGTGGAACCGGCTGTTCGTTTTCGACAAACCGGTGCCACTGGAGGCGGGGAAGCTCTATCACCTCGTCTTCACCAATCCCGCGCCGGACCCCGTGAACAATTTCGTTTCGGTCGACGCTCTCCACCATGTCCGCCGGAAGCCTGGGGTGCAGCCGGCCGTCAGCGACCTGGATCTGGCGGTGCTCACCAGGATGTCCGGCGATGCACCGTGGGCGATCAACTACGGCCTCACGCCGATTTTCTGTCTGAGCTTTGCGGACGGGTACAAGCAGGGGCAGGGATACATGGATGTCTCCGGCGTGTGTCCGATTTCCGGCAACAATAAAGTGCGCGAGGTGTTCCGCGTGAGCGGCGCGGACCGAACCGTTGCCGAGCTTCGGGTTCGCCTGCGGAAGAAAGGCGCCCCCGGCGACCTGACCGTGCGGCTGGAGACCGCCGAAGGCGCGCGGGTGGCCGGCGGAGTCGTGCCCGCGGCCTCGGTCATGGACAGCTATTCATGGGTTGTGTGCAAGTTCGCGACGGCCTGCGTTCTGAAAACGGGGCAAAGCTACCATCTGGAATTGAGCGCCCCGCCGGGCGACGCCTACGAGACGGTTCCGCTGCAGGAAGGCGGTGCGCGATGCGGCTTCGATTGCCCCGAGGTGTTCGCCGACGGCTACTTCCAGTTCACGACCGGCTCCGCATGGGAAGGCCCCCGGGAGAAGACCCGGAAGGACCTTGATATGCAGTTCTACTTTAGTCGATAAGTTCTTGCCGCGCCCCTTCAGGGCCCGCTTCGACGCCCTTGATGTCCCTTGCGGTTGAACCGTGTTGCAGGGTTAGAACTCGTACTTGAACTGGATGCCCCAGGCGCCGGTTTCGCGATGGTTCACGACCTGGCCGAAGTCCCCCCAGCCGCAGGCGAACGTCGCCCGCGGGCTCAGGATGAACGCCATGCAGATGGCCTGCCAGTTGCTTTCTTTGCCCACCAGCGGCTCCATCGTCGTGTAGGGGTCCTTCTTCTGCCGGTACTCATAGGAGATCGCCCACCAGTCGGTCACGAGGAGGCAGACGTCGCCTTCGCCGGTCATCCGATAGGTCTTGCCGAAACCAAGGTATCCCAACTGGGCGGCCTCGCTGAACCGGATGCCCCCGGTCACGATGATCGGCCGGGTGAAAACCGCGTTCGGGATCGTCTTCGAGGCCGTCAGCGTGTAGTCGACGCTATGGTCTTTCTTATACCCGACCGCCGCCACCGCCCCTACACCCACCTTTTTCCCGCCCTTAATAGCCGTAAGGTTGTCGTTCAGGTCGGCCACGTCGGGGTTGTACTTGAACGACAAGCCGCCGGTGATCTGCGGCAGCGGCAGGTGGTAGCTGTTCTCCTCAACGATGACGCCGCGCACGTTCCACGTGTGCAACTCGACGTGGTTGAAGTGGGTATCCATGCCGGTGTGCCGGTAAACGTCCTGCGGGAAATCGCCGAGGCCGAGAATGCCGTACGAGTAACCGAGCTCGATCCGCCGGTAGAGCGTCCACGTGGTCGCGAACTGGTTGATGAACTTGCCGCCGACGTTCACGAACGTGTACGACGCCGATGGCAGCGTGGCGATCGTGCCCGGAGGGCCGGGATCCACCACATATGCAAACGGCACGAAGAGCGCGCCGCCGGTGCCCTCCACCGTGTGCAGCGGCAACGGCGGACCCTTCTCGGGCGGCTTGGTTTCCGCGGGGGGGGCCTTGCCGCCGCCCGCGGCGGTCTCGGCGGGCGCCGCCGCATCGGCCAACATCGCCGGGCTGAGCGTCAGCGAAAAGTCCTTGGCCTGCAGGTCGGCCGTCGGAGCGGGCTGGGCCGGCGCGGCATCGGCTTGGAAGACCTCGGGCGAGAGGTACAGGTCCGGCGGCGCGGCGGCCGGCGCCAGGGTGTCAGCGGCGGCAAAGGCCGAACCGCCTCCGCACAGGAGAAGGAGGGCGGCGAATCCCACGCAGAGGCGGTGTGCGCTCGAGTGGTGTGTCCGGATCATGGCAGGCCCTTTCAGAAGATGTCGGTCCCAGACAGCCCGGCTATTTAGACACGATTAAGAAGAAAGGCGCTCACTTTTATGAGAAGTGGACGCCCGCGCGTCAAGCAAAAAAATCTCTCCGCCCCGTTAGCGGACTTTGGGGCGCCCTGGCGTCGGTCAGAAACCGTTGCGTTCGCCCCGTCTGAAAGCGATAATCCCTTGCTCCCAGCCCGAAAACGCACCGCCGGCTGCACGGAAAGCGAAGGTTCCCGTGAGCGTACACGTGACCGAGAAGCACCTGGCCGCGGCCGGGAAGTTCGTGGCCAACGCCCATGCGCACGGCGGCCTTGCGCCCGTGGACCTCGACCGTTTCTGGGCCGACCAGGCCCGCGCCATCGCCGACCCGTTCGGGGCCGACATCCCGCAGGTGCCGCTCGGGGCCATCTGCAACTGGGAGTGCATTTTCGACGAGCTTGGCGTGCCGCAGGACTGGCAGCGCTACGAGCGCGATGCGGCGTGGCGGCACGAACTCGGCAAGGCGTATAACGACCGTGCCGAAAGAACCGTCGGCCGGCGCCTCCTCGACGAGACCCCGCCCGGGCAGGCCCCGCTGCGCTACCCGCCCACGAAGGCCCTGCACGACGTCTTCGAGATGGAGAACCGGTATCTCGACGGCTCGTGGTGGCTGATGGAGGCCGCGCACACGCCCGACGCGCTGCGGGCGCTGCTGGACCGCGTGGACGCCCGCGACATCCGCCGCTTCATCCTCCCGCCCGACTGGCCGGAGCACCGCGACCGCCTCATGGCGCGGGGCATCCGGCCGCCGCTCTACCGGCACCAGCGCGGGCCGGTCACGTTCGCCACGTCGCTCTACGGCGTCGAGAACCTGATCTTCCTCCTGATGGATGAGCCGGACCTGGCGGCGCGGCTGCGCGATACGATCCTGCGGGTGATGCTCGAGATCGCCCGCGTTCTTGATGAAGAGGCCGGCTACACGCCCGAGACGGCCCCGCGCGGCTTCTCGTTCGCCGACGACAACTGCGCCACCCTGAACGTGCGGATGTACGAGTGCTTCGGCTACCCGGTCCTCCGCGGCGTCTTCGACCGCTACAGCCCGGGCACGCGCGATTCGCGGTACCAGCACTCCGATTCCGACATGGGGCACCTCTTGCCGGTCCTCGCGCGGCTGAACCTGACCGGAACGAACTTCGGGCCGAAGCTGACCGTGACCGAGATCCGCCGCCACCTGCCGCGGGCCGTCATCCACGGGCAGCTTGCCCCGTTCACCTTCAGCCGCAACGAGGAGGTGAACATCGTGGCCGAGTTCCTGCGCGATTTCGAGATGGCCCGCCCGGAGCGCGGCCTGGTGTTCGCCACCGCCGGGTCGATCAACAACGGCTCTCGCCTGACCGGCATGCGCCTCATGATGGCGGCCATTCAGGAGTTTGGGAGGTACGACCGGTAGGGTAGAATCAGCCGTTCAATTCGGTTGGCCGATACACGAGAGGCCGACTTGAACGGGAAAAAGTCGGTTAGGCCTCCTTTCGCCTTACAAATGGCGAACACACTCCCGCTGCTCTACTTCTCTTTCCGCGGAATTCACCAATTCTTCGGCGCGCTTGTACCGCCATCTGTTCTCAAGGAGTACATGCAATAGAGCGGCATTCCAGGCCGCCGCTTCGAGAGCAACAAGGAACCAGAACGCATTGGCTGACAAGGGAGTAAGTGCCCCGTGGTCTGCGGCATAGAAAGCAATGCCGTCAGTCATTTTTCTTATCGGCGATCCGCCAACCGCAAACTCACCGAGCAAAAGCGTCAACAGGAGTAGGGCTGCCAAAGGCCCGACAATCCACCCCGCCGGATAGCGCAGTGTCGGCGACCAAATCGGTTTCGTGTTAGCGGCATTGACAAGAAATACTACTATGGTTAATATCATATGTGCCGATACGCCTTCCCCGCAGCCAAAGTGTGTTAGGCTATATGCCGCCGAGCACGTCGATATGATCATGCACAAGACAATAAAGACCGTGGACGCAAGGAATCGAGCCAGTGCGGTACTTCTGAAATTGCACACTTCTTAATCTCCAATCTGACCCCCGATAAGTGGTATGTAACGCACGCGGCTCACATTGTAGCTAAAAACAGTTGGAAAACTGGCCCCAACGCCAAGGCCAAAGCCTTTTATGCTTCCGTCCAGATTCGTGAAGCCTTCGCTACTTATGGGCCCCTCGCTGCCTTGTGCGGTGAGGAACGGCCCACCCCACGGGTTACCCTCGGTGCCCTTGGCAACGTAAAGAACCGCACTTCCTCCAAGGGCCGGCGTACCTACGCCTGGCCCTATGGTCAAATAGATGCCGGTATTGTCTAGATTAGCGGCGTCGAGATGTGCATTAATGCCAATCTGAGCGCCACCAAAGAAGTAGGCGCTAAACGTCAGTTCCGTGCCCATGGCACTGGGAATTATGTCCTGAACTTTCCGAGCCTGGACGGCGTTCCAGACCGAGGGATCAAAAGCCGGATCGTTGAGGTCGTACGTAGCATTGTATGGGGCAGATGGCGTCAGGTCCTGCGGCGGATTCACGGGAACCTGTACTTGGGTTTGCCCGCGCATAGCACCCATCTGATTCTCCAAGGCGGCTCTGGCCTCCGGCGACAGACTGGGAGGAAAATTGAACGTTGAGAGGGAAGTTGTTGGAACCGGTGTTACTTGCAGTGTGTAGGGGCTGGTATCAATAAGGCTACCGTCAGGGGCTACCGGAGCAGTTCCGACCGGCTGGCCCGTAAGAGATAACCGGCCGGTGCCGGAAGCAGGTTGACTACCGGGATTTGGCTCAGAGGATTGACCGTTCGAATTGCCGGCGTCCTCTCCGTTGTTGTTCCAATCATCCCAGGAAACCGTGCCATCACCCGTCCCCGCGTCTTCTTCGCTCAGGCCCGTCGGGTCTATTCGCCCTACGGGGTTCGCGCCCACGTACTCGTAGAGGGTCATCCCGTCGACGTAGCCCAAGGGGTCGGAGGCCGTGTCCTGACGCGGCCGGCGACCCTGCATGGTATGCCACACACGCGAACGGTCTGCGGTAGAGGTTTTCATGATTGTGGTCCTTGCTGTTGCTGACTTGGCTTGAGACTCTTGGTAATCGGAGTGCCAAACGCCTTTTCTAGCACATCAACCACAGAACCAACCACCACGGGTCGGGCCGGCGTCATCGGGGGCGATTGGCCCATGAACGGCGAATGCAGGGGATGGCTTGGACCAAGTGAAAGGTAGGGCCGCACTTCCTGAAAAAGAGAATCGGGGTGTCCGACCTCGCCCCGGTTGAACAGCGTTGCCCCCCGCGCCAGCATCGGCGCNNNCGAAGGCTCAGGAAGACGCCGATCATCTCGCGGGCCGTGAGCTTGCGCAGATCAGACCCGCATTCAATCGCCTTTCGTGGCAAGCCAAGCTTTTTGATGTAATCTTCATCAGAACCCGAAGCAAAACTTCCCGGATGGTTGCTTGTGGCCTCGATGTTGTGTGTGACGGTGCCGTCGTCGAACCTGCTGATGAAGTGGGACTTGACGCACGCCAGCGAAACTGGCCATCCCATCCGCCGCGCCATGGCAACGTGCAGGGCCGCCATGTTGGCGCACGTCCCTTGCTTCGTGTCGATGACCCCATGAAGAAACAGGTCGCCGGGGTTGGTGTAACTTACCTCTTTTGCTCCCCACTGCTCATCAATGTAGCGGATGCCGATCTCGTGGCCCAGGAATCCCTGGAGCATGCCGATGCGGAAAAAGCGGATGTCGTTTTCCCATCGCTCCGGGGTCTTGCGGAAGTTCGCCTCCATGCCCGGCAATACCCGGGCGAACTGCTG
>PMZT01000304.1 GCA_003170085.1 Planctomycetia bacterium | reverse complement strand
GTCAGCCCCGCAAGGGGCGTCTTTCTTAGCCCAGGGTGAAGGGCGAAGCCCGAACCCTGGGTACGCATGGGAATACGGCTATCAAGCCCCATCGGGGCGCCTTGGGCTGATGCGTCCGGTTGCCAATCGTTCGACAAGGCGCCCCGATGGGGCTTGATCCTCTCACGGGCCAACGTTTACCCAGGGCTCGACTAAAGTCTTCGCCCTGGGCTAAGAAAGACGCCTCTACGAGGCTGCATTCATGCTTTGCAAGTACGCGGTATCCCCACGCGGCGGGTACGGAGACCCGCCGCGCACGACCTGGCTTAAGGGTGCCATGCTTTCGCGCTGTTGCGAAAGCATGTTCTTGCAAGCGAGCGCTCTCGTACAAACCCCCGTCGCGCAGCCGCGTGTCGATGTTTCTTGCACGCCGCCCGCGCTTGCGGTAGAACTTCACGGGTCACCTTTGCCAAGGAGCCATGCCATGATGCGCTCGATCACACTGCTGGGAATCCTGGGACTTCTCCTTGCCACGGTCGCGCCGCCGCCGGCCGACGCCGCGGCGTCGGCCAAGAAGTACGAGGCCAACTGGGCGTCGCTCGACTCGCGCCCGGCCCCGGCGTGGTTCACCGAGGCCAAGTTCGGCATCTTCATCCACTGGGGCGTTTACTCGGTGCCCGCGTGGGGTCAGCGCGGCAAGTACGCCGAGTGGTACTGGCACGACATGCAGGATAAGAAGGCCCCGACCTGGAAGTTCCACGAGCGGGTTTTTGGGCCGGAGTTCCCGTACCAGGACTTCGCCCCGCAGTTCAGGGCCGAGATGTTCGACCCCGATGCCTGGGCCGATGTCTTCGCCCGCGCGGGCGCCCGGTACGTCGTGCTCACGTCGAAGCACCACGAGGGTTTCGCCCTGTGGCCGAGCGCCGAGGCCTCGCGCTCGTGGGGCCGCCCGTGGAACGCCGTTGAGATCGGCCCGAAGC
Organism: Planctomycetia bacterium; assembly: GCA_003170085.1. Lineage (GTDB taxonomy): Bacteria > Planctomycetota > Phycisphaerae > FEN-1346 > FEN-1346 > FEN-1346. Next base: position 4,367 of record PMZT01000304.1, on the reverse strand, counting down.
GCGACCTCGTGGGCGACCTCACGAAGGCCGTCCGCGCCAAGGGCCTCAAGATGGGCCTATACTATTCGCTCTATGAATGGTATCACCCGTGGTACAAGTCGGACTTCGCCAAGTTCCGCGACGAGCACTTCTTCCCGCAGTTCAAGGACGTGGTGACCCGCTACAAGCCGTCGCTCATCTTCGCCGACGGCGAGTGGGAACACCCCTCGGCCGACTGGAAGTCCGAGGAACTCCTGGCGTGGCTGTACAACGAGTCCGGCTGCGGCGACGAGCTGATCATCGACGACCGCTGGGGCAAGGATACGCGGAGCCGCCACGGCGGCTACTTCACCACCGAGTACGGCCAGGTGGGCGGGAACCAGAAGCTCGAAGGCGGGAAGCCGTGGGAGGAGTGCCGCGGCATCGGCGCCTCCTTCGGCTATAACCGCAACGAGGATTACGACCAGTACCGCACGGCGCCGGAGCTGATTCGCCTGCTGGTCGAGCTTTCGTCGCACGGCGGGAACCTGCTGCTGGACATCGGCCCGACGGCCGACGGCCGCATCCCCGTGATCATGCAGGATCGCCTGATCGAAATGGGCAAATGGCTGAAGAAGAACGGCGAGGCCATTTATGGCACCACCGCCGGCCCGTGGCGGAAGGCCCCCTATAGCGGCGCCGCCACCGTCAAGGGCACGACGCTGTATCTGCACGTCTTCGCCTGGCCGGAAGGCCGCCTGGCGGTGCCGGGCCTGAAAGGCGACATCCTGGGCGTCGAAACGGTTGACCCCACCCTTGGCGCCGCCAAGTTCGAGGTGAAAGAGGAGGGCGGCGCGCGGGTGCTCTACATCGACCGCCCCCGCCAACTCGACCTTGCCGCCACCGTGATTGCCGTCCGCTTCCGGTCCGCCCCGGCGGTGGATGAGCCGCCTGCGGCTGCGGGGGAGAAGAAGTAGCGCCGGGGCGGGCGGCGTGAAAGGAAACTCGTGTGCCCCGCCACGGCGGGTCTTCGACACGGCCGGCCTTGCCCGGCCGTGCAAACGGGCACCGGCCCTTGACAAATGGTGGCCGCACACGGTACGGTAATTGTGCAAGGGAGGACTGGGCATGAGCGGCCGAGTAGGGCATCGCAAACGACTGATTTGCGTAACGGCGGCGAACCTGCGCGAGAACCACCTGTACCTGACCGGGCATGCCGACTTCTTCCCGGCCGACTGCTACGGCGCTTCGTCGGAAAAGATGGGCACAGGCAAACCGCTGTGGCTCGATATGCTGGCAGCATAAGGAATCCTGTGGATTCGAGGCCCGCCAACGACGGTCAACCTTGGACACGCGACGAACTTATTATAGCATTCGAGTTGTATTGTCGGATTCCGTTTCAGCGAACCAAAGCCACCGATAGCCGCGTGAAGGAACTCGCGGCCCTTCTCCGCCGCACACCAGCGTCTATTGCCCGAAAGCTCGGCAACTTCGGAGCCTTCGACCCGCAGCTCGCGGCACGCGACATCTCTGGCCTGACGCACGGCAGCAAGCTCGACAGGGTCGTGTGGGACGAGTTCCACCAAGATTGGGCCGAGTTGGTCGTTCGGGCACACGACATCAAGAGCGAACTCAAACCCGGCCAGCGCATCGAGCAACCGCTGGTGCAGCCACAAGGCCCATCGGAGAGAATCACCACCGTCAAACAGCGTTTGCACCAGTCTTTCTTTCGCGACGCGGTTCTAAGCAGCTACAACTCTCGTTGCTGTGTTACTGGCCTGCCGATTGTTGAATGTCTTGTTGCCGGGCACATCATTCCGTGGAGCGTGGATGAACGCCGCCGCGCCGACCCGACGAACGGCGTTTGCCTTTCGGCCACCTTCGACCGCCTGTTCGATGGCGGGCTTGTCACCATCGAGGGGGACCTCACGCTGTGCGTCAGCAAGCGCCTCCGCGGTTTGACCGACCACGCCGTCACCGAACAAGTCGCCGCGCGGCATGGCCAGAAGATCATTCCACCCACCCGCTTCTACCCCGACCCGGCCTGTCTGCGCTGGCATCGGGAGCACGTTTTTGAGGTCGTATAGATAAAGCCGTTCGTCAGGCCACTGGAGGTAACTGCGATGAACACATCACCCGCAACCGATCTTCGCCAGACTGCCCTCGACTGCGTTTCCGACATGGGCGATATTTTTTGGGATTACGGCACCCGGCGCGATGCGTCAGGCCAGTACCGCGACCCCTGCGAGGTTGCGGCGGATGCCGTCGAGAAGACACTGCGCGAGGTCGTGTTCGACGTACAGGGTGCCAACCGAGCGGACGCCCTGTTGCGAGCCGAGTACGAAACGCTCATTGCAGAGTTACCAAAGAAGCCGACTGATGGGCAGATCATCCGAACTCTGGTTGCCAATGCGGACTGGACAAGAAACGGCGCGAGTGTAGTTCTCCAACTAGCCCAGCGATACGGAACAAGCGTCCTGCGCAATGCACTGGCGCTCGCTGCGGCAATGCAAATAGAGGACGGCGAAGCGGGCCTCTGAACCGCCGCGTTCTGCGTCAATGTAGCGTCGTCGTCTTACGCCCCAACGGGGCGGCGGGGTGTAGCCACGGGTGGAGCGGCGCGGCCGCGCTGCGGCCCGACGCGCAACCCGTGGAAAGCGGAAGTTCTTTATCCTCTTTTCGTTTTCCTTTTTCGCCCCGGCGGGGCGAAGGAGATTCTCGGAGCGACGAAGGGACACCCATGCCCGGCACCTACTCCCAGATTCTTATGCACATGGTCTTTTCGACCAAGGACCGCGCGCCGTGGCTCAAGTCCGAAGTCGCTGAACGTCTGTATCCGTATATCGGCGGCATCGTCCGGGCCGAAAAGGGTGTGCTTTACGACATCGGCGGCGTCGAAGACCATGTTCACCTGTATCTTCGGTGGCGCACTGACGAGTCGGTGTCGGCCCTGATGCGCACCGTGAAGGCTCGTTCGTCGAAGTGGGTGCATGACAGCTTCCCCGCCCTCGGTTCGTTTGCGTGGCAGGAGGGGTACAGCGTCTTTTCCGTCAGCAAGTCCCAGGAAGAGGCCGTGAAGACGTACATCGCGGGACAGGCCGCGCATCACAAGAAGGAGGACTTCAGATCGGAACTGTTGCGGATGCTCCGCGCCCACGGCGTGGAGTTCGACGAGCGGTACGTGTTCGATTGATCTTTCGCTCGCTTCCACGATTCCTCCGCCCCTTCGGGGCGGGTGTGTTGAAGACGAACGCTTCCACGGGTTCCGCGTCGGGCGGCCGTGCCGCCTCGACGCTTCACCCGTGGCTACACGCCGCGGCCCCGTTGGGGCCGAAGACGCCGACATGACAACAACATCGAAAGTGAATGTCCGCGATTCGCGGCAAGGATACGACGCCCGAACGTATTGTGCGTTCGGTTCTGCATCGGCTCGGCTGCCGCTTCGCCCTCCACCGCGCCGATCTGCCGGGCAAGCCCGATATCGTTATGCCGGCGCGCCGAACCGTGGTGTTCGTTCACGGTTGCTTCTGGCACATGCACGGCTGCAAGCGGGGTCGTAGTACGCCCGTGACTAACGCCGTATTCTGGCGAGCCAAGCGCGAGAGCAACCGAAAGCGAGACCGCAAGAATGCGAGCGCTTTGCGGCGCGCGGGCTGGAGGGTCGTAGTTGTTTGGGAGTGTGAACTGAAACCGAGCAAGATCGGGAGTGTTATCGAACGGCTTCTGGCGATCCGAGAAGCCCCGCTACAAGCCGCCTACCGATCAGGTCCCCGGGCGTAATTCGGGCAATTCGGGGGACAATACTGATTTAGCGGACGTCTGTGCGAAGGGCCGGGGTTCTGAGGAGGCGCCGCGCATCGCGGGTCTTGACGGTGTCGTGAGTAGCCGGCGCCCCTTTCCGCGTGGTCGCCGCGGCGACCACCCTACGCCTGCCATGCTTCCGACCCCCGGCCGTTCAGCCCCTCCAGGGGCGGCTGTGAATAGCCACGGTGCGCAAGCCCGTGGATGGCGGCACGATCCATGTCCATTTCCTTCGTCCTTTGTTCTGTGAGCCCAGCGCGTGGCGATTGAACGCCGTCTCAGTCGCCCCGTCCGGGGCTATCTGATAGAGAAGAAAAAAGGGGGGATGTCGCGGGTCCATTTCCACGGGCTTGCGCCCCGTGGCTATTTACAGTCGTGCCTTTGGCACTAACAGCCGTTGTCGTCCCGCCGAAAAAGCCGTTCTCGGCGATCGGAGTCAACCCGCCGTGGCGGGCTTTGAGGGTCGTTGACCACCGCTTCGTCTTTCCGTCTCTCCGTCCCTCATTCTTCGACTTTGGACCTTGGACTTTGAACTTTGGACTATCTTTATTGCCCCAGAAAAGAATTTTCACGCCAGGACCGCACTTTGGCACGCGCTTTGCACACAT
>PMZT01000166.1 GCA_003170085.1 Planctomycetia bacterium | reverse complement strand
GCGTACCCAGGGTTCGGGCTTCGCCCTTCACCCTGGGCTAAGAAAGACGCCCCTACGGGGCTGACTGCCAAACTGCCAAGTTAGCCTACCCCACCTCAATCAGCTTCATCGTGTCCTTGAACCGTTTCACGAGCGCGCGGCGGAGCGGTTCCGAGTCCGGCTGCGCCAGCGCCGGGTCTTTCTCGATCCAGGTGAACGCCTCGTTGCGCGCCAGCCTGAGCAGGTCGTAATCCTCGATCACGTTGCCGATCATAAGCTCCGGCATGCCGTGCTGCCGCGTGCCAAAGAACTCGCCCGGCCCGCGAAGCTTCAGGTCTTCCTCGGCGATGCGGAAACCGTCGCTGGTCTCGCACATGACCTGGATGCGCCGCTGGGCCTCCTCGGTCTCCGGCTCGGCCATGAGGATGCAGGTGCTCTTGGCGGCGCCGCGCCCGATCCGGCCTCGCAACTGGTGCAACTGCGCCAGGCCGAAACGCTCGGCGTGCTCTACCATCATAACGGTTGCGTTCGGAACGTCCACCCCTACCTCGATCACGACCGTGGAAACGAGGACGTGAATCTCGCCCCGCCGGAACCGCGCCATCACGGCTTCCTTCTCGTCGGACTTCATGCGGCTGTGCAGCAGGCCCACCTTGAAGTCGGGGAAGACCTCCTCGGCCAGCCGCTTGGCCTCCTCGGTGGCGGCCCTGAGGTCGCTCTTCTCGTTCTCCTCGACCAGCGGGCAGACGATGAACGCCTGCCGCCCCGCGGCAAACTCCTTGCGCATGAAGGTGTAGGCCTTGCGGCGCTCGCGCGACGTGACCCACCACGTTTCGATGGGCGTGCGGCCGGGGGGCATCTCGTCGATCGTCGAGACATCGAGGTCGCCGAAGACCGTGAGCGCGAGCGTTCGCGGAATCGGCGTCGCGGTCATCACGAGGTAGTGCGGCTGGAGGTTCGGGTTATCGGCGGCCGGCTGCCACTTGACCTCGGCCCGCTGGAGGACGCCGAACTTGTGCTGCTCGTCTACGACCACCAGGCCCAGCCGCGCGAACGCCACGTCCTGCTGAATCAGGGCGTGCGTGCCGATGATGATGTCAGACTCGCCGCCGCGGATGCGCCGCAGGATCTTCCGCCGGCCGTCGGTGGGCATGCCTCCCACCAGCAGGGCCCACCGCACGCGGCTGCCCACGAGGTACTTCTCAACGTTGTGATAGTGCTGCTCGGCGAGGATCTCGGTCGGGGCCATGATCGCCGCCTGGTACCCGGCCGCCACGGCCGCCAGGGCCGCGTAGAGCGCCACGGCCGTCTTGCCGCAGCCCACGTCGCCCTGCAGCAGCCGCGTCATCGGCCGGTCGCGGGCGAGGTCGGCGCGAATCTCGGTGATCGCCTTGTCCTGCGCCCGCGTGAACGTGTACGGGAACCGCGCGCGGATGCGGGCGTCGACCTTCTCGTCCACCGGCAGCGGCGGGGCGTTGTGCGAGAACATGACGCTGCGCTGCCGCAGGGCCACCGCCAGCTCCATCAGGAAGAACTCGCCGAAAACGAGCCGACGCCGGGCCGTGTGGACCTCGGCCATCGAGCGCGGCCGGTGGATTTTCTGGAGGGCCTCGTGGAGATCGACAAGGCCCAGGCGATGCCGCATCTCCTCCGGCAGCGTTTCGCGGGCCAGGGGCAGCCCTACCGCAAGGGCCTCGTCGGTCAGGCGCACGAGCAGCGGCTGCTGAAGGCCCTCGGTCGCAGGGTACTCGACCAGGATGCGGTCGGACTCGATGGCGGCGCCCTCTTGCACGCGCTCGAATTTGGGGTGCTGAAGCTGGAGGGATCCGCGGTACTCGGCCACGCGGCCGTAGAAAAGGTACTCGGCCCCGGTCTCGAGGGCCTTGACGAGAAACCGCGCGTGGAACCAGATGATGCGGATCGTGCCGGTCCGGTCTTCGACCATGGCCTCGAGGCGGTCGCCCCAGCGGGGGGCCCGCATGTCGATCAGGCGGGCGCGGATCGTTACCTCGCCGCCGGCGCGGACGTTGCGGATCGGCACGAGGTTGCCGCGATCGACGTACTTGCGGGGAAAGAGCTGGAGGGCGTCGCCGATGGTGTGGATGCCCAGCTTCTCGAGGATCAGGGCGCGGTTCGGCCCGATGCCTTTGAGGTACTGGACGTTATCGCTGAGTTTCGTCATGAGTGGCCCGGGCGGCGAAAGTACACGATAGCCGGGCCGCGGTCAAGTCGCAGCGGTCACGGCATGACGAACTCGCGCTCGTCGCGCTTGACCACGAGGACCGGGCAGGGGGCCTTCCGGACGACCTGTTCCGACACGCTGCCGAAGAGGGCGTGCTTGATGCCGCTGCGGCCGTGGGTCGAAATGACGATCAGGTCGATCTGGTTGTCGCGGGCGTAGCGGACGATCTCGACGAACGGCCGGCCCTCCAGGAACGCCTTGCGCACGGTCACGCCCGGAAGGTTCTTGGCGATGAACGCGTCGAGGCTCTTCAGGCTCTCCTCGCGGATCTGCTCGATGAACTGCTCGCTCGGCCCGGTCATGTAGTAGGCCGACGTGGACAGGAGGTCGGCCGGGATTTCCGAGACGTGCAGGCAGTGCACCTCCTCGGCCTCCAGCCGCGTGGCCAGTTCCAAGGCGTACCGGGCCGCCTGTTCGCTGAAGTCTGAAAAGTCCGTCGGCACGAGGATACGCTTGAGCTTAAGCATGGTTTGCCTCCTCCGGCATTGCGGTGTGCATCGGCACGTCGTAAGCGTTACTGCCAGTAGCAGCGCTTGTTGCCGCTCCAGGGCACCCACATGGGGGTGCCCCTACGATTGCGCGCGGCGAACGATTACGCGTTACGTAGGGGCGGCCCCATGTGGCCGCCCGCCGTGTCCGGCCATACCCTTATGATCGCGCTGGGCCGGCACGGCTTCAGTTTTTGTGAAGGCTCACGCGGTGGCCGGTGCGGCGATGCGGGGGCCGGCGGCAGGGGCGGCCAAGACACCGCTCAAGCGCCGGCACGAAGTAGGCATCGCACACCGCCTGCCAACTCATCTTCTGGGCCAGCTCCCAACCGCTCTCAAGAAGCTCGCCGAACGCCGCCCGGGTCGTCGGCAGCCGCTTGAGGAGCTCCTTCGCCAAATAAGCCGCCACCTCGTGCTCGATGCGGCGGCAGTCGCTCTCCTGAAGAGGCTCGGGCGTGGCGCACGGGGCCGCGTAATGAGCCATGAGGACGTTGGGCGGCAGGTCCTTGCCCGCCACACGCGCCAGGAGCTGCGCGCAGCCGCACACGCGGCTTACGACGCTGATGCCGCCGAAGGCCAGCGTCTCAAGCTGCGCGATGCCGAACGGCTCGTACGAGCTCTGGCCGAACTCGGCGTCGCTCCCCTGGCGCAGGTCTTGGAAGGTCATGCCCTCGGGCACGCGGTTGCCGCAGGTGTCGCGGCTCAGGCCGAACTGGTTGATGAGGACCGCCCGCGTGGCCCGTGCCCACGCGTTGTACTGCTCGGCGGCCTGGCCGATGGGCACCTCGCCCTTGACGAGGTCGGGCCAGCCTACGCGGTGGCTCAGCGGCCAGCCGTACTCGGCCTCCATCTGCAGGGTGAGGTCGGGGTCGCGGCGGCCGCCATCGGTGGCCAGCACGAGCAGGACGGCCTTCTGGCCGCGGTCGGCCAAGAGGTCGTCAAGGTGCTCCATGACCGCCAGGTCGCGCTCGATCGCCTTCGACGCCACCGGCCGCGCCACGTGCGTGAACACGAAATCCGGCGAGAACCCCGTGACGGCCTCGGCGTAGCGTTGCAGCAGGCTGCGGCTGTGCAGGCGGGCGTCGAGGTCAATCGGGCGCACGGGCAGGCCGTTGTAGACGACCTCGATGGGCGTGCGGCGGAAATCGGCCGCCAGCAGCTCGAGTTCCCGCGCGATGCGGTCGCTCACGGCGAAGATGCGGTGGGCGCAATGGGCGCGGCTGACGAGGGCGTGCTTGAAGCCGCCGCGATCCTTCAGCATCGCCGCGTACGGGCTCAGGCCCTGGTGCGTCTCCATCGCCTGGTCAAACGCCAGCCGGTGCTGCGACTCGCGCTCGATGAGGTCGCGGACGCTCGGCACCTCGTGGGCCCAGTAGATCGTGCGCAGGCCCGGCATGCGCAGCCGCGCCGCCAGCAGCGCCGGCAGGCCCATGAACTCGTGGCTGATGAGGACGGCGTCGTCGACGTCCTCGGCGGTAAGCGCCGCCACGGCGTCGAGCGCGGGCGCCGCCAAGCGGACCCATTCTTCGTAGCCCCAGTCGCGTTCGAACTGATCGCTGGCCAGGCCGTAGGCCGTCCAGAGCTCGCCCTTGAGGAGGTTGACCGGCGCGGGCTTGGCCTCGCGGACGTCGATCAGAAGGAGTTCGACCAGGGCGTGGCGGGTCGCGAGCGGGCAGGGCACCGCCCGCCAGCCATACAAGAGCCGCACGCCGTAGGTCGTTTCGATCCGGCGGAAGGTCTCGGCCAGCGGCGCGGAGATGCCGGGCGAGGCGTTGGCGCCGGTTTCGTAGAGCGTGGTCTGGAGTTCGCGCAGGGGCTGGCGCGGAGGCAACTCGGCCGCGCCGACGAGGAGGGTGCGGGCGACCACGTTCTGATAGGCCCGCGCCGTGAGCAGCCCTTCAAGGACCGCACCGATGCCGCCCATCTTCTCGTGCGCTTCGTGCGTGACATGGATGAGGGTCACCGAAGCTCTCCCTCACGTACACGCCCAATATCCTGGGCCGAGAAACGCCCCCCTCGGCACTTCATTGATTATAAGCGCTCTGGGCCGCGAAAGAAGAGGTTGATTGGATTGGACACGGGCGCTTCGAAAAACAGCATGCGCGGCGGGTCGGGAGACCCGCCGCGCAAAATTGGGAAAGGCAATCAGCGGGGTGCCATGCTTTCGCGCTTTTGCGAAAGCATGCTTCAAAGCGCGGGGACTGAATGCCTTCGAACTTCGAACGACCATGCTTTCGCAAAAGCGCGAAAGCATGGCACCCTCAATGATAATGTTGATCAGTACTAATTGGCCTTCGCAGGCTCCGCCGGCTTTGCCGGAGCGGCCTCGGCCGGTTTGGCTTCCGCCGGCTTGGCTTCCGCCGGTTTGGCCTCGGCCGGCTTCGCTTCCGCGGGTTTGGCCTCGGCCGGCTTGGCAGGAGGCCCGGATTCCGGGGCCTTCGCCTGAAGCGCCTGAAGGGCGAGGCAGGCTTCGGCCCGGACGATGTTCACCGGATCCTGCTGGGCCGTCTCGAGGGCCTTGAGGGTCTCGGGCGACGCCTGACCGGCCATGCCGAGCGCCCGTGCCGCCGTGGCCCGCAGGAGCCATAACGGTGCCGCGAGCCGCTCGCGCAGGAATGCTGTGCTGGCATCGCCGCCGATGTGGCCGAGTGCCTCGAGCGCGGCGAGTTGCGGCCAGCCCTGCACCTCGCCCATGCGCCCGGGGGCGGCCCCGACCGGGGCGGCCTGCTTGGCCAGCTTCATGAGCGCGGGCGCCGCCTCGGCGTACGCCATGTGGCCCAGGCCCCAGGCCGCCATGGACGCCACGAGCGAATCCGGGTCATTGAGCATCACCAGCAACTGCTGGGCGCCGTAGACGGTGCCGATCTGGCCCAGCGCCTTGGCTGCCATGGCGCGGACCAGGGGGTCGCTATCGCTCGTGGCACGGACGACGGCCGCCTGGGCCTCGGGGTTTGCGATCCGGCCCAGGGCCGTCAGCGCCGCCGCCCGCACGTATTTGCTTGGCGACCGCAGGCGGTTGGTGAGCCACGGAATGTCGTCGCGGTCGGCGTAGGCCGACAGGGCGAGGATGGCGGTGAATTCGAGTTGTTCCGATTCGGGGCCGCGGCGGATGTACTCGCGGAGGATGTCGGCTGCCGGCTGGCCGATGGCACCCAAGGCCCGCAAGACGTCGGCCTTCTCCTCGCTCTTCGACGAGAGCAGGGCGGCCAGTTCCTTGGGCGACGCGCCGCCGTCCATGTTGCCCAGGGCGCGAATGGCGTTGTGCCGCACGGTCACATCGGCGTCGGTCAGGCCCTTGATGGGCAGGTTCTTGAGGCGCGGATCCGGGCGAATCACGAGGGCGTTCATCACAGCCCGTCGCGTGAGCGGCCCGTTCTGGAAGGCCACGGGCAGCAGCGTTGGCCCAAGTTCCATGTCGTCGCGGACGCAGGCCCGCGCGGCCTTTGCCAGGACCGGGCCTTCGCCCGTGCTGACGATCCGGACAAGGACCCGCCGCGCGCCGGCGTCGCCGGTCCGGGCCAGGACGTCGGCGGCGAGCACGGCCTCTTCGGGCGTGCCGTCGAAGTGTTTGCGCATCAGGTCGGTCATGGGCATGATGACGGCCGCCGGGTCGACGTAGCCTTGCGGGTCGCCCAGTTGGGCCAGCGCCTTGAGGAGGTTCGCGGGCACCTTGACGACGTTGCCGTTGACCAGCAAGAGGCCCAGGCCGTGCGGATTTTGCTCGATGAAAGTCGCCTGGGCGATGCCGCGGACGAGCGGATCATTGCTCGCGAGCGCCGGGACGAGGTTGCCGAGGCAGGCGTCGTTCATGGACGCCCAGACGGCGAGCGTCTGAGCGGCCTCGGCCCGGTAGACGGGATCATCGGACTGGAGCAGGGCGGTCAGCGCCTCCAGGGCGCCCGGAGCCTGGGGTCCGTCGATCTCGAGCGTCAGGAGCCGCGTGGCCGCCGGCAGAGCGGCGTAATCATTAGGCTTCCCGCGCCCCTGTTCCTGAGCGCAACCCCCGCCCACGGTCATGATCATGCACGCAGCCACAGTGCCAAGTGCCAGGACTGTCAGACGGCTTCTCATATTCCGCTCCGATCGTTCGAGGCCCCGGTGAGGTACGACCAAGCCGCAATGTCACTATCTATAGAAGGCGCAGGCACTTCATGCAAGCGAAAACGAGGCAAAGACAGGTGGCATGCCCCCAGCCCCCGGCAATGCCCCTCCGCGGCGGGTCTTCGACGGGGGATCTGATCCCCACGCATGCGTGGGGCTTGTATTTCTTTACTTCACTTTGAACGCCGACGGGCAGATGTTATACAGCGGGCACGCATGGCACTCGGGCCGGCGGGCGTGGCAGACCTTGCGGCCGTGCTCGATCAGGAGGACGTGCAGGGCATAGACCTTGCCGTTGGGGACCGCCCCGGCCAGGAGGTCGTGGGCCTGCTCGGCGGTGGCGCGGGCGGGGATAAGCCCCAGGCGCCGGCTGACGCGGTGCACATGGGTATCGACGGGCAGGACCGGCCGCCGCAGGCTGAACAGGAGCACGCACGCGGCCGTTTTCGGGCCGACGCCCGGCAGGCTCAGCAGGTAGGCCTTGATCCGCTCGGTCGGCCAGCGGCGAAGGAACTCCAGGTCCAGCCGGCCGTGCGCAGCCCTGATCTGCCGCAGGATGGCGCGGATGTGCCGGGCCTTCTGCTGATGCAGCCCCGCGGGCCGGATAGCGGCGGCGATGCGGCCGAGCGGGGCATCGGCAACCTTGCGCCACGACGGAAACGCGGCCCGCAGGCGGTCCATCGCCAGGCCGGAGTTGGCGTCGGTCGTGTTCTGGCTGAGGACGGTGGCTACGAGTTCGTCGAGGGGGGCGCCCCAGAGTTTCCACGGTCGGCGTCCGTACGCCTCCTCAAGACGGCGGACGATGTCGACCGCATCGGCAGAGGGCTTACGGCTCTTACGGATCAGAGGGAGTTCCCCTGGTCGTCCTGGTTCCCGCCGCCGTACGGGTTCTGGTCTTCCGGCGGCCTCTGGGCCTCGCGGGCCTTTTCGGCAGCCTCTTCGGCCAGACGGAGGCGGCGTTCCTTGCGGCCCATGAGCCATGCGGCCAGCAGGCCGATCTCGTAAAGGACGATCAGCGGCACGGCCATGAGCGTGCACGTGAACGGGTCGCCGGCGGGGGCGATCAGTGCCCCAAGGATGATCATGATGAAGATGATGAGCTTTTGTTTGCGGGCCAGCGTCGAGAGCGGGACGATGCCCGTCCGCGCCAGGAAGATGATTACCAGCGGCGTCTGGAACGTCAGGCCGAAGACCAGCGTCATCAGGGCGATGAACTTCAGGTAGTCCTCGAGCATGACGCTGGGGTCGATCAGAGGGATGCCATCGAGCGTGATCGTCATCAGGGGGCTCATGAGCGCCGCCAGGCCGTACGGCAGCACCAGGAAGTAGAAGAGGGCGCCGCCGGAAAGGAACAGGCCGAAGCTGAGCGGCCCGTAGGTCGTGACGAACCGGCGCTCCTTCTCATGCAGGCCCACCCCGATAAACGCCCATATCTGGTACAGGACCCATGGGCTGGCGACAAAGATGCCGACAATGGTCGTCACCAGGATGATGCACAAGATGCCGGCGGCCGGGCTGCCCATGATGATGCGCGGCGGGATGTTCTTGGCCAACTCGGCCAGCGGATTCACCGGCGGCTTGGCGTCGGGCGTGGCGGCCTTCTCGCCCGGGTTGGCGGCCTTGCCGTCGGGCGTCTTCTCGGCCGGCGACTTTTCGGCGGGGTTCGCCGGGTTCGTGCCCGGGGCCTTTTCGCCCGGATTCTCGGGGGCGCTGATCTCGGGGTGCAGCTTGTGCCACGCCTGGAGGTAAGGCGCCAGGAGGGCCGTCATGACCTCTTTATAAAAAACGCCGCAGAGGATGGCGGCGATGAGGACCCCGATGGCGGCGCGGAAGATGCGCTTGCGCAAGTCCTCCAGGTGCTCGCCGAGGCTCATTTCCGCGTCATGCCGCATGAATGGATTCGCCTTCTAATGGGGTGCCGCCGAGGTTCCGACGGCCCGTTCGCCGCGCAGGAAGTTCTCGTAGTTGCCCAGTTCCATCAGGATTTTGCGGGCCTTGCGCGCCCGCTCCATCGTGATGCGGCCGCTGGAAATCCAATCGTAGATGAGGCCGGGGTTATCCGGGCGGTAGAGGCTCGCGAACTCCTTGTAGAACTCCTCGCGCGGCAGCCGCGTCGGAAGCACCGCGTGCAGCGCGTCGAACAGCCGGTAATCGTGCGTCACAAGCTCGTGATACCGGTCGCGGTACAGGTCGGTGCCCGGCAGGGGCGTGAGGATGGTGAACTGGGGGTAGATGATGCCCTTTTCCTCGCGGTACCGTTTGAGTTGGTGGAAATCTTCCGTCGTGAAGTTGGGATCGACGATGAACGCGCCCCACATGTGGACGTGCAGGCGGTTGAGGATGTCCATCGCCAACTCGTTCTGCTCGACCGTGGCGCCCTTGGAGACCGCGTCGAGCTTTTCCTGGCTTGCCGATTCAAAACCGATGAGGACCGTCTCGAGGCCGAGCGCGCGCCACGTTTCGAGGAGGTCCGGGTGCTTCGAGATCGTGTCGGTCCGGGCCTGCATCCCGAACTCTTTCTTGATGCCGCGGCTCTTGATGAGCTCGGCGATCTTGAAGGCCCGCGGGACGTTGGCCAGAAAGTTGTCGTCGACGAAGCTGACCGTGCGCGTGGGGATCTGCTCGATCTCGGCCACCACCCGCTCGGCCGACATGTACCGGCACTTCTTGTGATAGAACTTCCAGACCGAGCAGAAGTTGCAGCGGAACGGGCACCCCCGGCTGGTCGCCATGATCGAGTGCGGCTGGTCGAAAAGGAAGAAGTAGTCCTTGGCCCAGGCCGCCGTGAGGTCGCGGGCGGGCATCGGCAGCACGTCGAGCGACGGCATCAGCGCGCGGTCCTTGTTGGTGACCCATTCCTCGCCGTCGCGACGCCACACGAGGCCCGGCACCTGGGCCAGGTCGTCGCGCGACGCGCCGGCCCGGGCGAGGGCGTCGAGCAGGACCGGGAAGGTGACCTCGCCCTCGCCGATGACGAGGGCGTCGACGTAGGGCAGCCGGAAGTCCTCGGGCAGCAGGCTGGCGTGCAGGCCGCCGGCCACGGTGAACGTCTGGGGCCGCAGGGCCTTCACGTCCTTCAGCAGGGCCTGGGCGCTGTAGACCTCGGTCGTGAGGCAGGTGACGCCGACGACGTCCGGTTGATACTCGGCCAGCACCTCCTGGAGGCGGCAGTCAAACCGCATGTCCAGGATGCGCACTTCGTGGGCCGGCCGCACGACCGCCGCAATGCACTCCAGGGCCAACGGCTCAGGTACCGCCGTCCGCCGGAACCCGACATAGTCCGGCGGAGGCGGAGGTTGCACCAACAGGGTTTTCACGCCTTTACGCTCCGCTCTCTCAGATTGCGTTCAGATGCAAGCGCGTCATGGTAGCGAGAATCGACGCGCGAGGCAAGCAGTCAATTGTGGATTGTCGCCAACCGGCCGATTCGAAAGCCGGAGCAAAAAAAAGCTGCGGCGACCCGGGGGGGGCTTCCCCCGCCCCAACCCCGCCCCCGTCTTGCAAATGAGAATCTGCCCAGAAACCTATTTCGGGCGCGACGGCCTACCGGGTATACTGTAACGGGTCGCCGCTGGAGAATACCGTGCAAGCACCCGGCGACTGTTACATGGTCGCCCATCCGCTCGGGCACACCTACACGGTGGCCGCCATGTTCAACGATTATGAGGGCGGCCGGTCGAGCGCCGCCGAACTCGAATCGCACAACCCGTACTACGACTCCTCGAACGTGTCCTGCACCGCCACTTCGTGCGAGGACGACGCGGTGTGCTCGCTCGGCTTCAGCTCATCGTGCTACTGGTACGATGAAGAGGATTTTTGCGTGAGGACCGTGTCGTACATCCGGCTTGATCCGGAGGTGAACGCGACTGATAATGTGTACTGTGAGTACAACCTCGTGGGCGGCAGGGTCTACGTGGGCCTGAGCGACGGCAGTTGCATGGCCGAGTCCGCCCTCGATGGCGAGATGTCCTGCGATGACTGGGGCAGCGGCAGCTTCTATTACTCGGCCGGCGCGTATTCCGACAAGCCGACCTACCTGGTGATGGTGCTGGAGGGGAGTTGCACCTACCCCACGTGCGACGCGGCCACGTTCTACGTCAAGGGGATCAAGCCGGAGTGGATCGACGTGGGCATCGAGACCGAGGGCGGCGGAATGTCCGAGGATTCGTGCGGCAACTGGGTCGATACGTCGGGCAGTTGCACGTGCACGACGTCCTGCGACGACGTGGCCTACGTCCCGGTGGTTGACAGCGATACGGACCAGGATGGGTGTTGGGACGATGAATTTGTGCTGGGGCCTGCGGGGGCCCAGGGAGAACAGGGAGTCCAAGGCGCGACTTCCCCGGTGAACGCGGGATTCCTGGTGATCAGCGGTCAGGGATTGCCTGCCCAAGGCTCCATCAGCATTCAGTATACCGCCTCGGCTCCAGGCATGGCGCCGCCGGAGGGAAGCTCGCTGCGGATCATGACGGCCTCTGGCGGCTACGTGGCGCCGGGGTCCTACAATCTTAATGGGTCGGGATGCATTACCGTAAACGGCGAGTCCGCGAATCTGAGTCTCCTGAGGGTGGTGGAGTTCAGTAATGGTGGGTTGCCCACTCCCCAGAACATCCGGGTAACGTTGAATGGCGCCGCCAGCATCGTAGCCTCTGATACGGTTCTAGTGGATCCGTTAGCCAACATGAAGGTCTACTTTCTACACTCTACAGGCACATACTATACAACAGGTTTGTCCTTGGAGAGCCCAGGCCCTTTCCCTATGGGACATAGTGCACTTGGCTTCGAGATGCCTGACGGCACTATGGAGGTTTACGACTTTCTACCTGGTGTCGGCGACCAGTACCAGCATTTGGCACTGAACTTGTGGCTTAGGAGCCAGGCCCAGCATTGCCCTGTCGGCAAGGCCTTCAAGGTCGAATGCATTAAGCTGGACGTAACCGCCAGCGAAGCCCTTTCGCTACTCGAGCTTGTGGCAACTCAGCACAGAGGCCTGACCTATAGCATGTTTGCCACACATGGCTATAACTGCAATACGATCATTTGTCATGATCTGGACGCCGTAACGTCGATCCATGTTCCGCACAGCACCCTTCCAGAGGCCAGGGCTATAGCTTTCTTAATCGCAGTGTGTGGTAGTTCGTTACTGCCAGGAGGAGCCCCCGCCGCCATGGTTGCTGGCTGGGAGGCTCAAGGACTATGCACGTACGATCGGTGGGGGTTTTTCACGGAACACTGGCTCACCATTAAGGGGCATAACGGCGGATCATGGACAATGGAATTCGGAGGCTGGGCTCCCTAATCGTCAGGCACACACAGGAGGTATTCCATGATGGCACCTATTCTGGGGCGGCCTTGGGTTGTCATTCCGCTTGTGTTTCTTTTTTTTCTGGCTGGGGGGATTGGTTTCGGTTACTACAAGCACCGCGAGGTCTCCGAGAGGCAACTGCACGCTATACAGCAACTGACAAGTGAAGACATGGGGACATTTCCGCACGACACGGTGTACTTGGAGATCCACGCGACCGACTACCTACTGGACATTAGGCGTATATCTGTTAAGCGATTTTCTGTGACGGATTCGCGGGGTACGCAATGCCCATGGAAGAGCGTACCCGTTGCTGATTCAAAGATTGGGCCAGAACTCGGCATTCAGGTTGATGCACGTGCGGCCAAAGATGTTCTTACGGCGTCAGGGGAATTCCGCTACAGGGGAAAGATGTACAGCATCAAGGAGCAGTGGCAAGAAAAGCCGACCGGGTGGTTTCCTCGCGGCGCGATGGAGTGGCACCCGGTCAATTACAATATCAATTGCAGTATAAGGCCGGAACCGGGCAACCCCGATTGATATGTGCGGTGTACGGGTGTACTTGCCGCAAGCCTCGGCGGCAAAATGGTGAGTTGATTCGGAAGGAGCGGGCGTCTCCAGCGGAGAGATCTCATGAAGCTATCCAAGGTTTTTGGGCTTGCGGGCCTGACGGTTCTTTTCGTACTAATGGCGTGTGCGGCCGCTGCCACTTCCTTCGTGTGCTTTCGGCTGTTAAGCACGTATGGCATCTATAACATTCCGGTCATTGACAATAACATTGGCTCGTTTTGTCCCCGCGACAGGGTGTGGTTGGAGATTTCGGCGGCGGACCATGACCTGGACGTTCGCGGCGTGTCCGTGGTTAGCCTTCTCGCAAAGGATGCGTCGGGCACGTCATGTACGTGGAAAACTCGCGAACTCCCGGATCATTTCAAGGACCTTGGCCTTTGCATCGAAATTGACTCCCGCGCAGCAAAGGATGTCCTGACGGCTACGGGGGACCTGCGATACAAGGGCATCACGTACTTCCTCGACGCCAAGTGGGAGGCGGAACCAGACAAGTCCGGCAAGGATGCAACGGATTATTGGCGCCTCGTTCGCTGCGAACTCCAGAAGAAGGAGGGCGCCGGCGATTGATATTCCCGGAGGTCGATGCGCTCGATAATGTGTATTGCCAGTACGGCCTCACGTGCGGGGACGTCACCGTGGGCCTGAGCAACCAGGATTACGAGGGGAGTTGCTGGCCGAGCTTCTCCCACTCGCTCGGCGGGGCGTCGTACAGCACCTCGCATGAGGGCGAGGAGCCTTGCGGCGGGTGGCCGTCGTGCAGCGGCGACTTCTATTGCTCGATCACCAAAGACCTGCTGTACGACGACCAGGCGACGTACCTGACGATGGTGGTGGAGAACTGGGGGCCGTGCACTTGCGGGCCGTGCACTGGCGATTCGGGTCCCAGCGGCGCCACGTTCTACGTCAAGGGGATCAAGCCGGAGTGGATCGACGTGGGCATCGAGACCCAGGGCGGCGGCATGTCCGAGGATTCGTGCGGCAACTGGGTCGATACGTCGGGCAGTTGCACGTGCACGACGTCCTGCGACTCCTCAGCCGCGTATGTGCCCGTGGTCGAGGCCGATACGGACCAGGATGGGTGCTGGGACGATGAATTTGTGCTGGGGCCTTCTGGACCCCAAGGATCTCAGGGCATCCCATGCACGAATTCGCCGGTGAACGCGGGATTCCTGGTGATCAGCAGCCAGGGAGTGCCGGCCCAGGGTTCCATCACCATTCAGTATACCGCCTCTGTGCCAGGCACGGCGCCGCCGGAGGGAACATCCCTCCGCATCATGACGGCCTCGGGCGACTATGTGGCGCCGGGGTCGTATAATCTTAACGGGTCGGGATGCATTACCGTAAACGGCGAGTCCGCGGACTTGAGTCTCCTCAGGGCGGTGGAGTTTCAGAACGGGGGAATTACCACGCCGCAGAACATCCAGGTAACGCTCAACGGAACAAATGGTGTCGCCTCGGATACGGCTCTGGTGGATCCTTGGGCCAACATGAAGGTGTGCTTCCTTCACACGACAGGCACCATCTGGGCGACGATAGGCGGTGGGGGCCTTTTCAGTTTTGGACACACTGCGCTAGGCTTTCTGTCACGGGGCGCTTCAAAACC
>PMZT01000168.1 GCA_003170085.1 Planctomycetia bacterium | reverse complement strand
AGTTTCCGCAGGGCGACCAGGGCCGCTTTGTTGCGGTCCCCGGGCCGGGCCTTCCCTTGCTCCCAGAAACCCACCGCTCCCGCGGACACGCTGATGAGCGTGGCAAGTTCGCCCTGGCTGATGCCCAGGCGCTTGCGGAGTTTCTTGACGAGGCCAGGGGAGATGCGCGCCGCCTCCACCTCTTCGGGGGCGGCCACCATCTTCGCCCGTTCGGCGGTCCGCTGGGCCTCCAGCCCGGCCCCCAGCCGCGCCAGNNAGGCCCGACACGGTCCGCTTCAGCCGGCGGACGTCGCGGGCGAGCGGCACAACCGTGGCCCGCAACTCCTTCCTGGTAAGCCGTACGATCTCGTACTTCACCGCCTGTTCCATCTTGCCCATCGGATGCCTCCTCAAGAGCCGTTCCGCGACCGGTTGCCTGCTATACTAGCGGCGCGCAGCCGCCGTGACAAGGTGGTGGTATCATCCGTGTCGTTCAGGGCGCCCGATGCGGTGCGGCCCGTTACCGAGTCCTGCGCGGCGGGTGCGGAGACCCGCCGCGCAAAACCTGTAAAGTGGTGTTGCATGTTGAGCGCGCTCGTCCGTTTTTCACCATGGTGTTTTCTTGCCGCCAACTATAATTGGTGATGACGTAGGAGGAGAGAAACCATGCGTCTTGCCATTTTCTTGGGGCTTCTGCTGATCCCCGTTTGGGGGTGTAGCGACTCGGCCAGCGCGCCGTTTGGGACGAAGCACGCCGACGTGCAGATTCCCGTCCGACCCGTCGAACCGAAAGGAGCGGCCATGCCGCCTCTCAGCGATAAAGAAAAACGCATCCTTATAGATAAGGGCACCGAGCGGCCCTTTACGGGCAAGTACTGGAACACCTTCGACCGCGGCGTTTACGTCTGCCGCGCGTGCGGCGAGCCGCTGTACCTGTCGGTGAACAAGTTCAAGTCCGATTGCGGCTGGCCGAGTTTCGACGAGGAGATTTCCGGGGCCGTCCGCCATCAGAAGGACGCCGACGGCCGGCGCACCGAGATCGTGTGCGCTGCCTGCGGCGGGCACCTGGGCCATGTGTTCACCGGCGAGCAGTTGACCCCGAAAGACACGCGGCACTGCGTGAACTCGGCCTCGCTCGAGTTCATTCCCGAGGACCGGTGGCCGCTGGCCAAGGCGCTCTTTGCCGGCGGATGCTTCTGGGGCGTCGATCATTATTTCCGGCAGGAGCCCGGCGTCCTGGGCGTCACATCGGGTTACGCCGGCGGACACGTCGATCATCCGACCTACGAGCAGGTCTGCACCGGCAAGACCGGCCACGCCGAGACGGTCGAGGTCATCTTCGACCCCAAACGCGTTTCCTACGAGAAGCTGGCGCGGCTGTTCTTTGAGATCCACGACCCGACCGAGCTGAACCGCCAGGGCCCCGATGTGGGGTCGCAGTACCGATCGGTCGTGTTCTATCTCGACGCCGGGCAGAAGCGGATCGCCGAGGCCCTCATCGCCGAGCTTAAGGCCCGCCACTACAAGGTCGTGACCGAGGTGACGGCGGCAACGGCCTTCTGGCCGGCCGAGGCCTATCACCAGGACTATATCACCCGCCACCCGGAACGCCCGTGCCACCTGCGCGTCTCGCGGTTCGGCCCGCAGCCGGCCGTTGAACATCCGAAATGATGCGCGTGCCGCCAAGAGGAGACTCGCGAATGCCCCGGGAATTCGTCCGTCCGCGCGTGGGGGTCTCGAAGTGCCTGGGCTTTGCCGCGTGCCGGTATAACGGCCTCGCGATCTCCGACGAGTTCGTCCGCCGCCTGACGGACCACGTGGACTTCGTGCCCGTGTGCCCCGAGATGGAGGTGGGCCTGGGCTGCCCGCGCGACCCGATCCGCGTGGTGATGATCGGCGGCCAGGCGCACCTCGTGCAGCCGTCGACGGGCAAGGATATTTCGGACGCCATGCGCGCGCTGGCCGAACGGTTCCTCGACGGCCTGGGGCCGGTCGAGGGGTTCATTCTGAAGAGCAGGTCGCCTTCGTGCGGTATCAAGGACGTCAAGGTCTACGGCGGCCCGGAGCAGAAGATGCCGCAGGGCGTGGGCCGCGGGTTCTTCGGCGGGGCGGTGCTGGACCGGCTGTCCGAGGCGGCGGTGGAGGATGAGGGGCGCCTGACCAACTTCGTCCTGCGCGAGCATTTCCTGACGAAGCTCTTTGCGCTGGCGGCATTTCGCCGGATGGCGCGCACGCCCGAGATGAAGAACCTTGTGGCGTTCCACGCGGCGCACAAGTACCTCCTGATGGCGTATCACCAGACCGAGCTGCGGGCACTGGGCCGCATCGTCGCTAACCCGGACCATCGGCCCGTGGCCGATCTGTTCGCCGCCTACGGCCCGCGCCTGGCCAAGGCCCTCGCGCGGCCGCCGCGCCCTACGGGCATCATCAATGTGCTCATGCACACGCTGGGGTACGTTTCGGACGGGCTGGGCGCCGCGGAAAAGGCGCTCTTCCTCGAGACGCTCGAAAAGTACCGTGCCGGCCAGGTCCCCCTGAGCGTGGCCACGACGCTCCTGAAATCGTGGGCCGTCCGGTTCAACGTGGCGTACCTCCTCGAACAAACCTTCCTCGAGCCGTATCCCGAGGTTCTCGTGCAGATCACCGATTCGGGCAAGGGCAGGGGCGGGTAGTGCTACGACGCAACCTTGCGCGGCGGGTTCCCCCAACCTGTTGCCACCTACAGACGCACAAGGTTCCGCCTGAATTTCCATGCCAAAGCCTGTTGACTTCCTCGGTGGGTGCGGGGAGAATCCGCTCCGGTGTAAGGGACCACTCCGGACAGCGAGGAAAGCGATGGCGATCAAAGACCTTGTACGCGATGTCGTGCAGGCCGCGGCCGATTTCGATGGCCGTCAGCTCTGGAAGAGATTCACCAACTTCGACTGCTTTGGCGTCAGGGTTCCTGACCAGAACGAGTTGATGCTGGGCATCGTCCTGGGCGACGCGGGGGAGGAGTTCGGCCTGTCGCTTTTCAGGGGCCAGGCGGCGGCGTGCCTGGCCGCGCTGCTGGATTCCGACGTCCCCGGCGACGACATGACCGAGGCGATGGACCTGCTGGGCTTCAGCATGGATGCGTTTGGCGACTTGCCGCCTGCCGCGCAATCGCTCCTGCGTGAAGCCGGCCTTCATCCGCGATTCACCGATCGAGTCCCAAGCTTCTTGGTCAAGCGCCCTGGGCGAAACCCGCGCATGCCTGACGAATCCGAACTGACGCTCCTGCTGAGGGTACTGCGAGCAGTCGTCCAGGCGGACCAGGGGAAGTTGCTGGAGCCGGCCACGCTCGAAGATAGAAAAGGCTTGTGCACGCTGCACCTCAGCGGCGACCCGGCGGCCCCGCGGGTCTCGGTAACGCGCGAGCGGTGGTTGCCGCAAGAGGCGCCTCCGGCGGCGCCCGCCCAGCCTGAAGCGCCCGATCTGTCGGGCCTGCCGCGCCTCGATGAGGTGTGGCTGGTCGGTCTGCCGGTGATACCGGGCCGCATCGAGGGCGACGACCGCTCGCTTCAGTTGCTGGTTGTAATGGATGATGCGAGTCGGTTCGTCCTGAAGGGCCAAGCCTTGATGGCGGGCGAACTCGGCAAGGCGGTCGCCCGCCTGGTGGAGACGTTTCGCGGAAACAACCTCGGTGGCCGCAAGGGCCTGCCGCGGGAGGTCGTCTTCTCGAGCCAGCAACTTTACGATACCATGGCGCCGGCCCTTCGCCAGGCGGGGGTGACGTGCCTGTTCATGCCGGCGATCCCCAAACTCCAGGAATTCGTTGCCGCGTTCAGCGATTCCATCGAGAAGAGGGGTCTGCCCTCCGACGAGGAAACCACCGCTTCGGGCGCCCCGGACGATAAGGTTCCCGCGCCGGACGACCTGGCGGGCTGGAAGGCGGTCAACCGCCGCCTGGGCCGGCGGTTCGCCGACGCCATGGAGTTCGACGATCGGCTCTATTCGTCCCGTGCCGCCAAGCGTTACTTCGGCCGCGACGATCTGGATTACTTTTTCAAGACCCACGTGGCGCTGGGCGTGATCGCGGCCTATGCGGCCTGGGGGGTTCTGGACTATCGCCCGAGCCGCAAGAGCAAGACCCGTGCCGAGGAGATGCTGGCCAAGGGCCTTCCCGAAGCCCAGGCGATGCTTCTGCGGGCCCGCCTCGAAGCCCCTCCCACGCTGTATCGCGTGGCCGGCCACGATCCGAAGGCCGGAACGGTCAATCTGGAGGATATCCTGCTCGGCGGCGCGGTGACCGTTTATGACCAGATCATGTCGGAGAACATCGAGGACGGCGTTTTTGTTGCGGCCCGCGCCTTTGCGGCAGGGCGCTTCCACTTCATCCACATGGCAGGGCCGCCGCTGGGGGTGGGCATGGGATTGGAAGCCGTGGAGTTCCTCCAGGATTGCGGGATGGAGTTCACGCGCGACGACCTTCGCGACGGTGCCCACGTCTTCGGCTGGCTGTGGGATTGGTCTGAGGAGTGGGAGGCCAACCGCAAGCCGCCGCACGTGTGCAACACCGACGGAGACGACATGCTGTGGCACACGGCCTCGTTCGGCGTGGCCAACCCGGCCGAGGTCCGCCAGGCGCTCCTGCGCCGTAAGGACATGGAGTGCGACGAGGTCAACGACGAGTTCATTTGGGTCAAGAAGACCGGCCGGGGCGCCAAGATGCTCGGCGGCCCGGTTACGCTCGGCCGGATCCAGTTCATCGGCGACGAACTCGTGCTGACCGTCAACTCGTCCGAACGCTTCGCCAAGGCCCGAAAGTGGCTCGAGCGGCTGCCGGGCGTTGCCTTCCTCAACGTCACGACCCGCTGCATGGACGAGCCCGACGAGGACCGCCCGATGGATGAGCGGATCGCGAAGCCGGAGCCGGTCGAGATAACGCCGGAAATGGCGGCCGGCCTCCAGGAGATGTTCTATAAGCGATACATGGACTGGCTCGACATGCGGTTGCCGGTCCTTGGCGGGAAGACGCCGCGCCAAGCCTGTGCGACCGCCGCCGGCCGTCAGCAGGTGGTGATGCTGATCCGCACGACACCCGACCCCATGGGCCCGGTGCCCATCCGCGTTCCTCGCGAGGCCATGCTTCTGGAGTTGGGGCTTGCGGCCGAAACGGCGCCGGGGATGGTTCTCGATCCGCCGATGCCGTTGCCGCTCGATTTTGATTGGGAGGCGCTTGGCGAGGACGAGGGGACCGACGGACTCCCCATCGTCAACAGTTCGCCGAAGATCGGTCGCAACGATCCCTGCCCCTGCGGGAGCGGAAAGAAATACAAGAAGTGTTGCGGACGGTGAAGCCGTGAGTGCTTACGCCCGGTTCTCCTTGCGGCCACGCCCGGACCCCATCACTTGGCCTCCGCCGGCTCAGGCCAGGCGATGGTGTCCAGCAGGGCCGAGGCGTAGGCTTCCCAGGAGGCCGCGGTGCTTGGCCGCGCGGCGCCGCGGGGTAGTTCGAGCGTGACGATCGGCAGGCCCAGCGTCTCGCCGACCCACGAGCCCATTGAACCCGCCAAGGCGCCGAGGCGGCGGAGGGGCAGCCGGATTCGCTCCGCCAGGCAATGAGCCCACTCGGTTGCCGGTCCGTCGTAATCGACCACCCCCAGCGGCTCATGAATGCTGATGACCAGGCCGGGCCGCTCCTCCCGCACCAGGTCGTACAGGGCGCGGCTTTCGGGCTCCGACAGCGGTTCCGGGCCGCCGGTGGACGACCGGCGGAAGTTGGCCGCGGGGAAGTTGCGGTTCAGGTCCACGCCGCGCGCGTTCTCGCGGCGCAGGCGGAGCAGGCCGTCGGGATTGGCCTTCGGCACGACCACTACCCGCCGGTCGTCGGGCGTCCCGTCGCGCAGGCGCCAGAGCAGATGCTCGCAGAGCGTGGCGCCGCCGGGTTCGCTGCCGTGGATGGACCCGATGATAAGGATGCCGGGTTCGCGCCCCTCGAAGAAATACGCCACAATCGGCTCGCCCTCGGCGGAGAAGCCGATGATCCCGACATAGGCCGCGGGCACCGATGCGCCCGGGGGCATGGGCTCGCGTACGATCTCCGGATGCGCCGCACACCCCGCGGCGCCGATGGCGGCGCAGGCGATCCACACTCCCAGGATACAAGACGTTGCGCGCGTGGCGCACCCCCTCAAGCCCCCGACCGCCTCGCGCGTCAACTGGCACATCGGGTCTTTGCTCTCGATAGAAGCGTGGCGGCGATCAAGAGACTACCGCCGTGCGCGCGAGTGCGCCAAGACAAAAGCCGTTCCGCCTGAGGCCGAACGGCTTTCTCCAGTTAACCCAAGTAAGGATGTGCCCGGCCGAACAAAAGACGCCATCTGCGGGGCTGACCGCCAATTGGCCATGGGCGTTGCGGTATTAGGCCCGCGGGCTCGAAGCCAGCCGCTCGCGGCTTACTTGAACTCGACCTTCACCAAGTGCGTCGAGCACGAAATGCACGGGTCGTACGCCCTGACGAGCATTTCAAGGGCGTGGGCGATCTCCTCGCGGCTGCGGCCCTCGGCGATGAGCTGCGGAATGAACTTGCGGAAGTCGCCCTCGATGTTCGCCAGGTTCTGGTTCGTCGGGATAACGAGGTTCGCCCCCATCACGATCCCGTTCGCGTCGTACTCGTAGCTGTGGACCAGCGTGCCGCGCGGCACCTCGGTCAGGCCGGTGCCCCAGCCGCTGCGGCCCTTCGGCCATTCCATCGGCACCTTCTCATCCGTGATGCCGGCACCGATCAATTCGTCCATGAGGCGCAGCACTTCGTAGAAGCAGTGCACCGACTCGATGACCTGGGCCGTGTTATTGTTGAAGCTGTTCGTGTTCGGGGCCTTGAGGCCGAGCTTCGTGGCCGCTTCCTTCGCCTTCGGATGGAGCTGCTTCGAGTTGTTATTGAACCGCGCCAGCGCCCCAACCATGAGGCTGTCGCGCTTGTTCTTCACGTGCTTGGCGCTCGAGTGCTTGACGATCGACTCGTGGATAACGTCCTTGTACTTGTGGCCGTCGACCTTGACGCCGTCGCTCGTCATGAGGTCGCCGCCGTAGAAGGCGTACTCCTCGGGGTCGGTCAACGACTCGTACTCGGTCTCGCGCTCGAAGGCCGGCATCTTGAGCGTCGCAAACAGGTCAACCGTGGCCCACACGTCGGCCTCGTGGTCGGCGATGCGCTTACGCAGGTCCTGAAGCGCTCGCACCGTGGGCAGCTTCATGTAGCCGCCGGGCACCATCGAGATCGGGTGCACGTGGCGGCCGACCAGGACCTGGCAGATGTAGTTGGCGAGGCCCTTCAGGCGCATCGCCCGCAGGACGACGTCGGTGTGCGTGGCCGCCAGCGGAATGACGCTGGGCGCCCCGAAGAAGTCCGGCGCCACCAGGAAGTAGATGTGCAGCCAGTGGCTCTGGAGCTGCTCGGCGTGGAGGACGATCTTGCGCAGCCGCAGGGTCTGCTCCGAGAGCCGGATGCCCATGGCGTCCTCGGTGGCCTTGAGGCTGGCCGTGCCGTGGCCGCAGGCGCAGATGCCGCAGATGCGCGTCGTAAGGAACATCGCATCCTTCCACGACCGGCCGCGCAGCATCGCCTCGAAGAAGCGCGGCGACTCGATGACCTCGAACTTCGTGTCGACGAGTTGGCCGTTCTCGACGTGGGCAACGATGTTGCCGTGGCCCTCGACGCGCGTCACGTAATCGACGCGGACATCCATCGTTTTCGGTGAATCCTTAGCCATGTGAGTATCGCTCCTCGGACGCGCCCCGCGAGGCGAGGCGCCGAACCATGCTTTACGCGCTACGACTCCTGCGACACTTCCTTGTAAATCCCCTGGAACAGCCGGAACTCGCGCAGAACGTCCTCGACCGTCAGGCCGAACTCGGCCATCACGTCCTTGGCGGCGTTCGTGTTGGGCTTG
The DNA here is from genome assembly GCA_003170085.1 of Planctomycetia bacterium. Lineage (GTDB taxonomy): Bacteria > Planctomycetota > Phycisphaerae > FEN-1346 > FEN-1346 > FEN-1346. The sequence continues at coordinate 2,307 of PMZT01000168.1, read as the reverse complement.
TCGACCAGGCCGCGGCAACCGATGCACTTGTGCCCGGCCGACGGGCACATATACGGCTCGCACCCGGCGCGGGTTACCACGCCCAGGCACGGGATGCCCTTGTGCCAGAGACACACGTTGTCGGCCAGCTTGCACGGGACGCACACCGGGTAGTTCGGCGCCTTGAACGGCTTGCCCATGAGGAGGCACCTGGTGGCCTCCAGGAACTCCAGCGGGTTGATGGGGCAGCCCTGAATCTCAAGGTCAACCTTGACCTCGGCCTTCAGCGGCCGCGCGGGCACGTGCGGGAACCACGCGCGCTTGTCGCCGTAGACGTACTTGCCCACGTCGTCGGGGTCCTGGAAATTCTTGAGGACGTTGACGCCGCCGATCGTGGCGCAGGCGCCCAGGGCCACGAGGATGTCGGTCTTGGCGCGGAGCTCCTGGATCTTCTCGATGTCGTGGGCCGTGACGATCGAGCCCTCGACGAACGCGATCGTGTAGTGATCGACGTCGCCGTCGGAGCCCTCGCGGAACCGCCCCACGTCGCACGCGGCGAAGATCGGCAGCAGCTCGGTCTCGCAGTTCAGAATCTGCAGGCCGCAGCCCTCGCAGCACGACAGCGAATCAATACACAGTACCGGCTTGGCCATTCCGTGTTCCTTTAGATTCCTTCGCGCAGGCGCTTGACCTGCTCGTACGTGAAGACCGGGCCATCGCGGCAGACGTACACGCCGCGGATCTGGCAATGCCCGCACTTGCCCACGCCGCACTTCATGTTCCGCTCGAGCGAGCAGATGATCCGGTGCTCCGGAATGCCCTCGGCCAGCGCCTCGAGCACGGTGAACTTGAACATGACCGGCGGGCCGACGATCGCCGCCCACGTCTTCGCCGGGTCGATCTCGATCTTGCCAAAGAGCTTCGTGATGACGCCCACGTTGCCCTTCCACGAGGCGTCGGCGCGGTCCACAGTGACCCGCACGTCGGCGTCGCCGCGCTTGGCCCATTCCTGGACCTCGTCGCGGAACAGCAGCCACTTGGGCTCGCGGGCGCCGACCAGGATCGTCACCTTACCGTAGTCCTTGCGCTTGTCGAGGACGTAGCGGATGAGGCTGCGCGTGGGCGCCAGGCCCAGGCCGCCCGCAACGAAGATGATGTCCTGGCCCTTCATCACGTCGTAATCGAAATGGTTGCCGAACGGCCCGCGGACGCCCAGACGGTCGCCCTTCTTGAACTGCTTCAGGGCGTTCGTCACGAGGCCCACGCTGCGCACCGTGAGCTCGAACACCTCGCCCTGCGTGGGGCTCGAGCAGATGCTGATGGGGGCCTCGCCCAGGCCGAAGACGGTCACGCTGACGAACTGCCCCGGCTCGTACTCCAGCGGCCCGTCCTCCATCTGGAGGCGGAAGAACCGCTCGGTCTCGGTCATCTGCGTGGCGTCCAGGATCCGCGCCATCCGCGGAACGTACGGGCTTGGCGCCGCAGCGCCCTTGACAAGGTCAACGTCGATCTGGGTCACGATTCTCGGCTCCTCACGGCACGCGCCCCGTAAGGGGGGCGGCTGGCTTGGCACATGCGCCCATGGCGCTTTTTTTCAGTCGGCGATACCCGCGACCTTGCGACCGCGGCTCGCTCGGCCCATCGGCGATCGCGTTACCGGCTCCCCGCGATCTGAATGAACGTTTCCTTGATGCTGATCCCGGCGACGCACGCCCGCTCGCACCGGCCGCAGCCCACGCAACCGGTCCGGCCGGTCTGCTCGAGGATGTACTTGCCCTTGCGGAACATGCGGTGACGCAGGCGGCTCGAGCGGTCCTTGCGGAAATCTCTCGCCGCCGGCCACGGTGGCGAACGGGTCGATCTGGCACGAATCGTAACGGCGGGTGCGGCAGCCCTTCGTCAGGTCCATCGTAAGCTCGTCCGCGATGTCCCAGCAATAGCATGTCGGGCAAGTGGTGTTGCACGAGCCGCACGAGAAGCACCGCCGCGCGATGGCTTCCCACACGAGGCTGTCGTACGACGCATCGAGGACCTCGGGCAGGTACTTCACCTCGAACGGAAGCTGGAAATGGAACTGCCCCCGCTTCTTCTCGGTAAACGCCTGCCGGCCCTGCATGTCCTGCTTGGTCGTCGCGCGAACCTTCGCCTTGCTGACCAGCGCCTGGCCCAAATCGGTCTTGACCTCGACGTAATACTGATCGTCGGCGGGCGTCAGCATGACGTCCCAGCCCGTCTCGGGGTACAGCGACCCCATGTCGAGACAGAAGCCGGTGTCGTCGCACGGCTTGGCGCAGTCGAGGCAGACGATGGCCGTGTCGTTGCGGCGGG
>PMZT01000114.1:430-16723 GCA_003170085.1 Planctomycetia bacterium | reverse complement strand
ACTCAAAACCTGCGAAAGGCCAGAAACTTGGGCTAACGGGGCTAATCTCAACCACGAAGAGGCACCCCCGCTAACCCAAGAGGTGGTGAATTAGGGGGCCTCTCCTTTTTGCATTGTAACCGATGCCGGGAAAGGGCGGAACCTACAAAGCGTGGGGATCCAGGAGGTGGCTGAGTTCCGCCAGGCGCGTGATCGTCAGGCAATCGCTGTGNNCGGGGCGATGCCCAGCTCGCGCGCGCCCACGACGTCGGCCCAGTAATCGTCGCCCACGTGGACGGCCAGCCGCGACTCGCACCCGATGGCTGCAAGGGCACGCAGGAAGATCTCTCGATGCGGCTTGGCCGAGCCGACGGCCTCGCTCGCCACGATGACGTCGAAGTACTTCGCCAGCCCGTGCCCCTCCAGGTACTCCGGCAGGTCGGCCGGCCAGTTGCTGATGACGCCCAGCTTGTACCCGCGCTGCCGCAGATTGGCCAAGAGGACCGGCGCATCGGGGTCGAGGCGGGCGGGGCTGCCCGTTTCGATGGTGCGGATGGCCCCGGCCAGGGCGGCCCCGAGGTCCATCTCCCCCAGGTCCACGCCGAGCGCCTCGGCCANNCCGCGCCAGGTCGTTCGCCTCCGTCACCGCGTCGCGCTTGACCTTAAACCCGATGGCCCGCAGCGCCTGGTGCAAAAGGTCAATGTGCCCGAAGTTGCCGAAGACGAGCGTTCCGCCGACATCGAAAAATACCGCCTGTGCGAGCAAAGGTTCTCTCCGCCTTGTTCCACTTCAATTCTACGGCTCGGACGGGTGGCCGTGCGTCCAATCGAAAGATTTCACCGCAGAGACCGCTGAGAACGCGGAGAAAAACAGAAACAACTTGAGGATGCGGAAAAACAGAGAAAACAACTTATGCCGTTGTTTTTTCCCAGCCTATCTCTCCGTTTTTCTCCGCGTTCTCGGCGTGCTCCGCTGTGAATCCGTTCGTTTTCCGTTTTTCTCTGCGTTCTCTGCGGTGCATCCGTTCGTTTTTCTCCGCGGTGAAATCGAACGGCTGCGCGCTACTTCTCGGTCTTGGCCGGGCCGCCCGGGGGCGCGTCGCGGACCTTCTTCAGCACGATATCGTCCCAGAACACGACGCCCTCGGGCCAGTATGCGAACAGATCAACCTTCAACCATGTGGGCATCTGTGTGGGCTTCAACGCAAGCGGGATGAAGTCGGCCTCCACGTAGTTCCACGCCTTCTTCGCTCCGGCCGGGTGTACCTGCCGGCGGTACGTCTCGCGCCGCTGCGCGGGGAAGCCTTCCTGCGGCGGGAACTCGTGGTAGCCTTTCAGGAAGACCTTGACCGTGGGCGCCATCGACTTGTAGCGGCACGAGAACCGATATGTCGCGCCCGGCTCGATCTGAATCCAGTCGCTGTAATACGCCATGCCGTAGCCGCCGGCCACCTCCTGGTCCATCTCGTACCTGATCACCTTGCCCTGGCCGTCGGGGTTCGTGAGCCAGGTGACCGTGCCGCCGGTGCCGAGTTTGCCGGTGGGGTTCCAGTTGGCGGGGCCGGTGCCCGCGGCCGAGGCGACCTCGAAGCCGGGGTTTTTCACGAGGTTCGGCCCGTCTTTCCACCGCCGGGCGATTTCCGGATCCTGCCGCAAGGCGCGCAGCGGATCGTCCGGCTGCAACATGCCGAAGATGTCGTACACGGCCCTGGCCATCTCGATGCCGCGGAACTGCGGCTCGGGGCACGAGTAGGTCTTCTCGATGACGAGCGGGTTCTTCAGGTCGGCGGTGTAGACGGCCTTCAGGTGGATCTGGCAGGAGGTGGTGTTGCCCGTGACCGTGCCGACCACGACGATGTCGGCCTCGAATTTCTTGCGGCCCAGGAGGGCGAGCTGCTCGGTGGGCGTTGCCAGCGAACAGGTCTCGAGGCCCATGACTTCGGCCACGCTCGCGGGGTCGTACACGGTCGCCCCCAAGCGTTTGGCCTTGAAGTTCAGGGCCTCGCGGATGCCCACGCGCAGCTTCTCGTCCTCGGCCGTAATCGGCATGACGAGGAGGCTCATCCCCTGGGCGTCCCTGGCGCCCTCGGCCGGCGATTTCGAGGCATCCGCCGCCGGCGCCGCGGCCGCCTTCTCGGGGCCTTTGGCGGCCGGCGCATCGGGCATCGTCTTCTTGAGCGCCGCGGCGGCCGGCGCCGCGGCCCACGCGCCGCCGACGGCCAACCCCACGAGCACCAGTGCACAGAATCTCATGGCAGCCTGAGTCCTCTTGTTCAGTGTCCGAGTATTAACCCATACGATTACTTGGGCTCGGGCGGCGTCGCCAACTTCAGGCTCTCGCGGATTTCGGTCAGTTCGCGGGCCACGCCCGGATCGGCCCCGCTCGCCCCCATGAGGAGGAGCGAGAGGAACCGCCCGCCCTGTTTCGTGTACACGTTGGTGCACTGCGCCGGGCGGCCCGAGAGGGCCTTGGGCGCCTCGTACGAGATCTCGAACGCCTCGCGGCCGGCCAGCGCGGTGGCCTTCGGCTCGGGGGGCCGACGGACCTCGAGGTTCTCCGACGCCAGTTGCGCCTGCTCGCGCACGAACGTCTCCAGCGCCTGCCCGGGCTTGGGCGTCGCGATGCGGATCAGGGCCACCGCCGTCTGGTCGTCGCGCACCAGCTCCAGCACGTTCGCCGGGCCTTCGAGGTGAGCCGGGGCGATCCAGCGGGCGTTCGGCCGGCGCAGCTCGAACCCATAAGGCACGCTGCGGATCGTGTTGCCGCTGGCCTGAAGCGGCAGCATCCCCTCGGGCGCCGCCAGCCGCACCGACTGCACCACGTTGCCCTCCAGGATCGGCTCCTCGCGGACCGGCCGGTCGGCCACGACCATCGAGATGAGGCACGTCCGGCCCTCGTGGGCCACGAAATAGTTGCGAAAATGCACCGTCGTGCATCCCAGCCGCGCGCTGCCGGGGATGGCGCGGGCCTCGTAAATGCCCACGTGATCGTCGGCGGGCGGGTCGGCGGTCACGTCTTGGAACCGCGCCGCCCACTCGCGCTGGACGATGTCGCTGCCGCGCTGGAGCTCCGACCGGGCCAGCTCGGCCACGTCCGGCCCCGTCGTCGATGCCGGCCGAGGTGCGGCAAAGAGGCGGAGGAGCACGTAGGCCTCGTCGGTCATGTCGCTGACCATGACGGCCCCCGATCCGGGCGCCGCGTGCGCCACGAACGGATACGGCGGAATCCAGATGCTGAAGCCGTTGCGGGCGTCGCGATAGCGTTCGGCCTCGAAGCCCTCGAGCATCGGGTTGGTGGGCCCCTCGGCCGCATCCTTCAGACGCCGCGCCTCGGCCAGGTTGGTGAACTCGGCCACCATGGGCGTCGATTGCCAGATGCTGCGCATCAGCCGGCCGTCGAGACCCACGAGGTGGGCCACCTGCTCCGGTCCGCACACGCTTACCAGTCCGTGGCCCGAGACCGTCGGCTCGTTGCCGTCGCTGGTGGAGGCCCGCTGCCCGAGGTACTGCACGATGACCGGATCGGGGCCCACGGCGCCCAGCGATTCGTCGATGACGATCCAGCGTTTGGCCTCGCCCTGGCGGACATGGCCGCCCAGGAGCGTGGCCTCCAGTGCCCAGGACCGGAAGGTCAGGTCCTCGTCGAGCGGGATGCGGGCGGTGGCCGACTTGTCGCCCACCCGTCGCTCCATCACGAACTCGTTGCCGTCGACGCGCCCCTTGACCTGCCACTGGCGCAGGCCGGAGATGACGCTGCAATCAAGCGCGCGCGGCCGGAACCGGGCATCGACATCGGCCGTAATCTGCTTGGTGTAGCCGAGCCGGTCGGAGCCGAGGTCCTTCCTCAGGAAGATATCGGTCTTGAGTCGTCGCCCGCGGTCCGGAAACTCGTAGAGGCTCTGCGAGATGTAGCCGATCTTTTGCCGCGACAGGTACAGCGCGTGGAACTGGGTGAGGACCGGCTTGGCCTCGGGTGGCGCCGGCGGCGGCACGGTCGGCGGCGCGGCAGGGGCGGCGGGCTTGAGCGCGTCGGCGTTAGCGCTTGCACTATCCCCCGGCAGTGCCGGGGGCTTCGCGGCGGCCATAGAAGCGGCCGCGCCCGCGGCGAGCACGAGAGTTGCCACCAGAATTGCGGTCCGCATGATCCGCTGCCCTTGACTCAAGACCAGGTCCGCCGCGGCGGGGCTTGCCGCATGATCTGCTGCCCCGGCCACACTATAGGCCGCGACGGCGGGGCAAGTCAACGCGATTCAAGGGGTGCCTGGCATGCACGTTCTAAGCCGGGTGGCATGCTTTCGCAACGGCGCGAAAGCATGGCACCCAGCACGGCCACGCAAAGGTGCCCGCCGCGCGTTTGACCGCGCGTAACTCCGCGTATATCATTCATCGCTACATTGTCGCTGCTTGTGGGTTTAGAGCGCGCGGGCGCGGGCGGTGCGCGCGGCTCGGCAGGGGAGACGGGGCGATGAGACTGTCTCGGCGTGACTTCCTGAAGGCCTCGGCGGCGCTGGCCGGTGCCATCGCTGCCGCGGGCGCCGGGCCGGTCGCCATCCAGCAGGCCGCGACCCAGGAGGCCGCGCAGGGCCGACTGCCGATCATCTGGCTGAATGGCCTGGGCTGCAGCGGTTGCTCGATCTCGCTCCTCAATAGCGTGAGCCTCGACACGATCGATCACCTGGTCCTCAATCGCCTGGACCTCCAGTACCATCCCACGTTGATGGCCGCGGCCGGCCAGCCTGCCGTGGCTGCCGCCGAAGCCGCCCGCAAGAAGAAGGGTTACGTGCTCGTGGTTGAAGGCGCGATTCCCACGACCGAGGGCGGTCGCTACTGCTGGCTCTGGCCCGGCATGACGATGCTGGCAGGCGTCCAGTCGTTTGCCGCCGATGCCCAGTGCATCCTGGCGGTCGGCACGTGCGCCGCGTACGGCGGGGTCTCGGGGGCGGGGGGCCGGCAGAATCCGACCGGCTCGAAGGGCGTCCGCGACCTTGGCCTCGGTAAGCCCCTCATCAACGTGCCCGGCTGCCCGGCGCATCCCGACTGGATCGTCGGCACGATCGCGGCGTTAATGGCCGGCCGTCCGCCGGTGCTTGACGAACTGGGGCGGCCGCAACCTTACTATGCCACGCGGGTGCACGATGCGTGCCCGAACCTCGACCGCTTCAACCAGACCTACGGGCGCCGGATGAGCAAAGGGCATGGCAAGAACAAGAGCTGCCTGTCGTGCCACGCGGCGGGCGACAGCCACGTGTTCACGCCGCGGACGGTGGGCTCAGCCGGGTGCCTGTACGCCCTCGGGTGCAAGGGGCGATTCACGTTTGCCGATTGTCCGACGCGGCGGTGGAACGGCGCGGCCGCCGGGGCGCCGGGCGTCAACTGGTGCGTCGGGGCGCAGAGCCCCTGCATGGGATGCACGCAACCGGAGTTCCCCGACGGGATGTCGCCGTTCATGACGCTCGGCGGCATGGGGGCGCGCGGCTGAGAAAGTTGCCCCGCCCACCGGCCGGGGATAAGCCCCGCCCACTGGGCGGGGATGTCGAGACAGCGCTACGTTCCAGGTATTGCGCGGCGGGTCTCCGTACCCGCCGCGCGGACCGTGTATTCGACCGCGCCAACGCGGCTTCGTGCGCGAACGACCATGCTTTCGCAACGGCGCGAAAGCATGGCACCCACAAGCTGAGGAAGTAGCCCTGCCCACCGGGCGGGGATATCGAGAGATTAATGGCGCAAACCACGCAAACCATCCGACTGGCTCCCGTGACGCGGGTCGAGGGGCACCTCGATGTCGAGGTCACGCTGGGCGAAAAGGGCGGCCGGCTCGAGGTCGTCGACGCCCGTAGCGCCGGCACCGCGTTCCGCGGCTTCGAGATCCTCATGCGCGGCCGCGCGCCGCTCGACGCCGTCCAGCTCTCGCAGCGGGTGTGCGGCGTGTGCCCGGTGTCGCACGGGGTCGTGTCGAGCCTGGCGCTGGAGTCGGCCTCCGGCGTGGCGGTGCCCGACAACGGCCGCATCGTCCGCAACCTCGTCCTTGGCGCCAACTTCCTTCAGTCGCACATCCTGCACTTCTATCATCTGATGGTGCTGGACTACGTGAAGACCGCCGGCCTGCTGCCGGTGCCCCCGTGGTCGGTGCAGTACACCTCGCCCGACCTGGCCACGGGCGACGTTGCGGCCCGGTTCGTGGCGCACTACACCGAGGCCCTGGCGGCCCGCCGCAAGGCCCACCAGATGGGCGCCGTCTTTGCGGGGCGGCTGCCGTGCAGCCCGATGTTCGCCCCCGGCGGCGTAACGACCGCCGTGACCGCCGAGAAGATCGCCGACTTCAGGGCCGTCCTGGCCGAGGTCCACGGCTTCATCGCCGGCGCCCTCGTGCCCGATGCGCAGTTGCTGGGTGAGCGATATCCCGATTACTACAAGCTGGGGCGCGGCTGCGGCAACCTGCTGGCGTTCGGCGTTTTCGACCTCGACGGGGCGGGCACGAAGAAGTTGCTCGCGCGCGGCCGGCTCAGCGGCGACCGCCTTGAGGCCGTCGAACCCGCGCGCATCCGCGAGTACGTCTCAAGCGCGTGGTACACCGAGGCCAGCGGCAACTGCAACCCCGCCGCCGGCGTGACCGAGCCGCGCGAAGGCAAGCCCGGCGCGTACTCCTGGATCAAGGCGCCGCGGTACGACGGCGCGGTTTACGAGGTCGGGCCGCTGGCGCGGATGTGGATGACCGGCGATTACCGCAAGGGCATCTCGGTGATGGACCGCGTGTTGGCCCGCGCGCTCGAGGCCGCCAAGATCGCCGACGCCATGGCCGGGTGGCTGGGCCAGTTCGTCCCCGGCGAGCCCGCGTACGAGCACCGGTCGATGCCGATCACCGGCACGGGCCTGGGCCTGGCGGAGGCGTCGCGCGGGGCGCTCGGCCACTGGGTCGACATCGTCGGCGGGCGGCTCTCGCGGTATCAGATCGTGACGCCCACGGCCTGGAACGCCTCGCCTTGCGACGACGCCGGCCTGAAGGGCGCGATGGAGCAGGCCCTCATCGGCACGCCCGTCGGCGACCCGGCCAACCCGGTCGAGGTGCTGCGCGTCGTCCACTCCTTCGACCCCTGCCTGGCCTGCGCCGTGCATACCGTCCGGATTTGATCTGGGTCAAGCCGCGCGCGGCCCTCGGCGGATATAATAGGGTAACGCTCAATGCAAGGTTTTGCGCGGCGGGTCTCCGTACCCGCCGCGCAAATTGAGATCGGGTGGCACGGCAATATCGAAACTGTGAGTGCGGGTGCCATGCTTTCGCTGTCAAAGATCCGCCGTGGCGGGCGAAAGCATGCCCTTGGGCCTCGAACGACCATGCTTTCGCAACGGCGCGAAAGCATGGCACCCACAAGGCAAAGTTGGCGCACCATTAGCGCTGTTGAACAGGATCACTCGCAAGAGAGGGACGCCATGCCTATCAGCGGCTGCCCGGGCCAGGATAAGCGGTTCTGGAAGCCCGACGACATTCACGAGGCCCCGTGTCCGCACTGCGGGGCGAAGATCGAGTTCTGGAAAGACGACCGCGAGCGCCGTTGCAAGGCGTGCGGCCGCACTGTCGCCAACCCGAAGTTCGACCTCGGCTGCGCCAAGTGGTGCAAGTACGCCGACGCGTGCGTCCCGCCGAAAGAGTTAACCGCGGAGACCGCCGAGAACGCAGAGAAAACAGAGAAAACAGAAAAGACTTAGATAGGGGGAAAAACGGAAAACGGAAAAGGCAACTCATGCCGTTTTTCTTTCCCTTCTTATCTCTCCTTTTTTCTCTGCGGTCTCTGCGTGCTCTGCGGTGAATCGGAACGGCCGATAACGCCCACACGCCACTGGAATCCCCGGCCGTCAAGCCTGCAATAGTCCGATCATCTCAAGAAGCGGTGCCCGCCAAGACGATGTTGGCCGGGAGGGCGATGATGCCAAGGTGGACCTGGGCGATGGGCCTCGTGCTGCTCGTGGCCGCAACGGCGGCGCGCGGGGCCGACGTCGTCCTCGAAAACCCCCGGTTCCGCGCCGTGCTGGGCGACGACGCCCGCTGGCGGTCGTTCACCGACAAGGCCACCGGCACCGAGTACCTGCCGCGCGGCCGCAAGGCCATCGTTGCCACGGCCCGCATCGAGGGCGAACTTTGCGAGGCCGTGAGCGCCGCGATCGTCGGCGAGCAGATGACCCTTGGCTTCGCCGAGTGCGACACGAAGCTCGTCTTCTCCGTCAAGCCCGATGCCGACGTGATCGCGATTCGCGTGGCCTCGGTGCAGGGCACCCGCCCGTCGGTCGTCACGCTCATGAGTCTGCCGGTGGCGATCACGGCCCACGTGGGCCCGCGCCTGGGCGCCGCGTGGGACGAGAAGTACGCCATCGGCCTGCACGCGCTGGGCCTGCAGGTGCAGGGCGCCGGCCGCAAGATCAAGGACGGGGCGGAGCTCACGGCCACGTCGCAGGACGCCCCCGGCCCCGCGCTCGAGGGCGCCGGCTTTGCCATCGTGGCGGCGCCCACGGCCGAGTTCCGCAACATCCTCCGCCGCCTCAGCGTGGCCTACGACCTGCCGCGCAACGAGCGCGACGGCACGCCGTCGAAGGACCTCGCGCTGGCGCGGCAATCGTACTGGTTCCTCAGCTTCGGCGAGGCCGACACCGACAAAGTTCTTGACCTCTGCCGCCAGAGCGGCATCCGGCAGGTGATGCTCCTGTCGGGCGCGTGGTGCCGCTCGCCGGGCCACTACGCCATCCAGCCGGGGTATCCCGACGGCGTGGAGTCGCTCCGCCGCATGGTCGACCGGCTGCACGGCGCCGGCATCATGGTGGGCATGCATTGCTATGCGTCGAAGGTGGGGAAGATCGACGGTTACGTCTCGCCCAAGCCCGACCGGCGGTTCTGGGTCGATCGCATGGCGGCGCTCACCGATCCGATCGGCACGAATGAGACGGCGGTCCTCACGAACTCCGACCTGCGCGAGTGGCCCGGCAGCCCCGTGGCCCATCAGAAGGTTTGGGAAGGCGGCGTCGCGAAGCACCAGGACGTGGTCATCGACGATGAGATCATCCGCTACAAGTCGATCGGCCCCGAGGGCAAGTGGAACACCTTCCTGGGCTGTGAGCGCGGGGCGTACGCCACCACGCGGTCGCCGCACCCGATCACGAGTTCGCTGCGCCATTACGCCGTCGACGGCGGCATCAACGGCTACATCATCGACCAGGAAACGACCCTCCTCGACGAGGTCACGATGCGCCTGGCCGACATCTTCGACATGTGCGGCTTCGACATGATCTACTTCGACGGCGGCGAGGACGTCGACACGCGGCGCTTCATCTACTACGTGTCGAAGTTCCAGGCCGTGGCCATGAGCAAGTTCCGCAAACGCCCGATCATCCACATGGGCACGATCATGACGCACAACCTGTGGCACTCGTTCACGCGGAGCGGCACGGTTGATACGTACATGAATACGCTGCGCGGCCAGATCCTGGCGGGGGCCCCGCCCGCGAAGTGGCCCACCGTGCGCGAGCACATCGACCGGTCGGTCGCGTACATGCTGAGCGTGCGCGAGGACATGATGCCGGGCGAGCTCGGCTGGTTCGGCATCTGGCCCAAGGGCAAGGATACCGACGGCCTCCAGCTTGACGAGGTCGAGTACCTCATGGCGAAGTCGCTGGGGCACGATGCGCCTATCTCGCTCGAGACGAGTTTCCGCGAGATGGCCTCGCACCCCCTCACCCCCGGCATCCTCGAGATCGTTCGCGCGTACGAAACCCTGCGATCGAATGCCCCGCCGCCCGCGGAGATCGCGTCGCTCCTGCGCACGCCGGGCAAGGATTTCATCCTCGTCCAGGAAGACAACGCCGCCGAGTTCGTCGAGGCCCGCGTCCTGCCCACCGTGGCCGGGTCGCACGACGTCCGGGGCCTTGTGGCCGAGTACAAGACCGGCGCCATCGCCACCCTGTGGCATTACATGGGCACGCCGGGTACGCTCGTGATCTCGTCCGACCCGGAGAAGGTCCGCGCGATGGATGTGTTTGGTAAACCCATCGAGGTCACGGTCTCGGGCAACAAGATCTCGATTCCGTTCGGCGCCCGCCGCACGATCCTCTTCGTCGATAATGTCTCGAAGGGGATCCTGACCCAGACCCTCGACCGCGCCACGCTCGCGCAGCCGTAGGCCCCATCAGCGAAAACGCTTACTGGCCCAAGCCGCTCAGTTATGGGAGCAAAGATTTCGCCATGGGTGGCAGCCGCGGCCTCATGGCACGCTCGGCCCCTACGGCATCTATCCTGTCGATGCGTTCGTTTAAGCGGGCCTTTCTGGGGCGGCCGCCCACATGGCGAATCGGCTGATTCGCATGCCTTGCATAACCCGTGAGCGCCTGATTACTTCGTTGTCACAGGGCCGGCAAATCGCACCATCACCTGACCGTCATCGGGCCGGTGCTGGGCTCGAACGGCTTGACCGAACCGTCTTCGTTGAACGGGATCGGGTCGATGCACAGCCGCCCCTGTGCCTTGCCGCCGGACTCGCCGCGATACGAGAACCATTCCTTGCCGTCCGGCCCTTGGAAGACGGCGATGTGGCCGCCGAGGAACACCTGGGCCTGTTTTCTGTACGGTCCCCAGATGTGATCGGCCACCGCGGCGCCCACCCAATACCCTGGTGCCAGGTCCGCAGGCGTGGCGTCCGGCTGCTCGTCGAAGACCCGCCGCGACGAAGTCCCGCCTTGGAGGGGAGGGCCGCGCTTGGGGCCGCGGTAAGGCGCAGCGGTGAACAGGATGTACTTGCCGCTGCGCTTGATCATCCACGGCCCTTCCATGTAGTCCGGGCTGGTCTTCTTGCCGACATCGTTGTTATCTTTGGCCACGATCATCTTGCGTTCGCCCACCAGCTTGATGTCGCCTTTTTCGATGCCGCTCAGGTCCACTTCCTGGATGTACTCGTTGCCGAAGGGCATGATGGCGTAGGTCTTGCCATCGTCATCGCCGAAGAGGGTGCTGTCGCAGCCGGCGCCTCTCAGCCAGGTGATGTGCTCGTAGGGGCCGGCAACCTTGTCGGAGACGCCGACGAAAGCGACGTAGGCGCCGATCGTGCCGCCTTTGTTGTACTCGTCCTTGATCCAGTTGTCGGCCGTGAAGATCAGGTAGAACTTGCCGTTGATGCGGTGGATCTCGGAGGCCCAGAAGCGGTGCTTGTACGGGCAGTTCTCGGGAAGATCCGCCGACTTGACCAGCCAGTTCTCGAACTTCCAGCGCTTCAGGTCCGGCGAAGAATAGAGCATGATCCCCGGAGACGAGTTGTAGTCGGGCTTCGCCGGATCGCGGCTGGCGCTGTGCGTGAACGGGAAGACCGTGTAGGTCAGGTAATACATCTCGCCCACGCGAATGATCGCGGGGTCGCGGAGTTCCGTAATCGACCGTTCCCGCGCCCCATCGTTATACGGGTACGAGAAGTCGATGGGGTTCTGGTAAGAGAACGGAAGGCCGGCGGCCTGCTGGGCCTCGGCGGCGCTGCCCGTCAGGATGAGTACCCCCAGCAGGACAAGCCCTCCGACGCCGCATACGCTCTCGAACTTCATGCCTGTTTCTTCCTTCCCGATGTGTCTTATCGCATCGCGGGTTGTTGTGCTGCTGAATGCCCTCCGCCGGCCGAAGTATACACCGCCCGGCGTCGCGTTGACAGACACCTTGCGCTCCCCTGCGGTCCCTTGTGCCCCTCACAGGCCCGGCTCCTGGCAAGATGGAGCCGAGAGTCTCGCCCTCCCCCGTGATGCCAACCGGATGCTGCGGCCAATCTCGCCGGGTCACGGCACTGGTCGTCCAATTACCGTTGAGTTGAACCCGATTCCGGACGATACCCCCTACATACACGGTCATGGGCCTCCCTCTGCGCTGGGGATAACGCTCCGCGGGGAGATTTTGCGCCTCTCAGGCCAGCCGGAATCCGGATCGCCGACGATCCGGCCGGCGCCTGCTTGTTGTTGGATATAGCGAGCACGTTGTTTCTCAGCCTTTGAAGAGGAAGCAGACTATGGATACGCTTTCGGCGGCGCGCTCCGCGGCTGGGAACCGCTCGCTATGGCGGCGCGTGCTCCCATGGGCCGGGCTGGTCGGCGCGACGAGTGCGGCCAGCATCCTCTTTGCCTCTCACTTGTTCAACCTGGCGGATTGGGTACTGGTAAGTCCCGACATTCACACGGCCATGGAACTGACGATCAGCCTCTCGGCCTTCGCGATCGTCTTCACGATGGTGAGCCACACGCGGGGCCAGTTGGACGGCCAGACCATCCTGGTTTGCGCCGCCTTGGTGGCCACGGCGGTTTTGGGTGCGATTCATGCGTTCACGCCCGTCGGCCAGGCGTTCGTGTTCATGAGAAGCCTGGGGGTCCTCGTGGCGGGGATCCTGTTTTGCGCGTGTTGGATACCGCGGGCGACCGCCCGTGCGGCAGGCCGCCGATGGCTGGTCATCGCCGCCGGTTGCGCGGTGGCGGTGCCGGCGGCCTTGGCGCTGATCTTCCCGGAAATGCTCCCGACGTTGGAGGTGAATGACAAGCCGACGTCGACGGCCCTGATCCTGAACGTGACGGGGGGCATTCTGCTGCTGGCGGCGGCCCCGCGGTTTCTTCTCGACTACGGTCGCGACCGCCAGTTGCGGCACTACGTGTTCGCGTGTCTGGCGGTCCTGATCGGCGCCGAGGCGATCATGCTCCGCCTTACGCCGATCTGGGACGATGGGTGGTGGTATTCGCACTGGATACGGCTGGGGGGCTATCTGTTCGGGCTCATCTTCGTGGTCCATAAGTTCGCCTTGATGCTGGCGCCCGCTGAAGACCGCCAATTCAAGAACTCGAGGCAGTTGGTCGTGCCGCTGGCGATGGTGGCGCTGCTGATGGTGATCGGCATGACGATCTTTGAGATTGTGAAGGACCTGACTGCCCCCACCCTGCCGACCTGGGAGTCCCACTGGATCGCGATCACGGTCAGTGCCGTGATGGCGACGTGTGTGGCCTGGTTCACCTTGCGGAAATGGCAGTCCATCACATCGCTGCTGGTCGCCGAGACCGCCGAGAAAGCCCGCGTCTCCGAGTCGCTCCTGAAGTCCGAGGCGGAGAAGGCGTCGATTGCCCGCGACGCGGCGGTGATGGCGGCCGCGACGAACCAGCGCCTGGAGCGGGAGATCGAGGTGCGCCGGCGGTCCGAGGAAGCGATTCGCGAAAGCGAAGAGCGATTCCGGGCTCTCTTTGAAGGTTCCCGCGACGCCATGATGACCCTGGAGCCTCCTCTCTGGAAGTTCACGTCCGCGAACCCGGCGGCCATGAACATGTTCAGGGTGAAGAACGTGGAGGAATTCCTCTCCTACGAGCCCTGGAACCTGTCTCCCGACCGGCAGCCGGACGGGCGTGCCTCCACCGAGAAGGCCAGGGAGATGATCGAGACGGCCGTGCGAGAGGGCTCCCGCTTCTTCGAGTGGACGCACAAGCGGGCCGACGGCGAGGCGTTTCCCGCCACCGTGCTGCTGACCAGGACGGAGTGCGCCGGAAAGATCGTCCTCCAGGCAACGGTCAGGGATATCACCGAGCAGAAGCGGGCGGCGGAGGCGCTCTCCTTCAAAACCCTGCTCCTGGAAGCCCAGTCGGAAACGTCTCTCGATGGAATATTGGTTATAGACAATGCAGGACGTCCGGTTTTTATCAACAGGCGCTTCGGCGAATTATGGAAGATGCCTCAGTCTGTTCTGGACGCAAGAGATGACGAAAAAATGCGGGAACACTCCCGGGACCAGGTTAAGGATCCCGTGGGATTCGAGAACAAAATCACGTACTTAAGCGGGCACCAGGACGAGAAGAGCAGGGACGAAATCGAACTCGCCGACGGCAGGTGCTTCGACAGATACTCATCCCCCCTGATCGGCGCCAACGGAACATACTACGGCAGAATCTGGTATTTCAGGGACATCACCGAGCGCAAGCGCCTGGAGCACGAGTTGCGGCGCCTGGCCGTAATCGCCGAACAGGCCCCGCAAGGGATCTCCATGGCGGACTTGGACGGCAACCTCCAGTTCGTCAACGAGGCGTGGGCCGTGATGCACGGGTACGAGTCGGGCGCGGAACTCGTGGGGAAGCCCCTGAGCATCTTCCATACGGACGAGCAGATGAAGACGGACGTGGTGCCGTTTATCGAAACGGCCATGCGGCAAGGCCATAACTGGGCTGAAGTGGGACACGTGCGAAGGGACGGAACCACCTTCCCCACGCGAATGTCGGTCGTCGTCCTCAAGGACGAGAAAGGTGAGCTGTGCGGCTCGGTGGCTTTTGCGGAAGACATCACGGAGCGCAAACGCGCCGAGGAGGCGATACGGCGATCTCGAGCCGAAGCCGAGCAGGCCAACGCCGCCAAGAGCGCGTTCCTGGCCAACATGAGCCACGAAATCCGGACCCCCATCACGGCCATCCTCGGTTTCGCCGAGATGCTCGACAGTTCCATCGAAGGCTGCATGACTTGCCCCGAACACGAGGCGTGCCCTACGCGAGCCCAGAACAGGGAAAACGTCCAGATCATCAACCGCAACGGCAAGCACCTGCTGGAACTGGTCAATGACATCCTGGACCTCTCGAAGATCGAGGCCGGCAAGATGCACGTCGAGCGGGTTCCCTGCTCGCCCGTGCAGTTGGTCGAGGAAGTCGTGTCGTTGATGCGGGTCCCCGCGGTTCAGAAGGGCCTGTCCTTGAAGGCCCGATACGAGTTCCCGCTGCCGGAAACGATCCCGAGCGACCCCGTAAGGGTCCGCCAGATCCTCATCAACCTCGTGGGCAATGCCGTGAAGTTCTGCCCCCAGGGCGGCGTTGAAGTTGCGGTACGCTTCAGCCCGGGCGCCCCGGCAGGGCGGGCGTCAATCGCCTTCGACGTGAAGGACACCGGCATCGGCATGACGCCGGAGCAGATCGGCCGGCTCTTCCAGCCGTTCGCCCAGGCCGATTGCTCAACGACCCGTCAGTACGGCGGCACCGGCCTGGGGCTGGCGATCAGCCGGCGACTGGCGGAAATGCTCGGCGGCGATATCCACGTCGTCAGCACACCCGGCGAGGGAAGCACGTTTACCGTCACCTTGGAGGCCGAACCGGCCGGCTCCGGCCGCATGTTGCACGACCTTGCGGAGGCAGCGGTCCGGATACCTCGCCCGGCGACGGACGCGGCGCTCGCCCCCGTGGAACTGCACGGACGCATCCTGCTGGCCGAGGACGGGCCGGACAACCAACGCCTGATCTCCACGGTCCTCCGTAGTGCCGGGGCCGAGGTCGACGTGGCCCCGAACGGCCGCGCGGCCGTCGAGAAGGTCGCCTCCGCGTTGTCCGAAGGCCGCCCCTATGACGCGGTCCTCATGGACATGCAGATGCCCGAAATGGACGGGTACGAGGCCACCGCGCTGCTGCGCCGGCAGGGGTACACCGGCCCCATCATGGCCCTGACGGCCCGCGCCATGGCCGAAGACCGTCAGAGGTGTCTCAATGCCGGATGCGACGACTACGCGGCAAAACCGGTGGACCGCGCGGGCCTGCTGCACGCGCTGGCCCGGCTCATGGGCGGTCCGCCGCCGGCGCCCGTTAAGGAACCCGCCGCGCCCGCCCCGCCACGGCGGGTCTTCGACGCGGCGACGACGGCGTCCGACGCGGCGATAACCTCGGCATTCCGCGACGATCCAGAGATGGCCGGCGCCGTCGCGGAGTTCGTCGGCCTGCTGCCGCACCGACTGGCGGAGATGCGCCAGGCGGCGGCCGCCGGCCTGTGGGAGGCCCTGCGCCGGCTCGCCCACCAGATGAAAGGCGCCGGCGGCAGTTACGGCTACGCCTGCCTGACCGATGCCGCCCGCGAACTGGAGTCTCACGTCGGCGGCGGAGACGTGGAGGGGGTTATGCTTGCCCTGGGCAAACTGGCCCGTCTGTCTGAGAGAATCCAAGCGGGCCACGCCGCGGATTCCGTGCCCCCACGATCGAGGACGCCATGAAAATACTCATCATAGACGACAGCGCCGAGGCGCTGGCCGTGGCGAAGGCCCGGCTTGCCCACGAGGGCCACCAAATCCTCTGCGCCGGCGGCGGCCAAGAAGGGCTGGAGGCGGCCGGCCGCGAGAACCCGGACCTCGTCCTGCTCGACGTGGACATGCCCGACATGGGTGGTTTCGAGGTCTGCCGGCGGCTGAAGGAGGATGCCGCCACGTGTTCCACCCCGGTGATCTTCCTGTCCGGCTCGGGCGGCACCGAGGATAAGGTCAAGGGCCTGGACCTGGGCGCGGTCGACTTCGTCACCAAGCCGTTCGACGCCTTCGA
>PMZT01000114.1:0-417 GCA_003170085.1 Planctomycetia bacterium | reverse complement strand
CAACCGGCGCGCCCTGGACGAGCGGCTGAAGCAGGAGTGGTCCAGACTCCTCAGGCACGGCGGGCACCTGGCCTTGATCATGGCCGACTTGGACGGCTTCAAGCAAATCAACGACCGCTTTGGCCATCCGGCCGGCGACGAGGTGCTGCGNNCGCTACGGCGGCGACGAGTTCGTTGTTCTGGCTCCGGAAACCCCCGCCCCGGCTGCCGCCGATTTCGCCGACCGGTTGCGCGTGAGCCTCTGCTCGCAGCCGCTCCGGGTCCTCGGAAATGCCCTGGCGGTCACCGCCAGTTTCGGCGTCGCCAGCCACGAGGGCCTGAAGGCGCCGGAAGACCTGATCCGTGCCGCCGATGAGGCCCTGTACGCCGCCAAGTCCGCCGGCCGCAACTGCGTGCGAGCCCACACCGCCCCCACCC
>PMZT01000177.1 GCA_003170085.1 Planctomycetia bacterium | reverse complement strand
GGCGGCCCCATGTGGCCGCCCGTCGTGTCTACTTCCCCGCCAGGCAGATCACCTTGCCGGTCTTCGTCGTCATGTAGAGCCGGCCGCCGGCGGCGCCCAGGCCGTCGAAGACGGGCAGGGCGTCGAGCTTGAGTTCGGCCAGTTTGTGCCCATCATCGGCCGACACGGCCCACAGGATCGCCCCCTGGGCGCCCTCGAGGGCCGCGGCCTGCGCCGCGAGCTTCGCGCGGATCTGCGGGTCGTCGGGATGCGCAAACGCCTCCTGCTCGTTGACCACGCACGGCGGGCCGGCGAGGAAGAGCGTCCGCCCCGCGAGCACCATCGCCCACGCGTGGAGCGCCGGCTGGTCACTGAACCACTTCGGGCGGATCTTCCAGCGCTGGTCCATCGGCTCGTCCTGACGCACTTTCCAGTCCGACGCATCGTCCTTCTTCTTGGCCGTCGGCTGGTCCTTGGCGGCCGCGCCCTTGCCCTTACCCTTGCCCGCGGGGGCCTGGAGGACGCGCACCTCGGCCTCGGCCGGGGCCTCCTTGGCGGCCGCGTAGAGGCAGTAGTCCAGCACGGAGCCGTTCACCAGGAACTCGGGCTTGCGGCTGAAGCTGTAGATCATGGAGTCATCAAAAACCATCATGCGGCCCGACGGGGCGACGCGGCCGGGCCGGTACCATCCGCCGTAGCCGCCGGTCACGGTGCGGCCGTACAGCCACAGCGAGCGGTGGAACCAGGTGTCGTCGAGGAAGCCGACCGTGGAGAAGAGGTGCGCGCCCTCGCCCTGCTGCTGGGTCAGTTCGCGCGGGGCCATCTCCTGCCGCTTGCCGTCGAGGTCGAACTGTTGCGAGCGCATGTACATGTGCTTCCCATCGCTCGACAGGACGTCCGGCAGCGCGACCGGCATGTTCAGGCCCTTGACGTCCGTCTGGAGGTTCTTGCCCGTCTCGGGATCGCGATCGTCCATAACGGTCTCGGAGAGCTTGCGTCCCGTCCTGGGGTCCAGCCGCACGAGGTGCAGGCCCCCGTCGAGGAACATCGACCGGCCGGCGACGCACGCCGCCACGCCGCCGTCGACGAGCACGCTGCCGTGGACCGGCCACGCGGATTCCACCTGCTCGCTGGCCACCAGCCGCCGCTCCTGGGGGGCCGCGCGGAACCGCCACGCCAGCGCCCCGTCGGCGGCCCGCAGGCAATACACCCAGCCGTCGGCCGAGCCGAAAAGCACGCGCCCCTGCCAGGCGGTCGGCGGCGAGTCGACCCGGCCGCCCGCCGTGAACGTCCATAGCGTTTTTCCCGACGCGGCCGCCAGCGCGTAAACCGTGTGCGTATCGACCGACGCCACCAGCACCTGCTCGCCGGCGATGACCGGGGCCGTGAGCTTGCCGCCGATGTCAACCTGCCACGTCGGCTTGACTTCCGTAGGAACGGGCGTCTTCGTCGCGCCGCTGCGGGCGGCATCGTGGCGGAAGGTCGGCCACTCATCGGCATTGGCGGCGGCCTCGATCGGTTGGGCGTATGCCGGGCCGCGCTCCAGGCGCTCCTCGTCCGACGCAGGCCGGGCGGCCTTGTCGGAGGGCAACTCCGGCGCCAACGCGTAGAACCCGTTCAACTTCGACTCGATGTAGCACGCGCAGGCGTGCGGCGGGGCGTAAACCAGGCCGTTCGCCGGCATGATGCCGTACAGGCATCCGCCGCGCACCCAGTGATTCGGCGTCCAATGCTTCGCGCGGAAATCGATGAACTCGATGCCCGTGCGCGAGGCCAGGAGGAAGTTGTCGGTGGCCTTGCTGCGGTAACAGCGGTGATGGAACCAGTAGGTGTTGAGGTCGGGCGGGAACTCGCTTTTGACCTCGCCCGTATGGAGGTCGCGGCCCTTGAAAACGCCGGAGTCGGCGGTTTGCGCGATGGCCCCCGCCCACACGAGCCCGCCGGCCACGAGCAGATCCTCGGGCGAGGCATGGCCCGACGCCGGATGCTCGGCCGACCAGAGCTTCTTGCCCGTATCGGCGGCAAGGGCCGTCTCCGCGGCGTCGCCGCCCGAGAAGAGCACCACGTCCTGGGTGACGAGCAGCGTGGGCGCGAAGCCCGTGGGAAGGACCTTCCGCCGCGCGACCGGGGCGGAGGTCCACGCCTCGCCGCCGGTCTTACGGTCGAGGCACACGACCTTCTCGCCATCGTGAAAGTAGACGTGCGTGCGGTCGGCGGCCAGCGTCATCGGCGCCACGGGGTAATCCTTCTTCCACAGCGTCTGGCCCGAGTCGATCCGGACGGCCAGCACGTGGCTCTTCGACTCGTCCCAGGCGTACGTCTGATTGCCATACGTGGTGTTGGCCCAGACGAACGTGAACTTCTGCTCATAGGCGTTGCGCCGGGCGGGCGTGTCGCTCGCGCTGCACAGAAGGGCGCCGTCGGTCACGAGCAACTCTTCCGTCCCCTGGGTGCCCTCGAAGGTTTTGAGCGTCGCGCCGGTGGCGGCGTCGAGCATCGAGACGGGCGCGGAGAGGCCGAGCGTGACGTACACGCGATCGCCCACGGCCACCAGCCGCCGCGGCATCTGCGATGGGCCGCTCTTGAGGGGCCACAGGTGCGTGTTCCACTCCTGGATCGGCCGCTTCCACAGGACGACGCCGCTGAAGGCGTCGCGCGCGATCAGGAACCACTTCGCCGGCAGGCGGATCGACGCGGTCGGCCCCTCGTCGAGAATGTAGAAGAGGCGGCCGCCGGCCGAAACGAGCGAGGTCATACTGGCCATGTGATCGTGGTGCCGCGCCCACGGCGGGCTGCCCACCCACTGGAGGTGCTTCGGCGGGCCGACCACGAGGTCGTGCGAGACGGCGTTGTTGCCCGCATCATAGATGTCGTGAGTCCATTCGTCGATCTCTTTCGGGCGCGGCTTGACGGTCTTCGCCCACGCCCCGTCCTTCTTCAGGTACGCCGTGCCGTTGGGGCAGAGCACCCGCAGGACCTCGGCCATCGGCACCTTGCCCAGGTCCTCGGCCACGATCAGGTTGACGAGGTTGTCGGCGTACGGCAGGCGGTCGCCGGCCAGATGCTCGGCGGTCACGGGGCCGTAAAGGCCGAGCGCGCGGATCGTGGCGCGGGCCTTCTGGACCTGCCCGGCGTCGGCGTCGAGACCCTCGACGAGAAAGCCGTCGCCGGCCCGCAGCGCAGCGGTCACCTGGCCGTCGCCGCAGCCGAGGTGGACGATGAGGCCGCCCCGGAGGCCGGTCGCCTCCAGAATCTCGTGCGCAGCCGCCTTGGCCGGCGTCGCTGGGTCGGCGCCTTCGAGGGGCCTTGCGCCGGCCGCCACCAGGGTGAGAGAGGCAAGGCCAAGGCCTAACCACAAGGTCGTGCGCGCGATTCGCCACATGATTCGGCTCCTTGGTTCGGCTCGGGAAAGGCTGACCGGGCAGTCAAATTCTACCGCCTGAACGCCGGCGTTTACAGTGCATTGCGAGTAATACGGGGTGTCCATTCCCCCGCGGCGCTGCTACAATCACTGGTATCCAAGGACCGCGCGGGTGCGGGTACATGTTGAGTATGATAGCGCTAGACCGGAATTTGCGAGGCGGGTACGGAGACCCGCCGCGCAAAACCTTGAGAGTGGCGCTGTCAATAAACACGAATGGGTACGGAGCATCCACCAGAAATAGTGAGGCGACTTCGCATGACAACTCGTCGCAGGAATCTCTGTCCGTGGGCCGTGGCGGCCCTGGGTCTCATGCTTGTGGCGATGCTGGCCGGCCCGGCCCGCGCCGCCGCAGCGGCACAGATCGAGTTTACTCAGGAGACGCTGCCGAACGGCCTGGAGGTCCTTTACGCGCCGCTGCACCAGGCGCCGGTGGTCCACGTGCGCGTGCTGTACCACGTGGGCAGCCGCGACGAGCGCCCCGACCGCCAGGGCTTCGCTCACATGTTCGAGCACATGATGTTCCGCGGCTCGGATCACGTGAAGCCCGAGCAGCACATGAAGCTCATCGGCATGGTCGGCGGATACTCGAACGCCTTCACCAGCTTCGACGAGACCGTGTACGTCAACACGGTTCCGTCGAGCCAGTTGGAGCTGGCCCTGTACCTCGAGGCCGACCGCATGGCCAGCTTCAAGGTCTCCGACGAGATCTACCGGACCGAGCGCAAGGTCGTGACCGAAGAGTGGCGGATGAAGCAGAACAGGCCGTATGGAGCTATCTGGGAATCGCTCTTCGCCGCCGCGTTCAAGGTGCACTCGTACCGCTGGACGCCCATCGGCGACATGAACAACCTGCGGGCCGCGCAGGCCGCCGAGCTCCAGGACTTCTTCAACCGCTATTACGTGCCGAATAACGCGATCCTCGTCATCGCGGGCGACCTCGACCCGGCCGCCGCCCGCGCGCTTGTCAAAAAGTACTACGCGTGGATTCCGCGCGGGCAGGACCTCAAGCGCGAGATCCCGGCCGAGCCCGCGCAGACCGAGGCCCGGAGCGTCGAGATCAAGAACCGCGTGCCGCTGGCCAAGGTCATGGTCGCCTACCGCGCGGGGCCGTACAAGTCGGACGATAATTACGGGATGGGCCTGCTCGCGACGATCCTGGGGGGCGGGCGGTCGTCGCGGCTCGAACGCACGCTCGTCTATGGCGCGAAGCCCGTGTGCGTCGATGCCGGCGTCGGCTTCGAATCGATCGAGGACTACGGCCTCTTCGTCCTCGAGGCGACGGTCCTGGCGGGGCAGGACCCGACGGCGGTCGAGAAGGACCTCGTCGCGGCCGCCGACGAACTCCGCACGAAGGGCGTTACGCCGGATGAACTCGAAAAGGCAAAGACGCAGGCGCGACTGGCGATCATTCACGGCCGCGAAACGGCCGAACGCATCGCGTCGGAACTGGGCCAGGAGGCCATGTTCGGCGGCGATCCGAACCGCGTGAACACGGCCCTCGACAAGATCAACGCCCTTACGGCCGCCGACCTCAAGGCCTTGGCCGAGAAGTACTTCCTGGCGGCCCACGCGACCACGCTGCGCGTCATCCCCGATCCGAACGCCGCCGTGCCGGAAGAACACCTGAACGCGCCGGCGGAGTCTACGCGGCCGATCGCCGCGCGCGACGTCAAGTTCCCCGAGGGCTACCCGGCCGCGCCGCCGGTGGCCGCCACGCCGCCCAGCCCCAAGTTCCAGAAGGGCACGGAGACGACCGTCGCCGGCGTCCGCGTGATCGTAATGCCCGACGCGCGGCTGCCGCTCGTGAACTGGGTCCTCACCTCGCGGCGCGGCACCGATAGCGACCCCAAGGACAAGGCGGGCCTGGCGGACCTCACGGCCAGCCTGGTCCGGCGCGGGGCAGGGGGCATGACCTTCGCCCAGATCAACGAGGACCTCGAGCGGCGCGGCATCGGCATCGAGATCGCGCCGAACGACGATCACACGCACTTGGTGGGATCGTGCCTGACGGAGCAGCTCGATCACGCCCTGAAGGTCAGCCGCACCATTCTGCGCGAGCCCGCCTTCCCGGCCGACGAGTTCGCGAATCGCAAGCAGCAGGTTCTGAACCAGTTGCGGATGAGCGAGGAAAGCCCCGCCCACGCGGCGGCCGAGGACCTGGATGAGTCGCTCTTCGGCTCGGCGCCGCAGGGCCTTCACGAGACGCCCGAGAGCGTCGCGCGGATCACCCTCGACGACGTGCGGGCCTTCTACCAGGCGAACTACCGGCCCAACGACGCCGTGCTCGTCCTGAGCGGCGACATCACAGTCGAACGCGGGCAGGAGCTTGCGAAGGCGCTCCTGGCCGACTGGCCGGCGGCGCCGATGGCCCCGGTGGATTACGCGCTGCCGAAGGAGCCGGAGAGCCGCACCGTGATCCTCGTCGACCGGCCGGCCGGCGCCCAGAGCACCGTGCGCATGGGCCTGCGGTCGTACGACGTGCACGGCGACGACAAGTTCGCCGGCGACCTGGCCAGCCGCATCCTGAGCTCGGGCATCGATTCGCGCCTCGGCCGCGCGGTGCGGGCACAGAAGGGCCTCGCATACAGCGTCTACGGGATCTTCCAGCCCGGGCGGCACGGCGGCAAGTTTTTTGGCGCCACCGACACGACCCTGCCCTCAACCGCCGACGCCGTGGAGACGATGTTCAAGGTCTTCAAGGACATGGCCGCCGACGGCGTGACCGATGAGGAACTGGCCGAGGCCAAGCTCCGCGTGACCGGGTCGATGGTTATGAACATGCAAACGATGGCGCAGCAGGCGGGTTTCCGCGTCGACGGGATCCTGAACGGCTACCCCGTGGATTACTACGACAAGTACCCGGCCCGCGTGAGCCAGGTGACCAGGGACGAGGTCCGCGCTTGTGTTCAGAAGTACATCCGTCCCGAGCGCATGGTGATCGTGGTGGTGGCGCCTGCGGCGCAGGTGAAGGAGCAACTCGAGCGCCTGGGTCCGGTGAAGGTTGAGCCGATGCCGGCCAAACGCCACGAAGCGCCTGCCACGCCGGCGGCGCCAGCCGAGCCGGTCAAGGTGTCGAAGCCCGCGGCGTAGAATCGCGCTGTCCCTATAAGATGTGCGCGGCGTCGCACGAAAGAATGGCGCGGCGGGTCGGGAGNNGACCCGCCGCGCCAATATTGTCCACAGGTTCAGTAGCGAACGCCGGCTACTCGATCACCACCTCGATCGCCTGCCCGGCATCGAGGGTCGTATCGGACCCCAGGGTGATCGTGACGCGGCCCTTCTCGGCGGCGAACTTCGAATCGACCGGCCTGTCGCCGACCGTCACCCGGACTGATTTCGGCTGCGCCTCCTCGCGAATCGCGAAGGCCAGCGTCCGCAAACGGAGTTTGCCCGACTTGACCTCGATCTTCTCCTGCTGACGGGCGCCGCTCGTCTGCTGGCAGAACGTGCCCCAGCCCTCGGCGGTGGTGAACGCGGCGCGGAAGGCCTCGGGC
>PMZT01000163.1:229-5055 GCA_003170085.1 Planctomycetia bacterium | reverse complement strand
ATGAACCAAGTGGCGTTGTAGTATTAGGGACGCTTCCCTATTACGGGTGGGGAAGGCCCTAAATAGGGAAGCGTCCCTAATTAGATCCAGCCGGCTGCATTTGCAGAAGACGGCGGGAACGGCGGGGTGAATGGTCCCACGTGCTGCTACGGGAAACCAAGGAAAGGGCAAAGAGAAAGGCGGTATCCTGTCCCCGCATATGCCCTGGAAAGCAGAAAGCAGTCCTTGCCGATAATTGTCTTGCAAAGGGGCCATTCTTGTACTAGCGTGCCACTGTTGTGCGAAGGGTTCCGGCTGTCTGGTGTCGAGATTGAGGGTATGCTCGTGTACCGTTCCATGCACTTACTCTGAGTACCGGTAATTTGCCCGGCCGTGACGCGCCGGGAAGGAACCTCGAAGTGGCCATCGAGAGCCATCTCGGATTGTCTGTGTCCACAGAGCCTGAAACCTGTGGCCGAAAAGTCCCCGTCTTCGAACGTCTAGCGCACCTTCCGCAACTTCGCCGTCCCATCTGCCTCCGCCTTCGGCTTGTCTCACGTGTTTGTAACCCTACGATCGGCCATTGTTCGGGCGATGACGGCCCTCTTCTTATCGAGAGGCGGCTATCGCGTTGGTGGATGTTGGAGAAGCCGAGCCAGCATATAAATGGACCGTGTGTCCGGAACCAATAGGAGAGACTCGCATGAGATCTTCAAATCGGCCTCTTGTGGGCGGTGTGCGCTGGACGCGATGGGGGATCGGGCTTCTGGTGATGGTTCCGGTCCTGGCGTGGACGCTGGCGGGGGCCTTTGCCGGGGACTCGCCGGCGGCGCCGGACACGATGCTTCCGAAGGACCTGACGCTGACTCTCGACGCGAAGACGCAAGGTGACGCCGCGGCGCCGGCCCCGGCAGCGCCGGCCCCGGCCGCAGGGAGTGAAGAAAAGACCGCCAAGCCGGCGCCCGGTCCTAACGTGCACTGTGGGCCGCCTCTGCCCTTGTACAACGTGGAAGGCCAGGGTGGCACGCTTCTGGTCCCGATGGCTTACATGATCAACTGTGAATCGCCCGGCACCACGGTCGGCATGCCCACCGTCGGGTACACCTTCGTAAGGGCCGGCACCAAGACGGTGCAGGAAGTCCACCTCTCGGAGACGTTCTTCCGTCGGATCGAGGTCGGGTATACGATGGGTACGCTGAACCTCGGCGACTTTCCCCGCGACGTGCGGCGGGCGACCGGCATCGACATCGGGTTCGACGACGTCGTGCTCCACAACTTCAACCTGCGCGGCATCGTGATCGAGGAAGGCAAGTACAATCCGGCTGTCACCGCGGGCGCGACCTTCAAGTACAACCCCGATGTCCAGACCATCGACCGGCGGCTGTTCGGCGGCGTCCGCGCCCTGGGCATGGCCCGCTCGAACAGCGTGGATTACACGCTGACGGCCACGAAAACGGTCGTCGAGCCCTGCTTCCAGCGTCCGGTCATTCTGACCGGCGGCATCCGTTTCAGCGAGGCCGCCCAACTCGGATACCTGGGCTTCGGCGACACCTACCGGATGACCGGGGAAGGAAGCGTGGTCTACCTGCTTACCGACTGGCTGGCCGTCGCTTACGAGTACCGCCAGAAAAAGAACCCCTACGACACCCTGGGTACCCTGGTAGGCAAGGAAGGGGCCTGGCAGGCCGTCGACCTGGCCTTTATCATCGATCCACATATGACGTTTGCCGTCGGCTGGCTTTGCGCCGGCAATGTAGCCAACGGCCGGGCCGATAACGGCTGGGGCTTCCAGTTGAAGTACGAGTTCTAGGCGCGGCTGCGGCCGGCCTCCGGCAAACTCGGAGCGATCCAGCGATCGCCGCCAACGCGGTGTCAAGGACACTGATTTAAGTAGGAGGATGCCCATGAGAAGGTTAGGGATTCTGGTGTCCGTTTTGGTGGCAACGATGGCGTCCGGAGTGGCGTATGCGGCGGAAGCCTCCGCCCTGGTCGGCAAAGCAGCGCCGGAGGTCTCAGCGCAGGACTGGTTGAACTCGCCGCCGCTTGCGCTTCAGGCCCTCCGCGGCAAGATTGTGATCGTCGAGTTCTGGGCCACGTGGTGCCCGCCGTGCCGCAAGTCTATTCCGCACCTCATCGAACTCTACAAGAAGTTCAGCGGGCAGGGCGTCGTCATCATGGGTCTCACCGACGAACCAAAGGCCAAGGTCGAGCCTTTCGCCAAAGACATGGGCATGATCTATCCGGTTGGTTGCGGCAGCAAGTCGTCCGGCGCGTACGGCGTGACGGGTATCCCGCACGCGGCCATTGTGGATACCGCCGGTAACGTCGTGTGGGAAGGGCACCCGATGCAGCCGGATTTCGAGTCCACCCTTGAGGCCCAGATCAAGAAGACACCGCCCAAAGTTAGCCAAGTGAAAGGGCCAACGTCGCTCGAAGACATCGCTGCTGCCATGCAGAAGGCCCAGTTTGGCCGCGCGGCATCCTTGCTCGCCAAGTTCCAGGTTCCCGAGGGCGACACGGCAGCGAAGAACCAGACCGCACGCATCCGGAAGGCCCTCGTCGCGCAAGCCCCTGCCCGGTTGGCCCAGGGCGAGAAGAGCCTTGCCGCCAAGGAATACTATAAGGCGAGCGAGGCGTTCCAGGATGTTACGCTCATGGCCCCCGACTCCGCCCAAGCCAAGAAGGCTGAGGCGCGGCTGAAGGAACTCCAGGCCGACGAGAAGATCAAGGCCGAAGTCGAGCAGGGCCGTGAGAAGACCGCCGACGCTCTGCTGAGCGACATCCTCAATCGCGAGAAGGTCAACCCGGCGGCAACGATCAAGGCCTTGGAAGACCTGGCCGAGCGATTTCCGAACACGAAGGCCGGCGCGGCGGCGGCCGAAAAGGCAAAGGCGCTGAGCGACAGCCGAGCCGGCGCCAACAACTGAGCGGCGCGAAACTCTTGGAAAGCATGTATTGCCAGGAGGCGGCAGCAGGCTACAATAAGTCACTCGTTTGACGATGGGCGATTGGGGGCCCCTGAGAATGCGAGCAAGTGGGCGTGCCATGAGCGACCTTTTCGTGCCGGTGCCGCCGCAGCGGCCGGCCGTGCGGGATTTTTATCCCCACGGTCGCCGCGGCGACTCGCCCGCCCGGCTACGCGTTCACAGCCGGGGGCGGCTGTGCCACTTTCTCATCGGCTGCGCGCTGATACCCATCCTGGCCACAGGCTGCGCCATGAACGACGGCATGAGCCGGGTCGTGGAGGTCGACCTGGGACAGTTCAACCGTGTGGTCCTCCAGTCTCAGCAGCCGGTGCTGGTCAACTTCTACAAGCCTGGCTGACCCGCTTGCGCGCCGCTAGACCCGGTCATGGATGACCTGGCAAGGGAGTATTGGGGCCGCGTCAAGGTCGCGCGGTTCATGGCCATGACGCGCTATTTCGACGTGCCCTCTCCCGAGATCAAGGAGCGGTACGACCTCGTCTACATCCCGACGGTGATCTTGTTCGATAAGGGCGTTGAGGTCGACCGCTGGCGGCTGGTGGTCATGGAAGACGTATACCGCTACGAGCTGAACAAGTTCCTGAAGGCCCGCGCAGCAAGGACGTTCGCCAGGGACGCAGCCCCGGCGGTCAGGTGACAGCCCTCCGCTCCACGTCGAAGATCCGCCGTGGCGGAGCGGGTCTTCAACGCGGACCCCCGCGTGGCAAGTTCGCCCTGGGGCGTGCGACGTACGCCGTACGCGGAGATTCCGCTACAGGAGGCGCCATGAGACGTCTGCTTGCCGTCGTCGCCGCCCTGGGATTCGTTTTCGTGATGGCTGCGCAGGCCGCGCCGGTCCTCCCGCCGCAGCCAACGCAGGCCGAGATGCGGACGAAGCGCCAGTGGGTGGACCGCCATCTGCTCGAGTGCCGTTTCGCCCCGGCCGACGCGTCGGAGACCCGCTCCGCCANNCGGATCTTCGACGTGGCGGGCCGGCCGCCCCCGCGGTCACGCCTTCCGCTCCGGGTCTGACGGTGCTGGCCAACAACGACCCTGTCATCCGCAACGGAAAGGGTGAGCGGTCGCTGAGGCTCAACGACACGTCCTACAAGCGCGGCCTGTACTGCCACGCGGTCAGCAAGGTCGTCGTGCGGTTGCCGGGGCCTGGC
This sequence comes from Planctomycetia bacterium, assembly GCA_003170085.1. GTDB lineage: Bacteria > Planctomycetota > Phycisphaerae > FEN-1346 > FEN-1346 > FEN-1346. The sequence continues at coordinate 944 of PMZT01000163.1, read as the reverse complement.
AAGACGTTCTCGGCCGTCGTGGGTCTGGACCACAACGACGACACGGCCCGCGGCCGGGGCAGCGTCGTCTTCTCGGTCACGGTCGCGGACAAGGTCGCCTTCCGGTCGGACGTGATGCGCGTGGACACGCCCGCCCGGCCCGTCACGGTCGACCTGAGCGGGGCGGACACGTTCGTTCTGGAGGTCGGCGACGCCGGCGACGGCATNNTGGGCCGACGCCAAGGCCACGCTGGCCGACGGCACGGAAGTCTGGCTGGGCGACCTGCCCCTGACGGACCAACGGGCGGAGGCGCCCGCGATCCTGCCGCTGCGCACCAGCGATCTGCCTCTCGTCTTCGTCTACGGGGGGCGCTCGTCCGACGACCTGCTGCCCCGGTGGTCGCACAAGGCCGAGACGCGCCGCCTGGACGAGGCGCGCACGCAGCATACGCTCACCTGGACGGACCCGGACACGGGTCTGGAGGTCCGCTGCGTGGCCGTGGAATATGCCGACTTCCCGGCGATTGAGTGGACCGCCACTTTCACAAACACCGGCCGGCAGGACACGCCGATCCTCGAAAACGTCCAGGGCCTGGATGTGCAGATCGCGTGCCCGCCCCAAGGCCCGTGCGTCCTGCATCACTGGAGGGGCGACACGTGCGCTCCGGACCTGTATCAGCCGCTGGAGACGCCGCTGGGGCCGGGCGTGCAGTGCCGATTTGCACCGGCGGGCGGG
>PMZT01000163.1:0-191 GCA_003170085.1 Planctomycetia bacterium | reverse complement strand
TCGGCTGGCCCGGCCAGTGGGCGACGATGTTCGCCCGCGACGCCGGTGGGGCACTGCGCATCTCGGCGGGCCAGGAGAAGACGCACCTCGCGCTCGGGCCGGGCGAGCGGATCCGCACGCCGCTGATTGCCATCGTGTTCCTGGAGGGCGACGACACCGTCCGGGCACAGAATGTCTGGCGGCGCTGGATG
>PMZT01000241.1 GCA_003170085.1 Planctomycetia bacterium | reverse complement strand
GGTTGGCCTGCAGGCTGTAGCCGGCTTCGTGCAAGAGGGTCGCCACGCTATTGGGACTGATGGGATGGTTCGCTTGCGTCAATTCATCCGCCAGGCGTCGCAGACTCTTGCACGTCCAGCGCAAAGNNGGAGATTCCGGATCGCCCCGCGTGGCCGGCTCGATCAGGGCTTCCAACGCCGCCAGCAACCCCCCATCCGTCTGCGTCAGCAGCCGACGGCCGCCGCCAGGCCGACGCACCCGGTGGGCATCCGCCGCCCGTTGGCGGGCGGGCAAGTCCAGTTCCCGGAGGCCCGCCGTGACGGTCATGCGCGAAAGCCCGGTCGCCTGCGCGACCACGGTCACGCCGCCCCAACCCAGGTCGCGGGCCTCCACCGCCGCCCACTGCCGCCGCATGCGTTCGTCTATTACCATACGCAGAGACCGATACTTCCGTCGGATCCGTACGAGAGAATGCGTGTCGCCCATGCCTCTGTCATCGGCGTTTCGACGCGAAATCTGAAAGCTATTTGTTCAAGTTATTTTTGAGCGCGCCCTAAACGCCTCAAGGGCCAGCCGCGACTCCTCCTGACGCAGACGTGCGCGCTCGGCGCTCGCAAATAACGGCTCCAATATCCTCAAAAACCAAGGGATTTCAGGTCAACACGCATGTGAGTGCCAGCCATTGGTATCGGCAGGTCCACGAACTCTGCGGTTCGGTTCGGAGGCAACGTACGAGCATAAACATCCACGGGGGTATAACGCGATTGGTCGCAGGGCCAATACCGCAGAGATGAACCAATGAATGCATATGCCTCTGTTTCGTCCAAATACTGCCGCAGAAGCCTCTCGGGCTGATAGCCACCGAGTATATCCCCTCTCTCAACAAAAAGCGCGTTGGGTGCGTAATGCTCGATAACAGATCCGACATCCCGAACACTAGAAACAAGGGATTGAAAACCGCCCGAGTGTGGAGCGTTGGCGCCGTAGTACAGAATCTTGCTGCTGCGAAGAACAAGGACCCGGTCGCGCCCTATGACCTGGCGTACAGCAAAGGTAAAGTCGGCGTCGCGTTGGCCCGAGAACATAACAATATGGCCTTTGATCTTATCGGCGTGGGCCGCCACCACAGGCATGTAATCCGGCCCGGACGGCACGGGCTCGAGCAACCCGCTCGCGGCCCCGGCGAGCGCCAAACATAGAACGGGAACGGTCCGAACACGCACACTCGGAATCACGCCAATGAGCCGGTCGAACGCCAAGCCCGCGAAGAGACTCAGCGGCAGCATCCCCCAAAACACGTAGCGGTCCTCGATAACATGCGGGCGAAAGAGGAAAACCCACATGCCGATGAAGGACACAAGCCAAAAGCTCGCCAGGAGCCAGACCCGTGAACCCCTGCGTACAGCAAGTATCATCCCGAGAAAGGCAAACGCCATGATCGCCCAACTCGCGCCCCTAATCAACGCCGTGACCGCATCTCGCAGGTTGTCCCATGAGAACCAAATCAGAAACGGCCGGCTTTCCATTACGCTTCTCGCCGCGAAACTGCCGGACGCGAACACCCAGCCGAGGTAGACGCCCACCGTCAGGGCCGCCACCCCCACAGCCAAGGCGAAATGCTTCCACGGAATGTTGACCTTTCGCCGCACTACGATTCCCCACAAAAAGAAGACCGGCAGAAGGAAAGTCGCCGGTTGCTTGAAGAACGGCGCGGCTATCGCCGGTGCCAGAAAGGCCAGTAGCCGCCCGACGCTGGGTGCATCCAAGTACCGCAGGAAGAAGTATGTCGCCAAGCCCAGCATGGCCATCGTCGGCATCTCTAGCATCGCTTCGCGCGTCCAGAGCACCACCAGGGGCATGCACAGGAGCGTGGCGGCGCCAAGAAAGGCACCCTCGGGGGCTGTCGCGCGCCGAAGCAGCAGGTAGGTGGCAACCAAGGTTACAAGGGCAAACGGGATGACAGTCGCGCGCGCCGTCACGGGAGAGATACCGAAGACCGAAAACGCAGCCGCCTCGGCCACAGCAAAGCCCGGCGGGTACGCGACTCCGATGCCAAGAGACGGCAAGCGTGCGTACTGATGCCTAGCGAACTCCATCGGATGGAACCACCCATCCGGCCCGCTTGCGACCCAGTCGTGAATCAGCACGCCGTCCATTGCATGAACAGCCTCGTCCGGCCACCGAAATCCGCCGACGGTGATGCCTCTGCTGTAAACGAGAACACCCAGCACGCACAATAAGACGATTGCCCACAGGTCCGTCTTTGGACCGGCGGTGCCTTGGACTATTGTTGAAGCTGCCGCATTGCTGCCTGCCATAGCCAGATCCTCCAATTTAAGCAGGTCGGCCTCGGTCGATTCGGCCGCCTCGCACTCCCATCCCCGTTGGCATCCTCGTAACCCGCTAATCGGGCGCAGAGAATTTTGGGAAATCCACAGGCGCGTAACCTAGGCATAGTCCTGACCCCGCCGCCACAATCCGCGCTCAATACCGCACCCAACCACGAGCAAGGTCCACTGCCACCGGGCCTTCGCGGCCAACGAGAGCCTAACGCAATATCGGAGGCCCATGACAATCGAGCAGATCCTTAGCAAGGGGCGACCGGTCCTTGCGAAGTTCGAGAAGACGGCGCAGAAGAGCCGTCTCGTAGGGCCCCGACCGTGCGACGGTCTCGTACAGCCGGAGTGCCTGACTCTTCTGATCCAGATGCAGACATGCGTCCAGTTCGGGAAGGAGGTCTACGGTATTGATGGGAACCAGGTTGCGAACCCGCGCCTCTTGCGCCAAGGCCAGGACACCTTCCCAGTCCTCCTGTTGCCTCAGGAGCTGGATCCTCTGGAAGTAATCGCCCCACCCGCCGGAACGCGGTTTCCAGATTCGCAACTCTGTAGTCCAATCTTTCGAGCACCGGCGCATTCTGATGACGCTCGTGTCTGATCGCTCCGCCCAGAACCGGACGGCGAAAGGCGCGCTGCGTGGAAGGATAGGCAAGTCCCGATCCAGGCAATAGACAACATCAGAGATTTTGTCATAGTAGAATACTAGTGTCTTGCCATTGGAGACAAAACTGCGTGTCCGTGCCCATACTTTGAAGCTCGCGCCAGGCCGGAGGACCACTTCCGGCTGTGACTCGTTGGGCCAACCCCAGTGCGAAGGGGTAAGTGGTAACGCCTGGAAGTTGAGCCGGGCCGAGTCCGGATCGGCGTAGAGGAGGTTCGCCACCCAGGACAGATGCTGCGACTCCACGGTGAAGCGCGGAAACTCGGGCCATGAAAGGCAAAGCGTTGTGCCTTGTTCAATGTCGGGACATCGCGCCCGTACCTGGTCCCATACGCTTCGCTGGACTTCCCATTCCTTTGCGAAGTACAGGTTCGTTTGGAAATGAACCGCGCCGTTCAGCCCGATCACCCCTGCCAGGGCCACACGGGCTACTCTTGATCGCCCGAGCCATTGATGGGCGAGCGCGGCGAGGCCCAGCGCCACGCCGAGGGATGGAATCACGGCGTAGTAGTTCTTCATCGGGCCGTTGGTGTCGAGGGTCAGCCCGACTGACCAGACAACAAGCATGCTGGCGGAGGCAAAGACGACCGCGTGCAGAAAAAGAACGGCCGGCGATGCCACCGAGGCACTGGGCGTTCTTTCTCGATAGAGGCGATTGACCGTCAGGTACGCGAGGCCTCCGAGGACCAACGCCACGCCGAGTTTGCCGATCACGCCAGCCACGTTGGCACCGTCGAACAAGATTTCCGGATCAGGCGACCAGGAGCCCACGAACAATACGAACAGATCGTGCCCCGCATCGCGTGCCGTGAGCAAGAGCCTGCGGACCAACTCTCCTGACCAAGCCGTTGCCATGACCGTCGTCTCTGCCAGGTCGTGGGAAGACTGGAAGAAGAACAAGCGGTGGATGGCAATGGGGCCATAGGCCGCCAGATACGGCAGCCAGTTGATCAGCGTGTGCTTCACCTGCTGCCTTAGAGGCAGGGCACGGCGTTTCAGGCAAAGCCACAGGATCAGGGGACGCATGAGTTCCGCAGTAAAGTAGTACTCGCACATGGTGGAAGTCACGACCAGCGCCGCCACTGCCGCCAGCGTCAAGAGGATTCTACCCGCAAGGCGATGAGACTCGATTGACATGACCATGAATAGCAGCGAACTCAGGAAAGCCAAACTAACCAGGTTGGCGGAGATCAGATGCGTTTGGGCAATTGCGTGATGCGTGAAAGCGGGGAATACCACCAAGAGAAGGGCGCCGATCGTGGCAATCGCTCGGCCGTACAGCAAGCCCAGAAGGCGATACGCCACCAAGACACCGGCCAACCTGACTAGGAAATTGGCCACATGCCAGCCAAGAGGGTCGAAGCCGAGCAACTTCATCAAGGGCTCGATGTAGAGATGAACGAAGGGGCGCTGGTTAAGGCACAACTGGCGCAGTCCCTCCATGCCGTATATCGCCGTGGTGACAATCTTGGGCCAGTCATCCCAGTAGAAGCCCAGATAGGGGGCGAAAACACCGTACGTGAGAAAGAGCGCCATGAAGAGCGTTAGGAACAGACTCCAATTGCGTCGATGTTCCAGAGGTGTCTTCTCGACCTCGGCTCCGACAGCCGGCGCGCCATGTTGCCCTGCGTTCATGGGGTGACCCCCTCTGGCAGAATGGTCCGGCCGCCCTGCGTGCTAGGTGCTCTCCAGAACGGCACGAACGATGGAGGCAACGTAGGCTGCATCTTCGTGCCGCATCTGAGGATGACACCCGCCGGCGCCACTCACACGTCGAGCCCGGACCGAAGCGCACGAATGATGGTGTCTTGCTCCTCATCCCCCATTTGCGGGAACAACGGCAGTAGCACGCAATGGTCCTGCGCACGCTCACCTTCCCTAAGGGCTGCACAATGGCTTCCGGAGCCCTGCTGTAGACCGGCTTGGTCACTGAATAGCCAGGGCTCACGTTGGTAGGCTGGCTCTCGATGGGCACACATCACGCCGCGCCGAGTGGCGATGCCAGCGCCGAGCATCCGCTGCATCACGGCGCGCTGGTCGCATCCCTCCGGGAGGCGGACACAGAAGCTCTGCCAGTTGGTCCGCCCCCACGGCGGCTCAGCCGGCAGACCTAATCCGGGGATGTCCACGAGCAATTCGAGATAACGCATGGCGATATGCCGCCGCAGCTCAAGGATCGCCGGAAGCCGCCCGAGTTGCACGCGGCCGACAGCGGCCTGAATGTCGGTCATCCGGTAGTTAAAGCCAAGCTCTGCATATGACTCGAAGATTACCTCGTTGGCCTTGTGGCGCACGGTGTCCGGTACGCTCATCGCGTGCTGTCGCCAGAGGCGGAACTTCGCGTCATATTCGGCATTGTTCGTCGTCAGCATGCCGCCGTCGCCCGTGGTGATGACCTTTCGAGGGTGGAAGGAGAAGCAGGCCACGTCGCCGCGGGGCCTGCCGATTCTCTCCCACTGCCCGTCCCACTGGATCTCGCTGCCGATCGCGCAGGCGGCGTCCTCGATGACCTTCAGCCCGTGGAGAGAGGCAACCGCCAGGATCGCCTGGAGGTCGCAGGGCATGCCCATCTGGTGGACGCACAAGACGGCCTTCGTCCGGTCCGTGACGGCGGACTCAACGAGGTCCGGCCGCATGTTGTAAGTCGATGGGGCGATGTCGATGAAGACGGGAATGGCACCGCAATACCGCACGGCGTTGGCCGTGGCAATGAAGGAATGGCTAACTGTAATCACATGGTCGCCGGGGCCGACATCCGCCGCACGAAGGGCCAGATGCAGGGCCGTCGTGCAACTGGACACGGCGCAGGCGTACGCCGCACCGACGTACGCCGCGAACTCGCGTTCAAAGGCGGCGACCTGCGGCCCCTGGGTGACCCATCCCGAGGCGATGGCCTCGGCGGTCGCCCGCTGTTCCTCCTCACCGAAGTACGGTTTTGTGATGGGGATCACGAGATCCTACTCCCAGTTGAATGTGCTCTGTTCGGAAAGCATCTTTCGGAAATCGGCCCCTATTCGCTTCAGATGCTCAAGGAGCCTGGCGATACCCTCTTCCAGGGTAATCACAGGGCGCCACCCGATCATCTTCTGCGCCTTGGTGGTGTCGGCGTAGTGCAAGTGGACGTCGCCCGGCCGCGGCCGCTCCTGGACGGGCTCGAGGTCTGTCCGCCCAGCCGCCTTCAGGACGGCGGCGGCAACCTCAGCCACCGTGCAGGGACGACCGAAAGCAATATTAACGGTGTCGCCTACCAAAGCGTCGCACTCGGCGCAGTCAAGGATGCCACGCACGATATCGGCCACATAGGTGAAGTCCCGCGCGTTCGTTGGATCGCCGAAGATGATCGGGGGCATACCATTCATGGCCCGGACGATGAACCGCGGGATCACCTCGCCGCTGTCGCCTTCGTGATGGCTATTCGGGCCGTAGGTATTGAACGGGCGGACGATAACGGTTGGGAATCCGTACGTCCGGTGGAACGCACGCGTTGTGGCCTCGCCAGCCAGTTTCCCTGCTCCATAGACGGTCATCGGGTAGGTGGGATGGTCCTCATCCATGGGGGTCCGCAGGGCCGTCCCATAAACTTCGCTGCTGGAAACGTAGAGAAAGCGTTCAACTCCGCCGTCTCGTGCAGCCAGCAATAGGGCAAGGGTACCGTCGCCGTTGACCTCGAAGTTCCGGACGGGGTGCCGGATGCTATGCCGTACGCCTAAGCAGGCCAGGTCCAAGACCAACTGCATGTCGCGAACGGCAGCCTCACACACGGCCGGCTTTGTGATATCGCCTTCCAGAATCTCCACGTGGGGTCGCTCTGCGATCGGAGCCAGATTCGCGCGCTTGCCTGTGGAGAAGTCATCGACCACACGCACACGTACTCCCTGCTCGGCCAAGGCCAGGCAGAGGTTCGAGCCGATGAAGCCTGCCCCGCCCACCACGCACATGCTCTGCCACCGCATCATGGTCTTATCCACCCCCACAGTAAGGCCACCAGCCAGTCAAAGAACCCAAACACGACCGGGGTCTGAAATGATTCACGCTCCACAAGTACGGAGTCTCGGAGTCCGCCAGCAACGCCCCGGCGGTAATTACGCTGAAGAACGCTTCTCCTCTTTCTCGGCCACAAGCACCGTGGGACCGCTCTACCCATGATCCGCAGGATAGCGGTCTTCCACAATGTACCGTGGCCGGCCGCGGGCCTCGTCGAACGCCCGCCACAAGTACTCCCCCATGATGCCCAACATGAGCATCACAAGCCCCAGGCCGACTAGTAGGACAGTCATGAGGGCTGCGTACCCCGTGCCGGCAACAATCCAGCCGCAGAGGCGCGCCACAATTACAAACGAGGCAAAAGCGAAGCCCCCCAAGGCAAAGAGCACCCCCAGCAAGGACATCATCCGGATCGGCGTGAAACTGAATGAGACGAAGGAATCGACAAGGAGTTTGATCTTCTTGCTCAATGTCCACTTGCTGATGCCCGATGCGCGGGCCTGCTTGACGTATGGCACGAATGATTGCCGGAACCCCATCCAGAGCACCATGCACATGAAACTGGTGTTCTTCTCGGGGATCTTCAGGTACGCGTCGATCACCTTGCGATCAAGCAGGAAGAAGTCGGCCCCCTGGGACGGCATCTCCGCGAGGGCCAGTCGGCGCAGCGTCTCGTAATAGACTCGCGAGAACAGTTTCACGGACGTCTTCTCACCTTCGCGGGCGGTCCGCACGGCCCAGACAACGTCGCTGCCAGCCTTCCACTGCCTGGCAAGATCAAGAACGAGTTCGGGCGGATCCTGGAGGTCCGCCGCCAGGAACGTGGCGGCATCTCCCGTACATTCGGCCAGCCCCGCGTGGAATGCCGCATGCGAGCCGAAGTTCCGGCTCAGGCGGATGACACGGACCCGCATGTCCGCCTCGGCCCAGGCCCTTAGGAGGTCGAACGTGGCGTCGGCCGAGTGGTCGTCGACAACGATCAACTCGAACTCGTAGTCAGAGGTTGAGTCGAACAGGGCCGTCAACCGCTCGCGCAGGATCGGGATGTTCGACTCCTCGTTGTAGGCGGGGATGATGACCGAGATGCGCGTCACAGCGTTCACCGCTTTCTGGTTTCTCGCCGCGCCAGCGCGCTGCTGCCGCTGTCATGCAACGGCCGCGCTGGGACACCCGCCACGGTCTCCCCGGGTCTCACATCCCGGACCACCGCAGCTCCCATCCCCACCAACACTGCGTCGCCGATGCGGACACGGTCCCGCACGGTGGCGCCCATCCCCAGGTAGCAGCCGCGACCTATACTCACATAGCCCGCGATCTTAACACCGGCGCAGATGCAACATCCTTCACCCACGACGGAATCATGGTGAACCACCGCTCCGTAGTATGCAAGGGTGTGGGCGCCGACTCTAGCGTCTGACGAAACTACCGCGTGGGGGTAGATGATCACGCCTGGCCCCAGCACCGCCGTGTCAAGCACCGTGGCCTGTGGATGTACAAAAGTCGCCCAGCGCTCGTCCGGAAAGCCCATCCGTTCGGCCACTTTGAGCCGGATGGCCCGATCGCGGGCGTTTGCGATGCCGCAGATAAACTTGGCACCCGCGTGGCGGGACGCGTCACTCAGCACACCCAGCACGGGGACGCCCGCCACCACCGAGCCGGCCAAGTCCCCGTTGTCATCAAGAACCCCCTCAATGCGCCACGTTACCTTCCCTCCTGAGTAGTACTCGGCGTGGCGCATCAGCGTAATCAGTTCTCTCGTACCTCCACCGGCACCAAGGAGAATTATGGGGTCTGCGCGCATGCCTAGTCCGCAACCCTTTCTGTCTTGAACCGTCCGAGAACCGCTACGGCACCAAGAGCCGAGAAGGCAACCACCCCCAAGCGGACCAGCAGGACGATTATGCTGCCGCTCGTCAAGCCGAATTCAATAAAGGCCTGCGACCCGACGGCCTCGCCGACACCGAGGCCCCCCGGCGAAATGGGCAGGCTGTTGGCCACGATTACCAGTGGCACCACGAGCACCTGCCCGACCGAGGCTGTCATTCCGAGCGCCGCCGCCGCCAAGATGTATGACGCAATCGCAGCGCCGTTACACAGGCCGCTGAAAAGCCATATGCCCGCCAACTTTCTCCACGACAACCGGTAAAGGCCGAGCGAATCGCCGAGTGCCTCCCGGAACCGCGTCGGCATCAGGCGCAGCACCCGCTCGGACGTCGGCCTCCAGAATACCAGGAACAACCCGGCGCTGCCAGCGGCTGCAAACACCAGCACCGACCCAACCAGCGCCGCCTGCCCCGGCGTGCAACCGGATGCCGCAACACCCAGGCCCGCCAAGCTTCCGATCACGAGCATCGAGTGCAGACCGATAGCCCGATCCAAGAGGATCGTTGAGACCGCCCGCGTCTTGGCCGCCGGCTGGTTGCGGCAGGCCGCGTAGGCCTTGGCCAGATCGCCCCCGGCGGCGCCCGGCAGAAAAAGCCCCGCGAAGTATCCGAGCCACATCATCCGCAGGGCCGTCAGCCATCCCACCGTCAGTTGCTGCGTCTCCAGCAGCCAGATCCATCGCCAGACGGGCAGCACCATGCTTACCAGAAGGGCGCCGGCCGCCGCCACCAGGTAACCCGTGTGATGAATGTCCCGCAGTTGCGAGAGATCGAGCCTGCCGCTGACAACCAACCATACAAGCAGACATGCCGCCACAACCAGTTTCGCGGCGAACACGAGGCGCTTGCGCCACGGGCAGGCCGCCGGGATTGTGCCTTCCGCTGTGGGCATCGCGTTTGTCACGACAACTCCGGCTGGCACCGCCATCGATGGGCCTCCTGCCGCCTCCTAGAATCGGAGGGCCGGCCGCAGGGCCTCGACAACGTAGTCGATGAGATCGTCCGTCAGTTCGGGGTACATCGGGAGCGAGAGGATTTCGTCGGCCGCCGCCGCCGCGACCGGGAAGTCGCCCCTCCTGTAGCCAAGCGAGGCGTACGCGCCGCTCAGATGCAGAGGAATGGGGTAATGGATGCCGCAGTCGACCCCCTTCTCCAGCAAGGCCTGCATGGCGGCCGCCCGATCCCGAACCCGAACGACGAACAGGTGGTTCACGTGGCGGACGTGCGGCTTTTCTTTCGGCAACCGGACCGGCAGATCCGCCAAGGCTGCCCGGTACTTGGCTGCTGCCCGCCGCCGTGCATCGGTCCACGCCGAGAGGTACTTCAGTTTGACCCCCAGCACAGCGCCCTGGAAGCCGTGCATGCGGTAGTTGTAGCCAACCATCTCGTGGTGATAGCGTTTGGCGGCCCCGTGGTCGCGGAGCATGCGGGCGATGCGGGCAACCTCATCGTCATTCGTCAGGATGGCGCCGCCTTCGCCGTAGGCGCCGAGGTTCTTGCCAGGGTAGAAGCTGAAGGCCGCCGCGCGGCCGTGGGTGCCGACTTTCCGCCCCTTGTACTCGGCATCGTGTGCCTGGGCACAGTCCTCAAGAACCATCAGGCCATGCTTCGCAGCAATGGCGAGCACCTCATCCATCTCCGCAGGCTGACCGTACAGGTGCACGGGAATGATCGCACGCGTCCGTGGGGTAATGGCGGCTTCGATCTTTGCCGGGTCAATGCAATAGTCCTCCTCGGACATGTCCACGAAAACCGGCCGCGCCCCGCAGTGGCTCACCGCCTCGGCTGTGGCGATGAACGTGTTGACCGGCACGAGGACCTCGTCGCCCGACCGGATCCCCATGGCCGCGAGCGCCACGTGCAGGGCGCTCGTGCCACACGATGTGGCCACACAGTGCTTCGCGCCATGGTGGGCCGCAAATGCCTCTTCAAACCCTTTGACCGCCGGGCCCTGGATGAAGGCGGTATTCTCCATCACGCGGTCCAGCGCCTCATGAATCTCGGCACGGACTTGCACGTACTGGGCCTTGAGGTCCACCAGGGGAACCTTGACCTTAAAGGGCACGGTCATCGCTCTGGCCTTTCCGTCGTTGCGGGTTCCGCGTCCGATAGCCGCCTGAGCACGCGCGCCGGGTTGCCAGCCACAATCGTTCGTGGAGGCACGTCGCGGGTGACCACCGCACCGGCCCCCACGATAGCGCCTTCGCCAATGGTGATCCCGCAAAGGACCGTAGCGTTCGACCCGATCGAGGCGCCGCGCCCAACACGGGTCGGCACGACCTTCCAGTCCTGCTCCGTTTGGGGCGTGCCATCGGCCCGCGAGGCGCGGGGATAGAGGTCATTGATGAACATCACGCCGTGGCCGACGAAGCAGTGGTCTTCGATTTGAACACCCTCGCATATGAAGGTGTGGCTCGATATCTTGCATGATCGGCCGACGGTAGCGTTCTTCTGTACCTCGACAAACGCCCCCAGACGCGTATCATCTCCGATCGAGCACCCGTAAAGATTCACGAAGCCGTGGATGGCAACGTTCTTCCCGAGTTTCACGTCCGATGCGATACGGACAGTAGGCTCACCGGGAATGCTGGAGTCTCTCGACATGCAATAGCCCCCTTGTCCGCCCTCAGAGAAGCGACAAGGCACCGTCTTGAATGGCCACCGGCCGGCCCCCGTGAGCCAGGCTCATGTCGCTCGCCTCCAATGTGAGAACGACGTCAAGCCCATCTTCGCCCGCAGTGATCGGCCGTTTTCCGTTGCGGCAGCAATCCGCGAAATGACGGGCCATTTTCTGAAGGGCCTCCGTGGTGTCGATCCGCGGCATCCAGACATCGCCCGTCCGATAACCTACCTGCAGCCGGCGCTGGTCCTCAGGCCCTAACGATCGGGTCTCGATGCCCTTGTCGTACACACGTATTTTTTCGGCTGTTTCAAGGTCGTCCCATGAGACCATTTGTTTCGAACCCGCGATGATCATGCGGCGGACTTTCGTCGGGGACAGCCAGTTAACGTGGAAGGTGGCGTTGATCCGGTCGCCGTAATCCACGTGGAGATAGGCCACGTCTGCCTTGCCACTGTCCGTGTGGCTTTGTCCGACCGAGCGAACCACCCGGGGCCGACGGTTCAGAACCCGGTTCACGATACTCAGGTCATGTGGCGCAAGGTCCCAGATTACATCCACATCATGCTGGAACAGGCCCAAGTTCACTCGCACGCTGTCAACGTAGAAGAAATCTCCGAAGTCGGGCCGCGAGGTAACCTCGATGATCTTTTCCACCGCGCCGGTGTAAATGAATGTGTGATCCACCATCAACGTGAGGCCTCGCTGGGCGGCCAACTCGACCAACTCGCGTGCCTCTGCCGACGTATACGTCATCGGCTTCTCGATAAGGACGTGCTTGCCGGCTAGGAGTGCCGCCTTGGCCAACATGTGGTGGGTGCGCACCGGCGTGGCTACTATAACTGCCTCAACCTCCGGCCGCGCCAGAGTGTCTGTCAGACTCGTACTTGTCTGAAGTCCCGGCAACTGCCGGCAGACAGCCGAGAGACGCTTGGCGTCCATATCGCAAGCGATGACGTGCTCAAAAGCGCCAAGCGACATGAAGTTGCGGGCGAGATTCGGTCCCCAGTATCCCACCCCGATTACCGCGACACACCCCATGGCTCCGTCCCCCCATTCCAGCAAAAATCCGCGCCCCTGGTGTACACCCAACAAGAATAACTATACACAGAAACAGCACTGCGTCAAACGGCTTCTTGGTGCGTCCGGTGCGTAGCTGCCCAATAGGGCGCCCATAAGCCCCTCTGCTGACGGCTTCACTCACGGTTTAGCAACCCCGCGTAGTGAACGCCGTTCAGCATCCCGTTAGTCAACCGCTGGCGCTTCCTTCTCGATGTCCTCTGTGCCAGTACCGCCACCACGCCCAAATGGCCGATTCACGCGGAGTCCGCGTGCCCTGGGCGGGCAACGACTGGCGGGTTCGCCAATCATGCGCAAACATGTTGATGCCTTGCTCCGGTTCAGGCGGCCAGCCAGAAGTGCGCCACGGACTCGGCGGGCCGACGGAGTTTGCGATTCAGATGACGGGACAGGTTATGCGACAACACCTTGGCCCAGCGGCGTGCCTCGTAATGTCGGCGGCTGCGGCAGAGCGTCCGCCCGGCGTTGAACTGACTGTCGAACAGGCCGATGCGGCGCTCCACCTTGCCACGCCACTGTTTAAGCAGCGCCTTGTCCTCGGCGGTGTTTCGCACCTTCCAGTTCGAGCGCGTGGCCGCCGTCACGGTGATCCCGTGGCGGACCAGCGCCTCGCGCCGGGTCGCCTTCGGCCAGTAGGCGTTGTCGCCCAGCAGATGCCCGTGGAAGGTCGTCTTCAAGAGACCGTACAGACCCTGCACGTCGTGGCGGTTGCCCGGCACCTGCAGGACGAAGGCAATCCGGCCGCCCGGTGTGAACACCAAGTGCTCGCGGACCCCGTGGAACCAGCGTTTCAGCGACGCGCAATAGCCGCGTTGGGCAAGTCCGCCGAGACGCTCCTTGTGGCCGGCCCGGACCGGGCGGCAGACGTCGACCGGATGCGAGTCGATGATGAAAAGGGGGGCGATTCCTCCCCGTCCAGGGCGCAGAATGCCTGGGAGAGACGCTGCAAGAGGGGCGTCAGGAGCGCCCGGCGATCGGCCCAGTTGGGCCGCGTGAGCCGCCGGGGGAACAGGTGCCGCAGGACCGCATTGGATTCGAACCACTGGTAAAACCCGTGATCCGACTCGAAGCCCAACAGTTCCTGGAGAACCGCCAGGCAGAGAACCTCGCGGTCGTCCACCTCCGGCGCGGGGCCGGGACGCGGAACCAACTTTCCATTCCGCGCGGCAAGGCCGGCCTCCGCCAGGGCATCGTCCAGAGCAGCGTACAGCGTGATGACCAATTCCTCCAAGTCGAGAGTTTCGCGGGTCCTCGGCATGGCGCTGTCCCTCCCCAGGGTCCCCATGCCGGAAATATCGGCCACGCTTCGATAGAACTTGAGATGCATCAATCACTTACGTACCCTCGAACCGGAGCAAGGCAT
>PMZT01000205.1 GCA_003170085.1 Planctomycetia bacterium | reverse complement strand
ACGCGGTCGAGTTCAATCGGGTGGCCGCACGATTCGTGGACCTGGAGGGCCAGTTGCCCGCCGTCGAGGACGATCGTGCGCCGGCCCGCGGGGCAGGGCGGGGCCGTCAGCAGCGCCTCGGCCTCGTCGGCCACGCGCGGGGCCTCGCCCTCGAGGTTCATCGCCCGCACGTATTCCCAGCCGGCGGTGCCGAAGTTGCCGCGGAAACTGTTCGGGTACGACCGCACCTGCATGTCGCCGCCGGCGATGGCCGTGGCCGCGATGCCGCCGCCGCACTGCACGATCCGCTGCGAGAGGCGCGAGCCCTCGGTCGACGCGAAATGCTGGTGCATCAGGTACGCCGACGCGAACGCCTGCCGCAGTTTGACGTTCGCTCCGCGCATGGCGCTGGTGGCCGCGACGAGGAGCGCGAGCTTCTCCTCCAGCGGCACGTCGAACGGGTTGACCTGGTGCGGCGTCTCGTAGAACCCTTCGGTGGCGGCGACGGGCGAGAGGACGATCGGCTCGCGCTGGAACCGCGCCGACGCCCGCGCGATGGCCACCGCCTGCCGGACGGCCGGCTCCNNGGGCCGACTCCTCCAGCCGGTACGTTCCAAAAAATCCCCACGCGCCATCGACGATGACGCGGATGCCGAATCCGGCGGTCCGGTCCACGGCAATGTGCTCGGGCTTGCCGTTCTGGACGCTGATGGTTTCCTTGCGGTCCTCGCGCACGCGGATGTCGCCGTACGAACACCCGGCGCGCCGCATAAGATCGCAGGCCCTGTCGAGGAGGGCTTTCACGGTGTGCCCCTTTCCGGTTGACTGCTCCCCGTCGAGTATAAAGCCGCGCCGCGGCGCGACACAAGCGAGATGTTCGGCCCGAGCCGCAATTCATTGAGGGGTCATGCCCCGTCGGCCGATGTATTCTTAGAGTTCCGGCGCGCCGGGATTGCAGGGAGAGTGTACGCCGTGCTGGCGAGTATCACGATGACGGACCATCTTGTGCTGAGCCCCGTGCTGCCCCCGTGGGCGGTGGCGGCGGTTGTGGCTGCGCTTGCAGCCGCGATTGTCGCGATCGCCTGGCGCCGGCCGCCGGCCTTCGCGCGCCCGAAGCGAGTGACGCTCCTGGTTCTGCGCCTTGCGGTCGTGGCGTGCGTGGCCCTTGCGCTCCTGCGGCCCGAAATGCGGTGGGAAGGCCGGCAGGAGGTCCGCGGCGAGGTGGCGGTGCTGATCGACGCCTCGCGGAGCATGGGCATTCGCGACGAGGAGGCGTTGATGAGCAGCGTCGCCGTTCCCGTCCCCGCGAAGAAGCCGGCCGCCGGCCGTGCCGCGCGCAGGCCCGCCGGTGCGCCGATCAGCCGCTCCGAGGCCGTCGGCCAGGCGTTCGCGTTGTCGAGCGACCGGCTGGCGGCGCTGGCCGGGCGCTTCGGCGTCAGCCTGTACGCGTTCGGCACGCACACGCGGCCGGTGAACGATTTCACACTCACGCCGAGCGATCCGCGGACCGACTTCGGCGAGGCGCTTGGGGCGATCCTCGCCCGCAAGGACCCGCGCCTTTCGGCGGTGATCGTGATTTCCGACGGACAGGCCAACCGCGCGCAGCAACCGCCCGATCAGGCGGCGCGGCTGCTGGCGGAGCAGGGGGCGAAGGTCCACGCGCTGGTCGCCGGCAGCGACAAGCCCACCGACCGCGTCCGCGACGTGGCCGTCCGCGACCTGCGTGCCCCGGCGCGGGTGTTCGTGGGCAACCGTCCGGAGGTTCGCGTGGTGGTGGCCACGCTGGGCCTGCGCGACGTGCCGCTCGAGGCCGTGCTCGCGGTCGGAGGCCAGGAGGTCGAGCGGCGCCGCCTCTCGCCCGCCTCCAACCAGACGACGCAGGAGGTCATCTTCACACCGCAGGTCACGGAGCCGGGCCTCGTGCCGATGGCCGTGACCGTTGCGCCCGCCAAGGGCGAGCTTATCACGACCAACAACCGGGCCGAGACCACCGTGCGCGTCGACGAGGGCGGCGTACGCGTGCTGTACCTCGACGGGCGGATCCACCCCGAGGGCAAGTACATCGACCGCGCTCTGGGCGAGGCAAAGGAGATCGCGCTCGAGCGGCGGATTCTCATCGGCGACACGGCCGCGCCGTCGGCCGCCGACCTCGACGCGTTCAGCGTGATCATCCTGGGCGACCTTCCGGCGTCGGCCCTGCCGGCGGCCACGATCGCGCGAATCGCCGAGGGGGTCCGCAAGGGGAACCTCAGCCTGCTGGCGCTCGGGGGCCTCAAAGCGTTCGGTGCCGGCGGATGGGACGCGACGCCGCTGGCCGAGGTCCTGCCGTTTACGATTCGCGCCGGCGACGGGCAGGTGCCGGGGCCGCTGGTGTTCCGGCCGACCGCCTCGGCCCCGCGTCATTTCATCTTTGCCGCCGACACGCCGGGCGGCGGGTCGCTCAAGTTCGACGCCCTGCCGCCGCTGGCCGGGGCGAGCGCCGTCGGGCCGCTCGTGCCGACCGCGCGCCTGCTGGCCGAGACGCCCGACGGGAAGCCGCTGCTGGTGGTCCGCGAGTTCGCGCGCGGGCGCGTGGCGGCGCTCACGGCCGACACGACGTGGCAGTGGGTCCTCGCGCCCGCCGACAAGCACGGCGAGGAGCTTCATCGGCGGCTCTGGCGCCAACTCATTCTGTGGCTGGCCGGCCGCGATGCCGGGCCGAAGGCCGATCTGTGGGTGATGTCCGACCGGTCGCGGTACCTTCTGTCGGACCCCGACAGTCCGCCCTCGGCCGAAGTCACGATACACGTGCGCGGCGGCAAGGCGGCGGCGCCGACCGCGGAGCTGAAGACGCCCGGCGGCGAGGTCCGCCCGATTTCGCTCGTGGCCGCCGACGGTGCCCTCCAAGGCGGGACTTCGTCGTGGCGGGCGGTCGTGCCGCTGCCCGAGGCCGGCGGCTACACGGTGGCAGCGGAGGCGGTCGTTGACGGGCAGGCGAAACGGGCCGAGACGGCGCTGGCGGTCGAGGAGCAGGACTTCGAGCTTGCCCACATCCTGGCCGACCGCGCCGGTATGGAGCGGATCGCGCAGGCCGGCGGCGGGTCGGTTCGAGAGATCGCGAAGCTGGGCGACCTTCTGAAGGACATGGCCGAGCATCTGCCGGCGCAATATGAACCGGTTGAGCAGCGCCGGCCGCTGGGCGCCGGGCGCCTGTTCCTGGCAGCGATGCTGGCGCTTCTGGCGGGCGAGTGGTTCCTGCGCCGCAAGTGGGGCGCGCTGTAGCCTCTTGTTTTCGGGCCGTTTTAGGGTAGACTCTTAGATTACGATACCTTGACCAACCGAACGTAAGGAGAACGTCATGGCGAACGTCTATCAGGGCCAATTGGTTGCCGGGAAGCATCGGTTCGGCGTGGTCGTGTCGCGCTTCAACGAGTTCATCACGTCGAAGCTGCTGGCCGGGTGCCTCGATACCCTGGAGCGGCACGGGGTGAACACCGACGCCGTTGACGTGGCCTGGACGCCGGGGGCGTTCGAGATTCCGGCCATCGCCAAGGTCATGGCCGACAGCGGCAAGTACCAGGCCGTGATCTGCCTGGGGGCGGTGATTCGCGGCTCGACGCCGCACTTCGACTACATCGCCGCCGAGGTCTCCAAGGGCATCGCCCAGGTGGGCATGGCCAGCGGCGTGCCGACGATCTTCGGCGTCATCACGACCGATACGCTCGAGCAGGCGGTTGAGCGGGCCGGCACCAAGGCGGGCAACAAGGGCGCCGATGCCGCCATGAGCGCCATCGAAATGGCGAACCTGATCGATCAGCTCGCCGGGAAGAAGAAGTAACCCCGTACGACAACGCTACATGGGCTTCTGCGCGGTGGGTCTCCGTACCCACCGCGCTGGGAATGGTGTTCTTGGGCACGCTAGGGACCGCGCGGGTGCGGAGACCCGCTGCGCAAAGTGGTGTTGTCGTGTTAGAGAAGGTTGCGATCATGGCCGAACCCGAGTACATCGTCATCGTGCAGTGCGAGATCGTGAAGCAGCGCTGCTCGGGCTATTTCTGCGAGAAGGCGTTTCACGAGCGGGCCGAGGGGTTTGCCGCGTATCCGAAAGACAAACCGATTCGGACGCTGACGATCACCTGCGGCGGGTGCTGCGGCAGGGCGGTGCAACGCAAGCTGACGCACCTGGCCCGCCAGATCAAGAAGAACGAGGGGATCGACAAGGACCGCCTGGTCGTCCAGCTATCGTCATGCATCACGAAAGATAATTTTCACTCGCCGCGGTGCCTCTTTACCGATTACATGAAGCAGTTGATTGCGCGGATCGGCATCGAGTGCCGCGAAGACACGCACCTGAGCCCGAAGGCGGAGTCGCGCCGGAAGGCCGGGACCTACAGGTCGCACCCGTGATCGCCCGCGTGCCGGGCGTTTGAAGGTTTTGACATGAAGCGACGTGAACAGGCTCGCCAGATTGCCCTCCAGGCGCTGTACCAGCTCGACATTCGCCACGAGGTCGTCAGCCCCGAGATCGTGGAGTTCCTGCGCGAAAGCACGAAGGACCCCGACGTTTACTTCTTCGCCCGGCGCCTGACGGAAGGGGCGTGGGGCTGGCGCGAGGAGGCCGACAAGGTCATCGGCCAGGCCGCCGAGCACTGGCGCATCGAGCGCATGGCCACGCTCGACCGCAACATCCTGCGCCTTGCCGCGTACGAGATCGCCGAGTGCCCCGACATCCCGCCGCGCGTGGCCATCGACCAGGCGATCGAGCTGGCCAAGCGTTTCAGCGCCGCCGAGAGCGGTGCGTTCGTCAACGGCGTCCTCGACCGCGTGCTCCGCCTTGTGAAGGGCGAGGATGCCGCGAAGGAGGAACTGAAGGCGCCGCCGGCCGCCGAGGAGCCGGCCAAGGAAGAACCCGATGCGCCGCCGGTCGCCGAGGCGGAGGCCTGACGCCATTGCGGGGTGGCATGCCCACGCCATCCGTTGCGTGGGCATGATGTGTGAGCGGGGCAGAACATGCCCACGCAAACAGCGGCGTGGGCATGCCACCCATTGGTAAGGTGGACGCCGATGTTCATCCGCACCGCATTCCGCAATCCGCCATCGTGACTCTGGAGTGATTATGGCATTCAAGTGGCTTAGTCGTCTCACCGAAGGCCTTACCAAGACCCGGTCCAAACTGGCCGATGGCGTGCGGAACCTCTTCCGCATCGGCCGCAAGGTTGACGCGCAGTTCCTCGAGGAACTCGAAGAAACGCTCATCCTGGGCGACGTTGGCGTGGAGGCCACCCGCCGGATCGTCGAGGACCTGAAGACCCGTTACCGCGACCGCGAGATCACCGCCCAGGACAACCTGCTGGAGGTCATCAAGAACGACCTCAAGGAATCGCTACGCGGCGCCGACAAGCCGATCACGTTCAACCCGAGCGGCCCCACGGTCGTCATGATCGTGGGCGTCAACGGCACGGGCAAGACCACGGCGGTCGCGCGGCTGGCGCGGCTGTTCGTGGACGAGGGCAAATCGGTGCTGCTGGCGGCGTGCGACACGTTCCGCGCGGCGGCCGACGAGCAGCTTGCCATCTGGAGCCGGCGCGTGGGCGTCGATATCGTGCGGCACCGCGTGGGCGCCGACCCTGGGGCCGTGGCGTTCGACGCCGCGCAGGCCGCCGTGGCCCGCAAGATCGACCTTCTCCTCGTCGATACCGCCGGCCGCCTGCACACGCAGGAAAACCTGATGCGCGAACTCGGCAAGATCCGCAAGGTCCTGGCCAAGCAGATCCCCGGTGCGCCGCACGAAGTGCTGCTGGTGCTCGATGCCACGACCGGCCAGAACGCGATCGTGCAGGCCGAGCAGTTCCGCGCCGCGACCGACGTCACGGGCATCTTCCTGGCGAAGCTCGACGGCACGGCCAAGGGCGGGATCGTCGTGGCGATCAAGCAGAAGCTGGGCATCCCCGTCAAGTTCGTCGGCATCGGCGAGAAGGCCGACGACGTCGTCCCGTTCGACGCCGGCGCGTTCATCGACGCGCTGTTCGGGAATGGAGGCGATGTGGGTTAGGGCGACAGCGCAACTTGTGAATTTGCCCGCCGCGGCGGGTACGGAGACCCGCCGCGCAAGACCTTGAAAGTAGCACTGGTATATAAGCGTTACTGTCTATGGAAGAGATTGTGCTCGCTGCCGCCTGATTGGCCGCGGGCATGCCGCCGGACGAAGAATCGCCGCCGGCTACGGCCTCTTCAGTTTCCCCGTAACGGTCCGGATGTCGCGGTCGTCCACGCGGTACCACGCGATGCGCAGGGCGTAGTCCTCTTCGACGAAGACGTCGAGGCGCTTGTCGCGCCCGTCGCGATTCACGGCCACCGAGCACTGGTTATCGAGCCAGCCGGACTTCCCGCCCATCGCCTCGCCGGGTTCCATGCGGCCCACGAGGAGGCCGTCGGCGGTGTAATGGAGGATGTGGGCCTTCTTGCCCATGCCGACCATGCACCCGCCGCCGGGGATCACATCGAGTCCAACGCATGTCTCGGGCAACGGGACCGCCCACAGGCGCCGGCCGTTCTTGTCGAACCGCGCGAGCGTCGCGCCGCCCATCCAGAACGGGTTGTTCTTCGGCGACGGCCACGGGGCCGACCACCCGAACGCGTAGATCGACCCGTCCTCGGCCGGCTGCACCATGCTCGCACTGAACTTCAGGGGCGACTTGTCGGCCAGGAGCACTTCCCTGGCCTGAGACCAGTCGTACGTGGGGTTGCCCTTCGGGTCCGGGTCGCCGCGCGGGATCCGCCAGGCGCTGTGCGTGTGATGATTGGGGAACCAGAGGTTTCCCTGCGCATCCACGTCCATGCCGAACGTGGCATACCGATGCGTGCCCTTCTCGCCGGGCTTCACGAACCAGCGGATTTCGGCCTCGTCGACCACGCCGTTGCCGTTCGTGTCGCTCCACGTCCACATCGGCGCATCGCCCGGCGGCGCGTCGCGTTTGGTCTTGCCGTCATACGTGGGGTCCTTGCCGCCGACCAGCGCCGCCAACTGAAAACCCTTCGGGCCGATGCGGTACACCTGCACGCCGTCGCCCGACGGGCTGAAGAAGAAGTCGGCCCCGTTCAGGCGGAGGACGCGCGGCGGGCCGTGCGGATCGCTGCGGTACGGCGCGCGGGCAGTGACCATGCTGCCGGTGAACTCCCACGTGCCGGCGCTGCGGTCGAGAAGTTTGTAGCGGTGCAGGGTCATCGAGTAGAAGGTGTCGGGGTCCTCGCGGCCATAGTTGCCGAGCGAGACGAACTCAAGGCCCAGCCGCTCCCACACGAGGCGGCCCTCGGGCGACCACTTCGCCAGGCGCGACCCGTCGATCGGCATCTTATTGACCGTGAAAAGGTTCCCCGCCGCATCCATGGCGACCGCGCGGCAGCGGTAGAATCGGTCGGGGGCGGCGTCGCCCGCCTGGGCCTTCTGGCCGAAGGTGCGGACGAGCCGGGCCTCGGCCCCCGACACGTCGTAGATCTTCACCTGCCCGGCGGGGCCGTCGGCGACGCACAACTCGCCCTTGGGGCCAAAGCAGATCTGCTCGACCTCGCCGACATCCTTGATCACCGCGCGGCCGTCCTTGCCGTCGGCCGCGAACACGCTGATCGTGTGATGCTCGTGCCCGACCCAGATCCGCCCCGACTTGTCCACCGTGAGCGCGTGCGGCAGCTTCACCGGGAACTCGCCCAGCGGCTTACCGGTGACCTTGTGGAACTTGAGCACACGGCCGCCCAGGGCGTCGGCCACAAGGATCGTCTCGCCCGTGATCGCGAGGGCCCGCAGCGGAGACTTCATCAGGGCTGCGTCGGCCTCGGGCGTGCCCTCCGGCACCTGTTTCTCGGGCCACTCGTAGACGAGGATGTGCCCGTCGTCGCGGCCGGTCTCGGTAAACTTCTCCTGCTTGCCATCGGCCAGGCGGAACCGTTGCACCTGCTGCATGCTGTTGAACGGGGCACGGGCCCAGCCGCCCATGCCGCAGTAAAGGTACTCGGCGTCGGTGGCGACGGAGTAGGGGGCGCCGTTGGGCTTGCCGTTGCGGATCTGGTACTGGGCATCGTAGACGGAGTTGCCATCGGCGTCCCACTTCTTGAAATCGGCCCCGGCCTCGTCCCATCCGTTCGCGCTGTAGACCGCCCCGGCGGCGTCCACCGCCAGCGACTGGACGCCGTTGGGCGTGTGGCCCTTGTCGTCGGGCGGCCGGCCATTGTTGCCGATGAGGCCCACGTTGCGGTAGGTCGATCCGTTCAGGACCACGCGGTACTCGTACTCGCCCGCGGGCGCCGCCTGGCCGAACTCATCCAGGCCGTCCCACATGCCGGTCTGCTTGCTGGCCGCAAGCTCCTTCATCGTCCAGAGGGTCCGCACGAGCCGCCCTTCGGCGTCGTACAGGCCCGCGCTCGTCAGGCCCGCCTTGTCGAGAGTGAATTGGAACTCGACGGTGATTGCTAGCGCCGGAGGTGCCAATGCTTCGGTCGTGAGGGCCTTGTCGAGAGTTGTGGGCTGCTTGGCCGGGGTCTTATGAGGCACCTCTGCCGCCTTCAGTGCTACCGCCGGAAAGAGCAGGGCGAGCCCGAGGGCGAGTAGAGTCAGGCCGGAGCGTTCAGGCATGGGCGGGTCCTTTCCGATGGCGCGGCCTATTCGGTGGGGTCTTCTTCTGGAGGGGCGATCTTCTCGAGCTTCGCCAGGAGGGGGCCCAGTTCCTGCGTGGCTGTCTTCCAGACTACGTCGATATCAATGTTCATATAAACGAGGTCATCCTTGGCCATAGGCCACCTCCGCCTCCGCCAGGATACGGTTCCGGATACGCCGGTTCAGGAACCCTTGGGTGACCAGATCGACCTTCCGGTCGCCCAGGAGGCCTGAGAGTTCGGTTTCCATCTCGACCAGGGCGATCAACCCCGGGACGTGCTCCGGCTCGAACTCGACCAGCACGTCCACGTCGCTGTCGGGCCTGAAATCCTCCCGAAGAACCGAGCCGAAGAAGGCGAGCCTCCGGATGTGATGGCGCACGCAGAAATCGGCCAACTTGTCCCTTGGGACGTCTATATTCTGTTGGACCATACGGCCTCCACGGAGCCGGAGAAATCTCAGGTGCGTATTATACCGGACCCGGCCGCCGTGTCGGCGAGGAAATTGTTCGTGCCCATGGGCATGATCCTTGTTTGCATTTCGCCGCGCGTGTCGGTAGATTCCACGGTCGAAGCTGAATGCGGACGCCGCGCTGCTGCGGCGTGAGGGAGGATTCCCGTGGAACTCGAACGACTCCGTGCCATCACCGCCCGTTACGCCGTCGTGCGCGTCGCCCTGATCGGCGACATCGCGCTCGACCGGTATCTGCACATCGACCCCGCGCTCGCGGAGACCTCGATCGAGACCGGCCTGCCGGTGCACAACGTCGTGGCCGTGCGGCCGCAGCCGGGGGCGGGCGGAAACGTCCTGGCCAACCTGGCGGCGCTCGGGCCGGGGGCGTTGGCGGCCGTCGGGTTCGCGGGCGAAGATGGCGAGGGGATGGAACTCCGCCGCGCGCTCGCCTCGCTCGGCGTCGACCTTACGCACTTCCTCACGCGGCGCGACCGCATGACGTTCACGTACACCAAGCCGCTGATCATCCGCCCCGGCCGGCCGCCGGAGGAGCTCAGCCGCATCGACATCCGCAGCCGCACGCCCACGCCGCCGGACCTGGAGGACGACCTCATCGCGGGCCTCTCGGCCCGCGTCGCCGCGGCCGACGTCATCGTGGCGATGGACCAGGTGCCGGAACCCGCCAACGGCGTCCTCACGCGGCGCGTCAAGGCGGCGGTGGCGGATCTGGCGCGGGCGCATCCAGAAAAGATTTTCATCGCCGACAGTCGCACGCAGATCGGCGATTTCGCGGCTGTTCGGATCAAGACGAACCGCTCGGAACTCGCGCGGCACTTCGGCGTGGAGGAGGCGCGGGCCGACGTACAGGCGCTCGCCCTGCGGTGGTCCGGCGAGATCGGCCGCGACGTCTTCGTGACGTGCGCCGACGAGGGGATCGTCGTGGCCTCCGGCGGGCGGGTGACGCACATCCCCGGCATCCCCGCTGCGCCGCCGATCGACGTAGTCGGGGCGGGCGACGCCGTGCTTGCGCACATCGCCATGGCCCTTGCGGCGGGGGCGACGGCCGTCGAGGCCGCCGAGTTGGGCAACCTCGCCGGTGCGGTCGTCGTCAAGAAGATCGGCACGACCGGCACGGCCACGGTTGGCGAGCTTGCGGCGAAGTTATCGAGCCTTTAGCGTGGTTTAAGATTGCGTATGTGCGCGGCGGGTACGGAGACCCGCCGCGCAAATCTGCTTCTAGCGTTGTAGTACTAGTGCTCTGTTACTGCTGATCTGATGGATATTGGGGGGGGCTCTTTGCCGATGGAATAGGTATACCCAGGCAAGGAGGCCCGCCATGAAGAAGAAGTATATCGTGACGCTGACAGAAGAGGAACGGCAAATGTTGCGGGAGATGCTTTCACGAGGCAAGGCGGCGGCTCGAAAGTTGATGCACGCCAGGATTCTGCTGAAGGCCGACAGCCGTGTNNGAGCGGGTGCGGAAGGAGTTCGTGGAAGAAGGCTTGGAAGCCGCCTTGGAACGCCGCAAGCCTCGGCGGGAGTATCGGCGTACGTTGGACGGTGATGGCGAAGCCCGTCTGATTGTGTTGGCGTGCGGGCAGGCTCCCGAAGGGCGCAGCCGTTGGACCTTACGGCTGTTGGCGGATCGGATGGTGGCCTTGGAGTACGTCGAGGAGGTGTCGTACCAGACGGTGCGACGGACGCTCAAAAAAACGAACTTAAGCCTTGGCTGAGCAAGCAATGGTGCATTCCGCCCAAGGCCAATGCCGAGTTCGTCTGGAAGATGGAGGACATACTGGAAGTGTACAAGCGGCCGTATGATCCCCGGCGTCCGGTGGTGTGCCTGGACGAGACGAGCAAGCAGTTGATCGGGGAGGTGGCCAAGCCCGTGCCGGCCGCACCGGGCCAGGTGGCGCAGTACGATTATGAGTACGTTCGCAACGGCGTGGCGAACCTCTTCATGATCTCCGAGCCGCTGGCGGGCCAGAGGGACGTGGAAGTCACAGAGCGGCGGACGAAGAAGGATTGGGCGGAATGTGTTCGGAAGATCGCGGACGAGATGTACCCGGACGCCGAGCGGATCGTGCTGGTGGAAGACAACTTGAATACCCATACGCCGGCGTCCCTGTACGAAGCGTTCGCGCCGGCTCAGGCGAAGCGTCTTGCGGATCGGTTCGAGTTTCACTACACGCCCAAGCACGGCAGTTGGCTGGACATGGCCGAGATAGAACTGGGCATCCTGGGCCGCCAGTGCTTGTCGCGACGGATCGACAACATCGACGACCTGCGTCGAGAAACCAAGGCTTGGGAAGCGACACGCAACACGGCCAAGACCAAAGTGAACTGGCAGTTCACAACTGAGGGTGCCCGGATAAAGCTGAAGCGGCTCTATCCATCAATTGAAGAGTAACAGAGCACTAGGTCCGCGGTGTTCACCGCGCTCCTGCGCGCGAGAGGGCCATTTCGTGGGCCTCGGCGTAGAAGCGGCCCATGGTGTCCCAGTCGAAATGCTCGGACGTGCTCTCCACGCGGTTCCGCAGCGCGATGCGTTCGCGCCGCTCGAGCCGCGCCACCGCCAGCATCATCTCCGTCAGCTCGTCGGCGGCCTGGTTGAAGTTCTTCTGCCGCCGATGAAGCACGAACAGACCATTCGCCGTGTGGTCCGGCATGTGCTGCATCAGGTACGTGCCGAACCCCGCCAGGTCGCTCGTGATGGCCGGAATGCCGCGGGCGGCGCACTCCAGCGGCGTATAGCCCCACGGCTCGTAAAACGAGGGGAAGATGCCCAGGTGGCACCCGCGGACGAACTGGCTGTAATCCAGGCCGAACAGCGGGTTCACCAGGGTGATGAAGTCCGGATGATAGACGACCTTGACCGGGTCGCTCGCAATGTTCCAGAGGTTGCACTGGCGGATCTGGTTGAGGACCTGGTCGCCGCCCTCGTCCACGATGTCGTGGGTCACGACCGGCGGCAGGCGCTGCGACTTCCAGGCCAGGCGCATGCGCCTCAGGGCCAGCCGACCGGTATCGTCGACGAGCGAAGCGAAGTCGGGCGACTCGCCGCGGGCCGTGGCCAGAAACAGTTGCTGGCCGAACTGGTCGCGCACCTGCTCGCACGTGTGCCGCATCTCGGCCATGACGGCCTGCCACCGCAGGACCTCGGCGTTGATCGACCGGAACGGCCGCTGCGTGACGAGGAAGAAGACGATCGTGCGATCGAGCCCCTCGGCGCGGATGCGATGATTCAGCCGCGCCAGCGCCTCGATCACCAGGTCGTACCCCTTGTTGCGGTACTCGTAGCGCCCCGCGCTGAAGAAGAAGAGCGTGCGGTCGAGGTCGAACGTGTAGCTGGGGAAGAAGTGGGCCATCACGAACTGGCTGATCTTGTCTTTGTACGAGCGGTGGAGGTTCTGGAACTCGTGCATCGCCACGAACCGCTCGATGTTCAGGCCGTTCGGCAGCAGCAGATCGGCCTGCTTGCCCAGCAGGTGCTTCACTTCAAAGGCCGTGATGTCGCTCAGGGTCGTCAGGACGTGCGACCCGTGCGCCGCCGCGCGCTCGATCTCGACCTGCGGCAGGATGTTGAAGCGCTGGGCCTCGCGGCGCCAGTCGACGGACGGCAGGTGATCGTAGAAGCCCGGGTCGTGCATCGCCATGACCCGCCCAAGCTGCGTGGCGTGTGTGGTGAAGACGATGCCCATCGGCAGGTTGGCGCGGCGGATCTCAGGGATCGCCGACGCGGCCATCCACTCGTGGAAATGCCCGATCACGGGCCGCTTGAACTCGGCGTCGGCGAAAAGCTCGCGGAAGAACTGCTCCACGAGCCACCCGAATACCACGACCATGTTGACGAGGCCGTCGTCGCCCGGCAGTCCGATGCGGTGATGGTCCCACAGGAGATACTTGATCTCGCCCAGCCGGTTCATCACGCTGCGCGGGTTCAGCAGGATCGTGCGCGGCTGGCCGGTGATGAGCCAGCGGCCGTGGTGGACCTCGATGCCCTTGGCCTGGAGGGCCGCGACGGCCTTGGCCACCGGGCCATCGGGCGGCGTGTCCTCGAATTCGGCCGGCGACGCGTGCGGGTCGTATGGACCGATGAGGCAGTAACGGTCGCCCCAGCGCCCCATCATGCTGGGAACCTTGGAACGGATGACCGTGTAGATGCCGCCGAGTTGCTGGCAGACCTCCCACGCGACTTCAAAGAGGAGCGGCCCTGACGTGGCGTCGCCGGGCGGCGCCGAGGACGATTTCTTCTTCGAGGCCATGATACCCCCGTCGCTCGTGAGTCGGCCCGTCTTGCCCCCGGAGAAAAAGGTAGCCGACGACCGGCTGCGCGTCCAGTCGAAAACGGCGATCACTACAGCGCCACTTTGCTTTTGCGCGGCGGGTGCGGAGACCCACCGCGCCAAGTGGCGCTGTCGTATTACTTTTCGTCGGGCAACGCCACGCGAAGATCAAACGGCTCCGACCGGATCGAATCGAGCACTTCGAGTTCCGTGCAGTCGAACAGCCGCGCGTTCGTCACCTTGTACTGCACGTACCGCGCCTCGACGGGCTTATCGGGGATGACGCGGAACGTCGCCCCCTGGATCGCCTCGTGGTCCGGCGCCATGTGGTTCATGGGCAGGTCTTTCCATCGCCAGTCGGTCGCGAGGAATCCGACCGACGTGTACGACTGGCCGTCCTTCGACACGAGCACCTCCACCCGGTCCTTGATCTCGCCCTTCAGCGCGTCCCACCACGGATACCCGTGGAAGTTCATGCCGAGCGCCGCACAGGTCCTGACCTCGCCCAGGTCGAGCGTGACAACGGGGTTCGTGCCCGGCTTCCAGAGCGCCCCGCACTTGTAGGAGGTTCCGCCGGCGTAGGGCGGACCGGCGACGCCGTCGGTGAGCTTCGTGCCGTCGGGGTCGCCGGCGCCCCAGTTCGTTTCCGACGGGGCCGAGCACGTGTACTTCTTGCCGACCGCAAGGTTCTTGCCCACGGTGAGCCACCGGCCGACGAACTTCTCGCCGCCGGGGTCTTTGCCGTCGGAGGGGCCGTACTTCATCTCGCCCCGCGTGCCCTTCAGGTTCACGCACAGCGACTCCATCATGGGATGGTCCTCGCCGCCCACGTTGATCGTGTAGCGCGCGGGGAGCTTCTCGACGAGTTGCGTGTGGCTGCGCTCGACGAGCGAACGGTCCTTCTGCCGCTCGGACCACTTGAACGTGACCTCGAGGGGCGCGAACGTGGCGTCGGCGGGGAGGTAATCGGCCTCCATCCGGACCGCGTAAAGGCTGCACGCGTCGCGCTTGTCGGTCGGCGAGTTCATGAGGTACTTCAGGTACACCTGCCGGCTGCCCGCGGGCACGGCAACCGTTTCGTAGTGGATGACGTCCCACGGCTTCTCGGTGCTCGTGAGCGACCACGCGGGCGTCCACGTCTTGCCGTCGGTGGACCACAGCAGGTCGATGTGGCTCTTGGGGGCGCGGTTGTAGAACCGTCCGCCGAAGGTCACGCGCGCGATGTCGCCGGGGGCGTCCATCCGGTAAACGATATACGCATCTTCCTTGGCAGCGCTCGGCCAGAGGACGCCCTGGTAGCCGATGTGCTTGGCATCGCAGGCGATGTTCTTCTCTTCGACGATCATCTCCTTGTACTTGCCGCCCTGGAGTTCCGGCCAGAAGACGATCGACTCGGTCGGGTCGCCCGCGCCCACGTACACGGTGTTCCTGCCGAGGTTGAGGCGCGGCTGGGCCTTCGCGTTGAGCGCCGTGGTCGTCTCGACCTCAAGGGACTTGAGGACCCCATCGCCGGGCCGGGCGCCGAGGTCAACCTTCAGCAGGACCTCGTACCGGCCGTTGACAAGGTCGGTCAGCTTGGCCCCCGCTTCGGCGGCGCCGGCGGCCGCGCCTTCCCCCACGTCTTTCCAGGTCAGGCCGTTGTCGGCGCTGACCGAGAGCTTCGCCTTGCCGCCGGTCGCCGCGCCTGCGAGCGTGGCCTTGATCGCCTGGCTCGTGATGACGTTGGCGGCCTGGATTTTGAACACAACGCAGGCGGGGGCGTCGGGCTTCTCGGCCGCAAGTCCGGCGTCCGTGGCCTTGATGTTGGCGAAGCTGTGGGCGGCCTTCTGCCACTGGCCGTCCTTCAGGCTGGGCTTGAACGTCCACACGCCGTTGCCGCGGAGGCCGTACTTGCCGGTCTTCTCCGGGTCCTTGCCGTTGTTGGGCACGTAGAACTCGGCCCCGTCGCCCAGGCTCTTGTAGTGCCGGGTGTACGATTCGCCGTCCTTCAGGTTCAGGATGTACCGGTGGCCCCAGTCCCAGTTGTTGTAGTAGGTGCGGAACTTGAGGGCGTTCGGGCTGAAGCACTTGGCCTCGTCGTGGAGGCTCCGCTCGCAGTCGGCGCCCGTGAGGAACCCGTTGGGGCTTGTCGCGGTCAGACAATGATACTTGGCGATATGTCCGAGTTCGGTCCTGCCGCCCGAGGCCTCGCACGCGCCTTCCTTGCCGATGTCCTCGACGCCGGCGATCGTTTTGCCGTCGCAGAGCGTGTAGAGCGTCGACATCGAGCTGTCGTACATGTGCCAGCGGCCGTCGTAGAAGCACTCGGGCACCGTGTGGAGCGAGATGTCCCAGAACTTGACCTTCAGGCCCAGCGCGTTCCAGAGGCCGCAGTTCACGCCCGCCACCGTGCTGCACATCGTGAAGCCGTAATCGTTGAACTGCCGGATCGGGTCGGTCAATTCTTCACCGTGCCAGATTTGCGGCTGCGTCTGACGCCGGCCGAGGTGGTTCCACCAGAAGAGCGCCCAACACTTGTCTTTGGTGGCGGGCCAGTTGTTTGTGGCGCTGTAGATCAGGCTCTCCAGGTCCGAGTAATCGGGGCTGGCATCGGTGACGACTTTGAGGTTGCAAACTTCAGCCTGCAACGCGCCGCCCAATAGCAATGCGGCCAGAACTAAGGCAAACAGCGCCCCGGCCTTGCGGGCTGGACGCGCGGACAGGACATTGTTCATAGCCTTCTCCTTTAAAAAATCGGTAAAAGCGGTGACAAATCGGCGACAGACACATAACTTTTGACCACCCGTGCCATGCCGCCCATGCCTCCCATGCCTCCGCCCATGCCTCCCATGCCGCCGCC
>PMZT01000023.1:13858-23786 GCA_003170085.1 Planctomycetia bacterium | reverse complement strand
CCGTCGACCATGATCGGGTTCAGGCTGACGACCACCGGCAGGCCGAGCTCCTGGGTCACTTTCGACACGGCCCGCATCATCGGCACGGGCCCGATGGCCCAGGCCTTGGCGAATGTGTCGCCGCGCGCCGCCAGGTCCTTGATCACGTCCGTGACGAATCCCTTGCGGCCATAGGAGCCGTCGTCGGTCGCGACGAGGACCTCGTCGACCGCGCGGCGGAACTCCTCTTCCATGATGAGCAGGTTCTTCGACCGCGAGCCGATGATGGCGACCACCTGGTTGCCCGCCGCCTTGAGCGCCTTGGCGATCGGGTAGAGCGGCGCGACGCCGATGCCGCCGCCGACGCAGAGCACGCAGCCGTACTTCTCAATCTCCGTCGGAAGGCCGAGCGGCCCGACGAGGTCGAGGATACTCTCGCCCTGCTGCTTCGCCGCAAGCAAGAGCGTGGACTTGCCCACCACCTGGAAGATGAGGTCCAGGGTTCCGGCCGCCGGATCGCTATCGGCGATCGTGAGCGGGAAACGCTCGCCGTCCTCCGTCACGCGAAGGATCACGAACTGTCCGGGCCGGGCCTTCCGGGCCAGTTGCGGCGCCGAGACCCGCATCCGAAAGACCGTTGGGCCAATCTCCTGTTTCAAGACGATTTCGTTCATAGTCTCCTGATCCTCAAGGCAGCCAAGGGCCGTGAAGTTTAGTCCACCGACGCCCCGCGGTCAACGCAGGACCACGAAAAACTTGCCGCTCCTCAGACCGGCGGGGTGATGTCGTTTCGGCCTTGTTACCGGCCCCAAGACCCAAAGTGCGGCAGCAATATGCCGCTTCTGTCGTCACCCGTCCACAATAATCCGGAAATCGCGCTTGCATTATGCCGCAACATTCTGTTAAATGCGGCAATCACCCCACGCAAGGGGCAATCGGGTACAGGGTACAACTCTTTTAGGAGGCGCACCATGTCGAAGGCATTTGTCGAGCAAGTCATGGAAACCGTCGTTGCGCGGAACCCGGGAGAAACCGAGTTCCACCAGGCCGCCCGTGAGGTGGCCGAGTCGGTCGCCGCCGTCATCGACAAGAACCCGCAGTTCGCCAAAATGAAGGTCTTCGAGCGGCTCGTGGAACCCGAGCGCCAGATCATCTTCCGCGTGCCGTGGACGGATGACAAGGGCGAAGTGCACGTCAACCGCGGCTTCCGCGTCCAGTTTTCCACCGCCATCGGCCCGTACAAGGGCGGCCTGCGTTTCCACCCGTCCGTATATCTGGGTATCATCAAGTTCCTCGGTTTCGAGCAGATCTTCAAGAACGCCCTCACCACCACGCCCATCGGCGGCGGCAAGGGCGGCAGCGATTTCGACCCCAAGGGTAAGAGCGACAACGAGGTCATGCACTTCTGCCAGGCGTTCATGAGCGAACTCTTCCGCCACATCGGCCCCGACACCGACGTCCCGGCCGGCGACATCGGCGTGGGCGGCCGCGAGGTCGGCTTCCTCTTCGGCCAGTACAAGAAGCTCACGAACACCTACACCGGCGTCCTGACCGGCAAGGGCCTTGACTGGGGCGGCTCGCTCGTCCGCACCGAGGCCACCGGCTACGGCCTCATCTACTTCGTCACGCGGATGCTCGAGGCCCGCAACAAGAGCTGGAAGGGCCTTGACGTGGTTGTTTCGGGCTCGGGCAACGTGGCCATTTACGCCGTGCAGAAGGCCCAGCAGCTTGGCGCCCGCGTCGTGGCGATGTCCGACTCCAACGGCTACATCGTCGATTCCAAGGGCATCAACGTCGAGACGGTCAAGCGCATCAAGGAAGTCGAGCGCGGCCGCATCAAGGAGTACGTCCAGGCCCACGCGTCGGCGAAGTATGTCGAAGGCTGCGACGGCATCTGGACGGTCCCCTGCCAGGTCGCCCTGCCCTCGGCCACGCAGAACGAGATCGACGAGACCGGCGCCAAGACGCTCGTCAAGAACGGCTGCATCGCCGTCGGCGAAGGCGCCAACATGCCTTCCACGCCCGAGGCCATCAAGGTCTTCCTGGATAGCGGCGTCTCCTTCGGCCCCGCCAAGGCCGCCAACGCCGGCGGCGTGGCCACCAGCGCCCTCGAAATGTGCCAGAACTCCATGCGCCTCAACTGGACCTTCGAGGAAGTCGACGCCCGCCTCAAGACCATTATGAACAGCATCTACGAGCAGTGCACCAAGGCCGCCGACGCCTACGGCCAGAAGGGCAACCTCGTAGCCGGTGCAAATATCGCCGGGTTCCTCAAAGTGGCCCGCGCCATGATGGCCCAGGGTCTCGTATAATCTGACGACCCTCAGGTGATGTGCGGCGGCCGGTCGCTCGCCCCACGCAAGGCGGGCGACCGGCGCAGCCGCTTCCGCACCGCATGGACGCATAATGCCTTGTCAAATGTGTTTGAAGGGTGGCATGCCCACAGCCTGCCCGCCGCGGCGGGCCGTCCTTTGCGTGGGCATGGAAGCGGATTGACGCACGGTTTTGCCTTGCCGCCGCCCGTTGACGGCGGCAGAATGCGGGCTTACGTCGGAACCGGAGCACGCCGTGGTCAATAGCGACAGTCAACGCAAGATTGCCGCCATCCTGCGGGTCCTCGAGGAGGCCGGCCGGCCCCTCGGCAGCACCAAGATCGCCCGCGGCCTCCGCGTGGCCGGCATCGACCTCGAGCAGCGGATGGTCCGCAACTACCTCGACGCCATGGACGCCGCCGGCCTCACCGTCAACCTCGGACGCCGTGGCCGCGAACTCACCGAGCAGGGCCGCCGCGAATTCGCCACCGCGTTTGTCATCGACAAGATCGGCTTCGTCGACGCCCGCGCCGACGAACTCGCCTACAACATGACCCTCGACCTCACCCGTTACCGCGGCACGGTCATCGTCAACCTTTCGACGATCCCCGCGGCGTACCTCGACGATGCCCGCCGGCAGATCACCACCGTCATCCGCGCCCGCCTGGGCATGGGCCATTACGGAATCCTCGCCACGAGCGGCGGCGGCGTGCCCGGCCTGGCCATTGCTGCCGGAGACGCCGTCATCGGCACCGTCTGTAGCCTCACGCTGAACGGCCTGCTGCGCGCCGAGGGCATTCCCACGCTGTCGCGGTTCGCCGGGCTGCTCGAAATCCGCGACGGCCAGCCGCGGCGGTTCACGCACGCCATCCAGTACGCCGGCACGACCCTCGACCCGATCGAGATATTCATCAAGGCCGGAATGACCCGCGTGCTCGATGCCGCCCGCACGGGCACCGGCCTCGTGGGGGCCAGCTTCCGCGAAGTGCCGGCCGTTGCCCTGCCGCACGTTCAGAAGGTCATTCAGCAGATGGACGAGGCGGGCCTCGGCGGCCTGGCGCTCCTGGGCGAACCCAGCCGACCGCTGCTCGAAATCCCCGTCAGCCACGGCCGCGCGGGCCTCATCGTTGCCGCCGGCCTCAACCCCCTTGCCGCCGTCCAGGAAGCCGGCATCCCGACCGAGAACCGCGCCATGGCCCGCCTGTGCGAATTCGGAGACCTCGTGCCGCTGGTGTAGTTGCGCCTGGAGGCAAGTGCCGAAGGCACGCTTGTGAATAGCCACGGTGCGCAAGCCCGTGGAAAACGGCCCGCGAGACAACCTCCCCTTTCTCCTTCATTGGAGAGCCTCGCCCCGCCACGGCGGGTCTTCGACGGGGCGATTGAGATTGGCCGCCCCCGTACGCGGGATCAATCGCCCCAATGGGGCTCAAACACGCGAAACAGAGGATCGGGAACCGGAGACTCTCGCCGTCCACGGGCTTGCGCCTCCTGGCTACTCGCAGCCGCCCCGGACGGGGCGGAGGAGAGAGGAGAAAGTAGAGAGGAGAGAGTAGAGCAGAATGAGGGTTGCCGGGCCGTTCGTTTTCCACGCCCTTGCGAGACGTTGCGGCCGCGCGATCGGCCCGTGCTCGTTCTCCACCGCCATCACCAGCTCTTGCTTGTGCAGATCGATTCCGATGTAATACAATGCCGTGCTCCTTGCCCACAGGGCGTTAGAGGGTTCAAAGACAAAACCATTCTAACCCCTGTGGCAGGGGGCCGCACCATGCGTGCGACCCTATGGCACGGTTATAATATCACAATACAGATTTCCTCATTGCCCTTTCCCTGATCGGCCTAACCCAATCAGCATTGTGTCCCCCGAATTCCCCCCGAATTCCATTAAAGAAGGAATCGAATTGGCGGCCCGGAAACCTTGGGCGTTGCCCAAGGCTGGAACGTCTCAGCTCTTCAGGCTGAACGGCGGAAGAAGAAAACGCAAAAGGACCAGCGAGTCCTTTGATCCTCTGACTTTTGACTTTGGACCTTGAACTTTGGACCTCTCACCTTCGACTTTGGACCTTGGACTTTGGACTATTTCGCCGTTTCCTTCACCGCGTACAGGTGCGTCTGCGACGTGATGTAGAGCACGCCGGCGGCGACGATCGGCGAGGAGTACAGCGGCGCGTCGAACTGAATTTCGTTCAGCACCTTCTTCTCTTTCGACGCCGCCAGGATCGTGAGTTTGCCCTTCTCGTCGCCGATGTACACCTTGCCGTCGGCCGCAAGGGTCGAGGCCCACGTGTGGGCGCCCAGGTCGTGCGTCCAGTAGCACTGGCCCGTGTCGGCGTCGAGGCAGTGGACGATGCCCGCATAGTCGGCCGCGTAGATCAGGCCCTCGTACGCCGAGACGGTCGAGAAGCTCCGGTGGATCTGTTCATATTTCCAGACCTTGCCGGTCTCGGTGATGTCGCCGGTCTTCGTGGGGTCGATGCACGAGAGGCAGCCCGGCCCGTTGCCGTGGCGGCTGTCCTGCCCGACGGTCACATAGAGGCGGCCCTTGTAGAACACGGGGGTGCCGATGACCTCGCTGGGCCCCTCGTGGTTCTTGTTGTACAAGAGGGGCTTGCCGTCGCGGAGGCGCAGGGCGGGCGTGTTGCAGTCGAACTTCCACACCTGTTTCAGGAGGCCCGGCCGGCCGTCCTCGCCCGGCTCGAACCGGGGATCGAAGGCGTAGCAGAACCCGTCGCCACCGCCCCAGACGATGAGCGTTCGGTCGCCCGCCTTCGCCAGCGTGGGCGACGACCACTCGCCGTGAAACGTGGCCCTGCCGACGACCGGATCGTTCTTCGCCAGGAGCTTGCCGGTCTTCTTGTCGAGGACGACCAGGTCCGGGCAGTTCGGCGACGGAATGTTCTTATGCGACTTATCGACACCATTCGACGGGCACGTGTACACGTAGTCGCCGTGGACGAGCACGGAGCAATCGACGGCGTCCTGCGGCCAGCAATCGAGTTCCGCGAGGGAATCGAAGAGCCAGAGGATATCGCCGTCGGTCGGCCGCAGCTCGACGGGCGCAGGGGGCGGCGGGGCGACGGCCGGGTCGAAGCGCCCGGGCTTATCGGGCAGTTCGGCCGCGGCGGCCATGTACCGGCCCTCATCCTTGAACGGCCCTTGGTTGCCCTTGGCCTGCCCGAAAATGCTGAGGCAAAGGACCTCGGCGCGGTTGCTCGTGAGGTAGACGCAATCGCCGTCAACCGTGGGCGACGAGCAGATGCCCAGGTTGATGTTGTCGAAGTTGAAGCTCGAGTTCTTCGTCCGCAGGCGCGGCACGGGCAACTGCCAAAGGAGCTTGCCGGTGGCCTCGTCGAGGCATAGGATGAGACCGCCCTGCGACTTCTTGAGGCGGTCGTCGCTGAAGTTGGCGTCGTTGGTGCCGATGAAGACGCGGCCGTTGGCCACAGTGGGGTTGCCATAGGTCTGGTTGCCGAGCTTGGCCACCCACTTGATGTTCTCGGCCGGAATGCTGATCTTCTGGTCGCCCTCGGTCTTCTCAGAGGCAGGGCGGAAATGCAGCGGCAGATTCTTTTCATCGGAGGCGAAGTTGCGCTCGTTGCGGCCGCCCCACTGCGGCCAATCGGCCGCCGACGCCGCAGCCGCCATGCTCATCGCCAGACCCAGTATCAGCGGCAGTGCGCTCGTTCGCCTCATCGGGTTCCCTTCCCAGCGTTCAACGGATTCACGCCCCCTTGAACACCCCGCGCCGCCGCCGGGTGACGCGGGTTATGTTGTTGGTGGCGCATCTCACAAAGTTTCCTTTGAGCCTGCGGCCGTATTGCG
Source organism: Planctomycetia bacterium (assembly GCA_003170085.1). Classification (GTDB taxonomy): domain Bacteria; phylum Planctomycetota; class Phycisphaerae; order FEN-1346; family FEN-1346; genus FEN-1346. The sequence goes on along the minus strand of PMZT01000023.1, from coordinate 17,676 downwards.
GTACAACGGGCGGGACGCCGGGCGTGTTCGCCGGCACGAGCAACTCAAGTGATAGGAGGCCATCCCATGTTCAACCCTCTGACGCGTCGCCAGTGGCTTCAGACCGCCATCGTTTCCGCCGCAGGCGCAGCGGGTCTCGCGCGGCTGGCGCGGGCCGCCGAGGAATCCGCCAAGCCCGTGGCCGCCGCGGGCGCCCCGGCTGCCAAGGACGCTGCGCTCTTCCCGTTCTACGCCATGGACACGGGCCTGCGCGGGCCGGACGTTCCCACGATCGCGGCCAAGGTCGCGCTTCTCAAGAAGCTTGGCTACACGGGCGTCGACGCCGGGCTGAGCCCCGCCACGCTGCCCCAGTGGCTCGAGGAACTCGACAAGGCCGGCCTTGAACTCTGGGCCGTGTACGTGACCCTGTCGGTGGAGACCGGCCTGCCGCCGACGCTCGCCGACTCGGTCAAGCTCATGAAAGGCCGCCGCACGAGGATCGAGCTGGCCATGAGCAGCAAGCAGTTCAAGCCCTCCGACCCGGCCGGCGACGCGAAGGCCGTTGAGGTGCTCACGCAGGTCTCCGACTGGGCGGCCGACACGGGGCCGGTCGTCTCGGTCTACCCGCACCGGGGCTCCTGGACCGAGCGCGTGGACGACGGCGTGCGGCTGGCGAAGCAGGTCGGCCGCAAGAACGTCGGAACGAACTTCAACCTCATCCACTGGCGGTGGCTGCCGCAACCGAAGCCGCTGGACGCCCTGCTGGCGGAGGCCCTGCCCCACCTCATGACCGTCACGATCAACGGCCTGGCCGCCGCCCCCGGCGGCAAAGGCCCCGCGGCCGACAAGATCGTGCCGCTGGACCAGGGCGAGTACGACGTCACGGCCTTCATGGAGACCGTCAAGAAGGTCGGATACCGCGGGCCGGTGGGCTTCCAGGGCTTCAGCATCCCCGGCCCGTCGGAAGAGATCCTGAAACACACGATGGACAAGTGGCGCGAGATCATGGCAAAGATTTCGGCGTGATGCGGCGTTCTTCATGTAGGGTGCGTCCTATGGACGCACGCGGGACAGGCCGCACACCGTGAGTTAACCAGCGAAGCCTTGTTGGAGCCAAGCCCTCTGGGCGTGGATCATTGCACCGCTTCCACTTCCACCGCATAGTCATCCGGGGACTGGCCTCGTGCTGCGGCTGCCCGTAGATTTTCTTCATACCCTGATGGAAACGACACTTTGCCACGAAACATCTCAAGTGCCTGAACAGCGCGTTCCAGTTCCACGGCCCCCAAGACTTTGGCTGATATCCGACCGGTGAAGCCAGTTCGGGGATCTGCGTAGTCCATGAGGAACACCGCTCTATCCTCTTCGAATGTGTTCAGCAACTCGCTACCGGAGACTTCGACAGTGCCACTGGCATTCACAAAGACCGTATAGTGGAAACTGTTCTTCCTCTTCATTTCGAAGCAAAGGTCTACGGCCAATCCCTTGGCTGCTGGTTTCGTACGAACTATGACGCGAGTTGGAAACATGGGCGTGGTAGTCAAATTCATCGTCAATGCCCTCCGATGGGACTAACGCTAATTACAGCGTAACGCGTGGGTGCAAAGCGACCACCCTACATGATTACGGTCGCCTCGACCGCCCGGTCTTCACAAGGAACCACGTGGCCGCGGCGCCGCAGGCAAGGATGACCGGGCCGATGCCCACGGCCATCCCCAGCACGGCACCACCCACGGCGGGCGCCGCAAGGCGGCCCAGGAGCCCTGCGACAGGGCCGACGACGAACGCCCCGCCGATCAGCCCCTCGTGCGCCCCGCCGGCCTCGACGGCGGCATTCTTCACCACCATCGCGTAATAGAGCGCCGCGTAATACGTCATCCCCGCCATCGCGCCAAAGAGGACCTCGCCCGCGAGCACCGTGGCCACGTTCGGCCCGTACAGCGCCGCAAAGAACCCCAGCGGCAGACCGAAGATCACCCACACGATCGGCAGTCGCCGGAAGTGCCAGCCCACGTAAAGTTGCAGCACGAGGAACGTGAGTGCCCGCACCACGTCGATCACGCCCGAGAGCGCCGTGGCCCACTGAACGCTCACGTCGAGGCCCGCGTACACGCCCGGCAGGAGCGCCGCCATGACCCACAGGAGCGAGTAGCTGCCGAACATCGTGGACCGGCTGGCCGCCAGCAGGCCGCGATACCGCGCCATGGCCTCGGGCGTGGGACGCTCAGGATGATCTTCGGCCAGATGCGTGGGCCTGCGATCGGCCGGCCACGCCAGCGCCAGGCTGACCAGGTTCATCAGGCCGGCCAGGGCGAACAGGCTCGACGCCCACCACGCGATCAGCGGCCCAGCCACCAGCAGCGCCAGCGGAATCGGCACCGACCAACCGAGGTTGAACTTTCCGACCACCGCCGCCTGCTGCGACGGCGTGCGGCCGGCACTGATGTAGCTCTCAATCACCGGCCACTTGAGGCCGTTCAGCCCGCCCAGCGCGGTGTTCAGCGCCACCACGGCAACCGGCGAAAACGGCCAACAGAAGAGCGCGAAGTGGCAGAGGATCTGGGCGACGATCGAGAAGATCATCAGCCGCTTCTCGCTCACGCGCGCCGCCAGCGCCTGGCTGGCCACCGCCCCGCTCACGTAGGCGGCGCCGAAGCCGAGCGCCAGGCCCAGGTTCTCCATGTCGCCGAAACCAAGCCGGTCGTGGCTGTAGAAGTAGATGCCGCGCTCGATGAGCGTCGTGGCAAAACTCTCGGCAAACGTGATGATCAGGAACCGAACCAGTACCGACACGGCCTTCCTTCCGGTTGATGCCCCGCGGATTCAGCGAGAAAACATACGGCGGCGGGAGGGGGAATGCAATGGGCGGCACGACTTGTGGCGATGCTTGTTGCGTTCCGCGGCGCAGCACGATAGCCTGTGCGGCCTGGGCGCACGGGGAGAACGGGGATGAAGGAAATCGCGGGCTCAGTCGCCGTCAAGATTCCGCGCATGGTCTGGATCGGCCTTGCGGGGGTCATCGTGCTCGACACGGCGGTTCAGCTCACGTGGAAGTCCATCCTGCTCCGCGTGCCCGACGTTCTGGGCCTCGGCGACACGCTCACCGCCACTGCGGCCCAGCCGATGTTTTACGTGCTGCTGGCGCTGTTCGCCGCGCAGTTCCTCAACTGGATTCTCGTGCTGGCCAAGGCCGACCTGAGCTACGTGCAGCCGATCACGGCCCTGAGTTACGTGACCGTCGCGGGCTGCTCGGCGATCGCGCTGGAGGAGCAGATCGGGTTTCTCCGCACCGCGGGCGTGGCGCTGATCGTGATCGGCGCGTGGCTGATCAGCCGCACGAATCACCGCACGACCGCGCCGGCCGCCGGTCCGCAGGCGGAGGTCTCCGCATGAACGAGCGGCTGGCCGGACTCCTGTTCGTCCTGGGCGCAGCACTGGCCGAGGGTTTCAGCCACGTGGCCTTCAAGCAGGCGGCCGACCACGGCCAGCACGCCGACGGGCCGCTCCGCGCCATCGCGGCGGCCATGCGGCAGTATAAGACGCTCTCCTGGGGCATCGGATGCTTCGTGGTGCAGGCCGTGTGCTGGACGCTGGCCCTGAAGTTCCTCGACGTGAGCCTGGCGTATCCGGCCAGCAGCGTGGAGTTCATCGCCGTGGTGCTCCTGGCGCGGCTGATGCTGAAGGAAAAGGTGGGCGGCCTGCGATGGGCCGGCGTGGCGCTGATCGTCGCGGGGACGGCGCTGGTGGCGCTGAGCTAGCGTGCCATGCGCGGCGGGTGCGGAGACCCGCCGCGCAAATGCAAACGTGTTCAGCGTAATGGCCGGACACGGCGGGCGGCC
>PMZT01000023.1:0-13759 GCA_003170085.1 Planctomycetia bacterium | reverse complement strand
TCGGCGGCAACATCGACGCCGCCAGCCAGACCGTCCTGGGCGGGTACTTCACGCTCATCATGGTGGTCAGCCTGCCGGAGGCCGTTGCGCCGGAGGCGCTGGCCGAGCGGGTGCGCGGGCCGGCGTCCTCGGGCCTGCAGGTGCTCGCGCGGCGGCTGACGACCGCCGACCTGGCGCCGCCGGTCCAGCACGGCGAGCGATTCGTCATGACCGCCTTCGGCCGCGACAAGCCCGGCATCATCTCGCGGTTCAGCCAGTACCTGGCGGGCAAGGACGTGAACATCTCGGATTTGTCGTGGACGCGCTCGCAGGCCGACTTCGTCATGATCGCCGAGCTCGAGATTCCGCCGCCGGTCGAGTTTCACGTCGTCCAGGCCGACCTCGAGGAGATCGGCCGCGAGGAAGGCTTCACCGTCAAGCTGCAGCACGAGAACGTGTTTGTAGCCACCAACCAACTGCGCCTGAAGCACTCGGTCTGAGACGAGGTCCGCCATGTTCCGCACTGATGAAATCATGTCGACGATCCAGATGTTGCACGCNNCACGCCGAGCACCTCGACGTGCGCACGGTCACGCTCGGGCTGAACGTGGACGACTGCGCCGCGCCGAGCATGGAGACCGTCTGCCGCAAGCTGCGCGACAAGATCCTCAGCCGCGCCAGCCGCCTCGTCGAGACCTGCGACCGCGTGGGCCGCAAGTACGGCATTCCCGTGACGAACAAGCGCATCGCGATCTCGCCGGCGTCGCACCTGGTGGCGGGTCACGGCCAGACGGCGGCGGTGGCCATCGCGAAGACGCTGGACGAGGCCGCGGCCGCCTGCCGCGTGGACCTCGTGGGCGGATTCACGGCGCTCGTGCACAAGGGCATCGCCCCGGCCGACGCGGTGATCATGGCGTCGCTGCCCGAGGTGCTCTCGCAGACGAAGCGGGTGTGCGCGTCGATCAACGTGGCGTCGCGCCGCGCGGGCATCAACATGGACGCCGTGGCCGAGATGGGCCGCGTCCTCCTTCGCATCGCCGACGCCACGAAGGCGCAGTCCGGGTTCGGCTGCGCCAAGCTCGTCGTCTTCTCGAACATTCCCGAGGACAACCCGTTCATGGCCGGGGCGTACGTGGGCGAGGGCGAGCCCGAGGCGGCGGTGAACATCGGCGTGTCGGGGCCGGGCGTGGTGTCGAGCGCCCTGAAGCGACGCATCGCGATGGGCGGCAAGTTGACGCTGGGCGACCTGGCCGAGGAGATCAAGATCACGGGGTTCCGCGTGACGCGCGTGGGCGAGCTGATCGGCCGCGAGGTGGCCGCCGAGCTGGGCGTCGTGTTCGGCATCGTCGACCTCTCGCTCGCGCCGACGCCCGAGATCGGCGACAGCGTGGGCGAAATCCTGCGGACGCTGGGGATCGAGAAGATCGGCGCGCCCGGCTCGACCGCCGCCGTCGCGATGCTCACCGACGCGATCAAAAAGGGCGGCGCGTTCGCGTCGTCGTCGGTCGGCGGCATGAGCGGCGCGTTCATCCCCGTGAGCGAAGACGCGGCCCTGGCCGACGCGGCCGCCCGCGGGCACCTCTCGCTCGAGAAGCTCGAGGCGATGACGAGCGTGTGCTCCGTCGGCCTCGACATGATCGCCGTGCCGGGCGACACGCCGGCCGAGACGCTTGCGGCGATCATCGCCGACGAGATGGCCATCGGCGTGATGAACGACAAGACCACGGGCGTCCGCATCATTCCCGTGCCGGGGGCAAAGGTGGGGCAGCTCGTGGAGTTCGGCGGCCTCTTCGGCTCGGTTGTCGTGATGGAGGTGCGGAACACGGGGGCCTCGGGCCCGTTCGTCCGGTTCGGCGGCCGGATTCCGGCACCGATTCAGTCGCTGAGGAACTAGTGCTATAGCGCCACTTAGATATTTGCGCGGTGGGTCTCCCGACCCGCCGCGCAAAGTGGCGCCGTACTACCAGCCGAAACGGGAGCTGCCATGATCACGGGCCTCGCTCACCTCTGTTTCTCCGTCAAGGACCTTGCGGCCGCCGAGGCGTTCTACCGCGAGAAGCTGGGCTTCCGCCACGCGTTTGATTTTCTGAACGACAAGGGCGCGAAGTTCGGCGTGTACCTGCACATCGGCGGCCGATCGTTCGTCGAACTCTTCACCGGCCAGCTTGCGCCGCCGGCCAAGGGCCAGTCGTATCAGCATCTGTGCCTGGAGGTCGATGACATCGGCCGGACCGTGGCCGACCTGCGGGCCAAGGGCGTCGAAGTCACCGATCCCAAGCTGGGCACCGATCACAGTTGGCAGGCGTGGCTGGCGGACCCCGACGGCAATCGCATCGAGTTGCACCATTACACGCCCGAGAGCCGGCAGGCGCCACACCTGAAGTAACGCCGCGGGGGACCCGCCATGACCGACCGGCTTCGCTGGGGCCTCCTGGCCACGGGGCGGTCTCTTATTCTCGTTCAGCCTGAAGGGCTGAGACGTAACAGCCTTGGGCAACGCCCAAGGTTGCGGGGCCGCGTGTGCGATCTCTTTCGTATCCGTTCAGCCTGAAGGGCTGAGACGTAACAGCCTTGGGCAACGCCCAAGGTTGCGGGGAAGCCAACGCGATTTCTTTGTTATTCTTTCAAGCCCTGAAGGGGCGCGACGGTCCGTCCCACTCCAGCCCGTGGCGCCCTTACAGGGCTTCAAAAAGAAAAAACACAAAAGGAAATTTCGTTCGGCGCCGTACACCCCGGGCGTTGCCCGGGGCTGTTACGTTTCGGCCTTTCAGGCCGAACAGCGCCGCGCCGGGCGGAAAAGGTCTCCTTCCCACCCAGTAAACCTCGCACGTTGGGCTGTCGTCATGAGCAAGGCGGCCCCATAACCTCGCCAACTGGAACCACGATTGGCGATACTATGTCTCGATAATGTCGGCCATCTCCTTCAAGGCCAGCGAAAGCCGCCTAGCCTCACTTGCGGTTAACTCGGCTGGATCATTGAATCCCTTAGCAGCGGCCCTAATATGAATTGCGTCTTGTTCAATCCACGCTCTAACCTCGCCGCCGGCCAATTCGAAGATATGCCCAGATTGCTTGCGTTCATTCTGTGTCATTATTGATCCTCCGCTGGATTATCAATTTCGGCGTACTCAATGGGGATTTTCGCACGGTTTGGATATTCCTACGAATCGACGCCCGCATGACCATAGCTCAAGATCAGGCCCGCGTCAACGGCCGAACGGTCCCGTTGGGTTACTTTGCCTGGGCGCCTTCGCGCAACCTTAGCCAATTCTTGACTTTTTCCCCATCTCGCGGCGCGGTAGACTTATGAGTTACCCTCGTGCAGAGGGGCGGGGGATGGTTCGGGCGTGAAAGTTTCGGTTGACGACAGCTATCGGCTTCTGGGACGGGCTCGTGCGCACGCTCGCCACGTGCGTGCGGAAGTCCGTCCGGTCCGAAGCGCGCCGCACGCCTGCCCTCGGGCGAGTGGAATGACGAGGGCTTGCAGCCATTGACATCGGTCACCCAGGGACGAGGCGGACATGACGACCACCGCAAGCGTTGAACCGGCGGCCTCGCAGGCCAAGGCCGTGGCGGCGATTGACATCGGGGCCAACGGCATCCGCATGGTCATTGCCCAGGTGTTTCCGGACGGCCGGTTCGAGCAACTCGAGCAGTTGCAGCGGGCCGTGCGGCTGGGGCAGGACACCTTCCGGCGCGGCCGCCTGTCGGCCGAGAGCCTGCGCGCCGCCGTCGCCATTCTGCGCGATTACCGCAAGATGCTGGACCTTTACAACGTCAAGCTCACGCGGACGGTGGCCACGAGCGCCGTGCGCGAGGCCGTCAACGCCGACGCCTTCCTCGACCGGGTGCTGATGGCTACAGGCCTTGAAGTCTCGATCATTGAAACGTCGGAGGAGAGCCGGCTGACGGTCTCGGCCGTCCGGAGCGGCCTCGATCTGCCGCTGGGCATCGAGCGCAGCGACGCGCTCATCGCCGAGGTCGGCGGCGGGAGCACGCTCCTCACGATCCTCCACCATGGCGAGATCGCGGCGTCGCAGAGCCTGCGGCTGGGCTCCATCCGCCTCCAGGAAATGCTGGCGACGACCTACGAGCCGCCGGCCCGGTCGGCCGAACTGCTGCGGCACCAGATCGCGAACGTCGTCTCGGTCATCCAGAGTTCGTTGCCGCTGAAGAAAATCCGCGTGTTCATCGCGGTGGGCGGCGACGCGCGGTTCGCCGCCGGCCTCGTCGGCAAGCCCACCGCCGGCGGGCAGCTTCACCTCGTGCCGCGCGCCGAGTTCGACAAGCTCGTCGAGCGGTGCACCGTCCACACGACCGAGGAACTGGCGAAGCGTTACGGCCTGTCGTTCAGCGAGGCCGAAACGCTGAACCCCGCCCTGCTCGTCTACCAAGCGCTGCTGCACGCCACGCGGGCCCGCGAGCTCGTCATCTCGCACGTCTCCATGCGCGACGGCCTCGTGATGGACCTGGCCAACCAGGTCGCCGGTAAGGAGGATGCGGCCCAGTCCGAGGCGGTCCTCCAGTCGGCCACGGCGATTGCCGAGAAGTATCGCGTCGATTTCAACCACGCCCGCAACGTGGCCCACCTGGCGGTGCAGCTCTTCGATAAGCTCCAGGCCGAGCACGGCCTGCGCCCGCGCCACCGGCTGCTCCTGCGCGTCGCGGGCCTGCTGCACGAAGTGGGCGGGTTCGTCAGCAGCCGCGCGCACCACAAGCACAGTTACTACCTGCTCGCGAACTCCGAAATTTTCGGGCTGACGCGCGAGGAGATTCTCATCGTCGCGCTCGCGGCCCGGTATCACCGCCGCAGTAGCCCGAAGCCCGCGCACTTGGAGTACATGGCCCTGCCGCGCGAAACGCGCATGGTCGTCAGCAAGCTCGCGGCGCTGCTGCGCGTGGCCGATGCGCTGGACCGCGGCCATGCCCAGCAGGTCAGCGAGATTCACTGCGAGCGGCGCGAAGATGAACTCTTCATCAACGTGCCCGGCGTGTCGGACCTGACGCTGGAGCGCCGGGCGCTGGCCGTCAAGGCCGACCTTTTCGAGGAGATTTACGGCCTCAAGATTCACGTGGAGGAAGAACAACCGGCCCCGCGAGCCGCACCGACGGGCCCGATCCGGTAACCGTGCCGCGCGCGGCTGGGCTACAATACATCGTCGGGTGGCACGGCCTCGTATTTGCGCGGCGGGTGACACGGTCTCGTATTTGCGCGGCGGATCTCCGTACCCGCCGCGCGGAAATGCCGCGTGCGTAGGGCAATGAACTGACACCTGAAAACCGAGAGCGCAACGCAGAACCATCATGGCCAAGAAAAACAACGACCTGAATGCTCCGGAACTGTTTATCAACCGCGAGCTCAGTTGGCTCGAGTTCAACGACCGAGTGATGCGGGAGGGCCTGACGCCGGACCTCCCGCTGCTGGAGCGCCTGAAGTTCCTGGCGATCGTCGGATCGAATCTCGATGAGTTCTTCATGATCCGCGTGGCCGGCCTGGTGCAGCAGCGCGGGGCCGGCCTTCGCCGCCGCGACCCCAGCGGCCTGACGCCCGCCCAGCAGATCGAGGCCGTCAGCCGCCGCGCCCATCGCATGGTGGCCGAGCAGGCCGCCGCCGTGCGCGAAGTCCTCCGCGGCCTGGCCGAAAAAGGCCTCCGCGTGCTCGAGCCGCGCGACTGGACGCCCGAGCAGCGCGAGTTCCTCAAGTCGCACTTCGCCGCGCAGATTCTGCCGGGCCTCACGCCGCTGGCGGTCGAGGAGCTTCACCCGCCGCCGATCCTGCGCGGGCTGGAGCTGAACATCGCCGTCCTCCTGGCATCCGAGAAGGACCAGCCCGCCGGCCGCATCGTGGTCGTCCCCGTGCCGCGGCAATTCTCGCGGTTCATCGGGGTCCCGGCCGAGGAGGCCGTCTGCCTGGCGCGGCTGGAGGACGTGATCGCCGCCAACCTGGGCGTGCTCTACCCCGGCCGGGCCATCGCCGCCGCGGCCGTTTTCCGGCTCACGCGCGACGCCGATGTTGCCATCCAGGAAGACGAGGCCGGCGACCTGCTGGAGGCCGTCGAGCGCGCCGTTCACACCCGCCGCCGCCGCGCCGCCGTCCGGCTGGAGATTTCGGGCAAGCCCGAGCCGCGCCTGCGCCGCTGGCTCGTCGAGTGGCTCCAGGTCGAGGACGACGAGGTCTACGAGATCGACGGCATGCTCGACACCGCGGCGCTCATGGAGCTGGCCATTCGCCCCGGCTTCGACACGCTCAAGATTCCCGACTGGCCGCCGCAGCCGCCGCGCGACCTCATCGGGGCCGAGGACCTGTGGTCGGCCCTGCAGGACCACGACGTGCTTCTCATTCACCCGTACGAGAGTTTCAGGGCGGTCGTCCACATGGCCGAGGCGGCCGCCGAAGACCCGGCGGTCCTGGCGATCAAGCAGACGCTCTACCGCACGAGCGGCGACTCGCCCATCGTGCACGCCCTCGAGCGCGCCGCCCAGAACGGCAAGCAGGTCACGGTCCTCGTGGAACTCAAGGCCCGTTTCGACGAAGAGCGGAACATCAACTGGGCCCGCCGGCTCGAAGACGCCGGCTGCCACGTCATCTACGGCATCGCCGGCTACAAGACCCACGCCAAGGCCCTGCTCGTCGTGCGGCGCGAGGCCCACGGCATCCGCCGCTATGCACATCTCTCCACCGGCAACTACAACGATCGCACGGCCAAACTGTACTCCGACATCGGCCTCGAGACCGCCGACCGCGACCTCACGACCGACGTGGCCGCATTCTTCAACCTCTTGACGGGCTGCAGCGAGGTCACCGGCTGGCTCAAGCTTTCGATCGCCCCCACGGGCCTCCGGCGGCGCTTCGAGGAACTGATCGAGCGCGAAATCCGGACCTCGACGCCCGAGCAGCCGGGCCTCATCATGGCCAAGGTCAATTCGCTTCAGGACAAGGAGATATGCAAGGCCCTATACCACGCAAGCCGCTCCGGCGTCCGCGTGATGCTGAACGTGCGCGGCATCTGCTGCCTGCGGCCGGGGCTGAAGGGCGTGTCGGAACGCATCGAGGTGCGCTCGGTCGTCGACCGATTCCTCGAGCACGCCCGCGTCTTCTACTTCCGCAACGGCGGCAACGACGAGGTCTACCTCTCGAGCGCCGACTGGATGGGCCGCAACCTCGACAACCGCCTCGAACTCCTCTTCCCGGTGAGCGACCCCGCCCTGCGCCGCCGCCTCATCGGGTTCCTCGAGACGTTCTTCGCCGACAACGTGAAGGCGCGGCGCCTGCTGGCCGACGGGACGTACGAGCGCGTGAAGGCGTCCGGCCCGCCCGTCCGCGCCCAGGAGAAGCTGTATCAGGACGCCGTGGACGCCGCCCGCGCCGCCGAGCGCGCCCCCGCCCGTTTCCGCCCGCTCACAAGGCCCAAGGAATAACGTGGTTCTCTTGGGGTGCCCTGCTTTCTCTTTGCGGGTGCCATGCTTTCGCGCCGTTGCGAAAGCATGGTCGTTCGAGGCTGGGTGGCACGGCCTCGGTAAAGGGTGGCATGCCCACGCCGGCCGTTGCGTGGGCATGCGAACGGGCATCGGGCATCCCAGCCCACGGTGGATGGCACTGCCACGTCGAAGATCCGCCCCGGCGGGGCGGAATTCATGGCAACCGTCTTTGAAACGAAACCTGGGCTGCGGCTCAGGTCTCCCCATTTTCAACAATGCGCCTTGCGCCCGTCGCCGTCACAGATAATCGCGTGTAAGGCGGTAAGCCACATAGACGCCGACGAGGCTGCCGACGGTGCTGCCAATCAGAGCCGTCCAGATCCCCCCATAATCTCCGATCCACCAGCCGATCGCGCCCCCCACGGTGAGCGCCACGAACATCAGGAATCGCACCATGCGGGCCTCCGGCCCTGAAAAGGACTTGTAACCAGAATACGTCCTTCCCGTACAAGGGTCAAGGTCCGCACTCGCTGAAGTGACCGTGCAGCGTCCCCAGGTTCCGTGAAATAGGCCAACCTTGCCTTGCTATCTTTAGACTGTAGATAGAGGGCAACCAAAAGGCTACAAGTGAGGCTGCACAATGAGGCGCGACAAGTAATGATCAAGGGTGCAATAACAATTCGGTTGGGAAACCGCATAAGGCGGCGTCGCATGGAGTTAGGATTAAGCCAAGAGCGACTCGGCGAAGAAGCTGGCCTTCATCGAACCTACATTGGAGCGGTTGAACGCGGCGAGAAGAACTTAACGGTGCTGACCCTTAGTAAAATAGCAAGAGCGCTGAAACGTGCACCAGCTTTCTTCCTGGAGTGAACCTTCCGTGACCGGTTCAATAAATGAAAAGTACATCCTCGAACTGTTCGATCGGCATCTCAATAAGGTCTTGGAATATGACCCGTACCAAAATTTTCCCGGTGCCAAAGGCCGCGCCGATTTCTGCGACATTCTAGCCAAAGACCCAGCCTTTGCGAACTTCGGGCTCAACGACGACCGTTATGTTATTGCCCGTATCGGTGGCAACCTGATAACCTCATTGCATAGGAAGATCGGCGATTTTTACGAAGACGTTTTCAAGTACCTGCTTCAAACTCGGTTCGGACTTCCAGACGCAGACTTGACCTACACCGTACTTGTTCAAATAGGAAGCCGTAAGCAAAAACGTAGTACCGACGGAGTAGTGTGGGCCAAGTACTTGCACCAAGATGACTTTCGCATGGTTCCGAAAGAATGTGCACGCAGCAATGGTTTGGCCTTTGAAGTAAGATCCTGCTACCAAATTGGGGACTCAAAGCGCATTCAGGCCGACTATGACATGGCTTTGGCTTTGAAGGCTAACGGCCTAACGCCGATCATGCTCGTATTCTGCAATACTTCACTTCGCAGTCCGATAGCGCGGCTTAGCAAGAGTTGGAAGCTTTTTCAAGGTATGGACTCATTCGCTTTCGTGCGAAGCTTAACAGGATTCGACTTGTACAATTTCCTTGAGACACATTCCGCGTTCTGCAAGGCCAAGATAAACGAGATTCTCTCTAAGCCTTGATACAAACTGCTGTCTCATAAAGCCGCTGCCGACCTCCCCTTTTTCGGAAAAGGATGATTTGGTCAATCGTAAATCCACACAACTCACAAATGCGCGCCAGGATTGTCTCTGTGAAAATCTCCACGCCAGAAAGGCGCGAGTTGCCTACCACGTAAACCCCGCGAAATGCAGGAGCAACAACACCCCTCAGTAACTGAATGTGCTTGTATAGATCTACAAAATACTTGGTAGCGTAGTTGCACATTAGAATGCTCTTGGGCTTAAGTTCAGTAATATAATCCAGAATCGGATCAAGCTCACACGGTGGCGGAATATAGTCTTTTGCAAGAACAGAAGTTGCACGACCCCAAGTGCCGCCAACAGAACGCAAATCTATCTCCGTAGCTTCCCCGCGCTCGCGAATAAGCTCCATAAAATGGAGTTCCGGACGAGTCTGGTGCACATAACTGAACCGATTGGGATATGGAGGTGAAGTAATAACGTGCGTACATTGCTTGCCCGCCAAGCCCTGATCTAGCGAATGGCACGAATCGTTCAATTGCACATTAGCCTGTCCCGTGTGATCCGCAATATTATCAGGCATCGAATCAAGATCACCTTGGATGTCGGCGATCTTTAAACTCAAAACATCCTCAACAATGATTTGCCTTTGATGGTCATCATCAAAGGTTATTGTTGGATGGTTTCTGTGAATATTGGCGCAATCCAGCACAGAACTTGCCACGGCAACCCAGAGAAAATGACATATCGGCAGAAACTTAGTCGAGCGCGATAGTTCACGCGCAATAATCAGGTCCTTCAGAACCTGTGGCTGCCACCATCTGTACAAGTCGTGTATTATCGGAAGCGTCGTCTCGAACTTGGCTAGAACTTCTTCCATCGTAAGCGCGCGTGCCGCGCTCGCCTCTTTCCTAAGATCCTCAAGAAATGTCGCAAACAAATCGGATTTTGTGGGTCGCCAAATCAGGGAAAGTGCACCAACTCTTTGCAGAGAGGGGTTTATTTCGTACGCAACACAAGGAATTCCATGCTTCTGGCACTCAATTGCCGTGGTACCGCGGCCAGAGAACGGATCCAAGACAAGATTGCAGGATTCTATTTCGAAGTGCTCCAAGAAGAAGCGAACCAGCCCCGGAGAGAAACTGGGGGTTAGCCTATACCACTTGTGAACAGGCTCAACTTGGCCAGACTGGAATGTGATATTTCCAACATCCACCTCGTGAAAGGGGTATTTGTACTTACTGATATTCGACTCAAAGCCGCTGTCCGTCGCAGCGTCTTCGAACAATATGAACTGCTTGCTCATAGGAAACGCAGCCCTCCACAATCATTCGTCCGACTACGAACCGTGAATTCCATCCTAATTTACAGAATCTTGGGAAAAAGTCAAGCGAACCTTGGGCCGACACCCAAAGTTTCGCAACCCCTCAGCACAGAATATGCATCAGCGCCGCTTTGCGGGCGCGGCACTGGTTGTACGCCTTGATCGCCAGCGGGGTGCGCAGGATCTGCAACTGGATCTCCTCTTCGCGCAGGAACTCGCGCACGTCGCGGCCCACCACCACACGACCGGTCCGGCCCGTGCCGATCACCAGCACCTCGGGGCCGCCCTTGCACATCTTCTCGACTTCCTTCAGGCTGATCTTGTGCATCGCCCCATGCTTCTCGGCGGGGCAGCGCTTGCGGTCCTTCACCTTCCCGTCAACGCGAATGTACACATCATGATCATAGGCCGCGCCGCCGATGGTGATTTTGCCCACGCTCCACGCGGCGATCTCGGCGTACATCGAATCCGCGGTGCCGGGGGTCAAGAACGGGTCGCGGCCCACGCGCTGCCGCGCCAGGGCCACCGCGCCCAGGACCACCGCATCGTCGCCCAGCGACGACCGCACGACCCGCCCGCCCTCGCGGGCGCCGGGCAGCCGGTCGGCCTCGACAATCTTGCGGACGATCGGCACCAGAAAATCGCCGCACGCCTCAACCACGCCGCCGCCCAGCACGATGACCTCGGGGTCCACCAGGTGCCGCACCGTGAGGCAGGCGTAGCCGGTGACCTCGGCGGCGCGGCGGACGATCCGCGTCACGAGCTTGTCGCGGCGCTCGAGTGCCCGCTTGAGGGCGCCGCTCCGGATCACGCTGAGGTCGTCGTCCAGCAGGTCGGTGAGCGCGGTCTTCTCGCCGTCCCTCACGGCCTTGCGGATGTCGCGCTCGATGGCGCTGCGGCTGGCCAGGGCCTCGTAGCAGCCGCGGTTGCCGCAGCCGCACTTCGGCCCGCCGATCTCCATGACGATGTGCCCGACCTCGGCGGCCGACTCGCGCGCCCCTCGCCAGATCCGGCCGCGCTGCACGAACCCGCCGCCGATACCCGTGCCCAGGAAGATGCCGAACGCGCTCGACGCATCGCGGGCGGCGCCCAGCCAGTGCTCGCCCAGCGTGCCCAGGTTCACGTCGTTGCCGACCACGACGGGCACGCGGAACCGCGTTTCGAGGCGCCGGCCGATGTCGGCCCCCGTCAGGTTCATGTTGGGCGTAACGACGACCCGGCCGCGGTCGGGGTCGACCACGCCGGGGATGGCGATGCCGATGGCCGCGAGGTCCGCCGCCCGCGCGCCCTCCTTCCGCAGGAGGTCGGCGATGACCTTGCGGATGGCCGCGACGGACCCGGCCGACCCGCCCTTGCGCGGCGTGGCGCATTTTTCGCGGGCCAGGATGCGGCCGGTCTCCTCGGCGATCGCCCCCTGGATCTTCGTTCCGCCAACATCAATACCGATATACAAGCGGTGATTCTTGCGGCCCTGGGTCATGTCGTCGCCATGCCTCCGCGCTCGATTTCCCGCTGAAGGGGAGCCCTTTTCCCGGAAAGCCCGCGCATCACGGGCTTATTTCAATAATGCCTTCGACGCTACGGCTTTACAAGCGTCTTCTCTACGCAATCGCCTCCGGCACCTGCCTCGCGAGGAGTGCCGGCGAGCCTGCGTCGCGCGAGAACGGACAGAGGCGCACGGCGAACCGGAACTCCTCCGGCCTCAGCAGATACTGCGCCCACGGGCCAGGGCCGCAACTCGCCGTGCCGAGGCCGTTCTGACGATAGTCGAGGTTCAACGTGATCTCGGGCCGCGGCACCAGTTCGCACGTGTGCCGCGCGTTCTCAAGGTCCATCGTGGTGAACCGGTGGGCGCTGAAGTTCAGCGTGGGCATGCCGACCGCCAGGAGCCCCTGCCCGCGCGTGTTCGCCAAGGCCACCCACCGCACGTCGCTGCGATTCCCGTTTTCCTGCGGGAAGACGTACGGCGTGTAGAGGGCGCCCAAGTCGGCCGCCCAGACGCCGAGGCGGCCCGCCTGCTTCGAATCGGGATACGATTCGCCCGGCCCGCGGCCGCACCACGCGACGTGGCCGAGCTCGAGCGGCACCGCCATCTGGAGGCCGATGCGCGGCAGGCTCGGCGGCCACTCGCCCTGCGGCACGCCGTGGGCCTCGACGATCACGTCGCCGCTGCCATAGATCGTATATATGTACTCGCACACGAACGCCTTGTCGAGGACCGGCGGGGCGATCCGCACGTGGCTGACGATGCGTACGGCGCCGCCCTTCTCCTCCACCTCCACGCCGTCCACGCGATGCTGCAGGCGATAGAGGCCGGCGCTCCGCCACGCGGCGGCGTTGTCCCAGGCGCGATCGTTGTCGGTCGTCGCCCGCCAGAAGTTCAGTTTCGGCCCGGCTACGAGCAGCTTCTGCCCGCCGGCCTGCCACGACTCCATGACGCCCCACGCGCGGTTGAAGACGAGCTCGAACTCGGGCCCGGCCACGCGGATGAGATTCCCTTCTTCGCGCGCGGTCACCGCCGGCATCGACGTCACCGGCACCGCCGCCGGCGCCTTCGCCTTCACGGGCAGCGCGAACTGCGCCCACGCCACCTCGTGGCCCCGCGGCGCCCACGACGTATCGGCGGCAAGCGTGAACGAGAGCGTCAGGACGTACTCGGCGCCCGGCGCCGGCGCAGCGGGCATCTCAAACGGAATCGTGACCGCCCTGCTCTTCCCCGCCGGAACTTTCGGTGCGGGCATCGCCCCCTGCTGGACGACTCTGCCGTCGACCGCCACCGACCACGCCAGGTGCAGGTGGTCTAGTCCGATAAAGTCATACCGATTCGTTACGATGAACTTGCCGCGCGCCAGGTCCGCCGCCTCGACCTTCACCGGCTCGATGACCTTCTTGTACTCCGTCAGGCCCGGCGACGGGCGGCGGTCGGGGAACACGAGGCCGTCGCACACGAAGTTGCCGTCGTTCGGCTCGTCGCCGAAGTCGCCGCCGTACGCGAAATACTCCTGCCCGTCGGCGGCGCGGCGGCGGATGCCGTGATCCACCCATTCCCAGATGCACCCGCCCATCATACGTTTCGATTTGTAGAATAGCTCCCAGTACTCAGAGAGGCCGCCCGGCCCGTTGCCCATCGCGTGGGCGTACTCGCAGCAGAGGAACGGCCGCGTGGTGTACCGCGCCCCGGCCGCGGCATCGCCGCGCACTTTCATGCCCTCGATCACGCCCGCCTCGTCGCCCCGCACGATCCTGGCCACGAGGTCGATGTGCGGGTACATGGTGCTGAAGACATCTGAGACGACCAGCTCGCGGTCGCCCTCGTAGTGGATCGGCCGCGTGGGGTCGAGCCCGCGGGCCGCCGCAGCCATCGCCACGTGATTGCAGCCGAAGTTCGCCTCGTTCCCCAGCGACCACAGGATGACCGACGGGTGGTTCTTGTCGCGCTC
>PMZT01000291.1:13035-13445 GCA_003170085.1 Planctomycetia bacterium | reverse complement strand
TCAATTGTGAAGGACTACTAGTGGTGCGTCACCATTGTTCCTGTGGGTGCCATGCTTTCGCGCCGTTGCGAAAGCATGGTCGTTCGTAGCCCGAAGACATGCTTTCGCGAGCGAAAGCATGGCACCCGGCATTCACGGTTTTGATATTGACGCAGTACTACTCGCCGGCCTTCGGCTTCTTCTTCGTCACCTTGTCCAAGAGCGCGATCTGGCCGTCAACGACGCTCCGCAGCGCCAGCAGGAATTCCCGCGTGCCGGCCACGAAGTGCCCCTTTGTCGGCTCAAACTCCTTCAGGACGTCCTTGACGACCGTCTCGGCCTTGCGTAGCGTGTTCTTCATTGTCGTCCCTCCGCAGAAGTTGTGTCCGTTCGCACGGGTCAGAACACCTTAGAGCAATTCACGCGTGCCC
>PMZT01000291.1:0-13007 GCA_003170085.1 Planctomycetia bacterium | reverse complement strand
CAGCGTCAGCTACAGCCGCGCGTAAAATGCTCTAGTTCTTCGGCATAGGTGCGGGTGCCGCACTCTCCGGATACTCTGCGGCACGCCTGGCGGCCTCGGCCCACAGCTTCTGGTACCCGCTGAGGCGGCCGATGAGCCGATCCATGTTGTCGGCCGCGGGGCCTGTCATGGCCGACCGCAGCCCGTCAAGCCTGGCCATCATCCTGAGGTTCCAGCCGAGGCCGTCCGTCACCGCCACATCCTTGGCCTTGACGGTCACCGTGTAGCCTTGCGCTTCCGCGGGCGGCACCCCTGCCGCGGTCGCTGCCACGTCCTGCGCGCGAGCCAGGTAGCCGCCCGAAGCCAGATAGTCGATCAGCCGCGCGGCCTCTTCCTGCGTAATCTGCACGACCGGCGAGAACGGTTCCGATGGCTCCGTAACCGGCCCAACGTGTAACGTAAGGTTATAAAATGGTTTATCCTCCGCCCCACCGATGTACCGCACCGTCATGACAAACCCGCCGAGGTCGGCCCTGAGGGCCTTCATGCGGTCGGCCGTCGGATCGGCCTTGACCGTGAAGGTCAGCGTGATGGACTTCTCGGCCGGCTTGTCCTTCTCCCACGCCCGCCGGTACGCAAAGGTCACCTTGGATTCGCCCGCCTTAACGGCGTCCAGGGCGAAAAGGAACGTGCCTCCCACCCCTACCATGGGTTTCTGAGGCGTGGCCGAACGGAAGAAGTCCGGTTCGACCTCGCCCTTGACAGCATCGCCCGTCTTGGCATCGATACGCCATCGGTAGCCGGTCGTCGGGTTCCCGCGCAGCCGGACCGTAATGTGGCGTCCGAGAACAACTTGGAACGCCTGGCCGTCAGGCGGGTCGATGAGGATAAGGGCCGTCTCCTCCTCAGAAGTCTTGGGCAGCGGGGCAATCAGCGGCTTGGCCGGCGCCGGGGGTGGCGCCTCCATAGGCGGCGCCACCGCGGGCTGGGCCGCCGGGGGAGGCGTGGCGGCGGGTGCCGTGGCCCCCACCGCCTGGGTTACGGCCCATAATCCGACAGCCGTTACAAGAATCGCACAAAGGCCCTTAACCATGGCTGTACCCTCCACAGATGAAACGGCTTCCGTCATTTCCTCTTCCTCTAATCATCCGTAATGGCCGCACAATACACAAGGGGGATTCGAGACGTTCGTGAAATCGTTGACTTCCTCCCATCCGTACTGGTACACTCGCTCAAGGTTCACGGGTGATGTGTCGGAAGATCATGGGGCCCGCCAGGGATGGGAGGTGTGCGTTGCAGATCGAAGTGACGACGCGCCACGCATCGGTCACGAACGACATCAAGGCCTACGCCGCGAAGAAGGCCGAGCGCCTGGAGAAGTACTACGACCGGATCCAGTCCATCCGGGTCTTGCTCGACTCGGTAGGCTTGGGGTTCAGTTGCGAGATCATCGTCAGCGTGGAGCACATGCACGACCTGGTCGGTCGGACGGAGGGGCCCGACGTACGGGCCGCCATCGACCAGACCGTGGATATCCTGGAGCGGCAACTGATTGAGCACAAGGACCGTACGCGTAATCGGAAGGGGCGCGGCCCGAATCCGCACCAGCCTACGCGCGCGTAAGGGGGTCAGAAGGGATTTCAGCCCATGCACCTGATGGATTTTATCCGCACCGAAGCGATCCTCTCGGATCTCAAGGCCGAGTCCGCGCGCGATGCGGTGGATGAAATGGTGGGGGCACTCGTCAAGGCCAAGGCCATCTCGGCCGCCGAGCGCCGCAAGGTCGTGGACGCGATCATGAAGCGCGAGAAGAAGGGGACCACCGGCTTCGGCAACGGCGTGGCCATTCCTCATGCCAAGCACGATGGCGTCGACGGCGTCGTCGGCGCGGTGGCCCGCAGTGCGGCGGGGGTGGAGTTCGCCGCCCTCGACGGCCAGCCGGCCCACCTCTTCTTCCTGCTCCTGTCGAATCCCGAGAAACCTGAAGATCACCTCAAGGCCATGGAGCACATCTTCAGGAGCATCAAGAACGACAACCTCCGGCGGTTCATGTGCCAGGCGACAACCCGGGAAGAACTGGTGGACCTCCTCCGCGAGGCCGACGAGGAACACGGGTGACGCCTGCCGGCGTCCCGAAACGCCACAGAAAGATGTGCTCGTGCCTGTACGAGACGTGGAGATCATCAACCGGCTGGGGATGCACGCGCGACCGGCGATGCAGTTCGTCGAAACGGCCCAACGCTTCGCGTGCAAGGTCACGGTCTATAAGAACATGGAAAAGATCAACGGCAAGAGCATCATGGAAATGATGCTCCTGGCGGCGATGCCCGGCACGGTGCTCCGGGTGGAGGCGGACGGCGAGGATGCCGCGGCCTGCCTCGATGCCCTGGAGCAGTTGGTCAAAGAGAAATTTCACGAGGAGTGAGCCTCGCGACATCCTCACGGAATCGGATGGAGATTCGAAAAGGTATCGCGGTGTCGCCCGGCATGGCGATCGCTCCGGCGATCGTCCTGGACAGCGAACAGTTCCGCATCCCGCGCCGCAGCATTGAGCCGTCGGAGGTGGCCGCGGAGCTCGCGCGGTTCCAGCAGGCGGTGGAGCGCGCGCAGGCCGAGGTCCGCGACCTGCGCGAGCGCGTGTCCGCCGACGTCGGCGAGAAGCTGGGCGCCATCTTCGACGTTCAGGACGCCCTGCTGACCGATGCGCACGTCCTCTCGGAGATCCGCGAGTTGGTCGAGCGCGAGCACTACGCCCCCGAGTATGCCGTCTCCACCATCCTCCGCAACTACGCCAAGAAGTTCCTGGCCCTGCCGAACCGGTACATGGCCGAGCGCGTCAGCGACGTTTACGACGTCGAAAAACGCCTCCTTCGCAACCTCATCGGCGCCAAGCGCGAGAGCATCGGCACGCTGACCGAGCCGGTCATCATCATCGCGCACGACCTGACGCCGAGCCAGACGGCCAGCCTCGACCGTTCGAAGATCCTCGCCTTCGCCACCGACATCGGCGGCCGCACCAGCCACACGACCATCGTGGCCCGCGCCATGGGCATCCCCGCCGTGGTGGGCCTCAAGACCATCACGGCCGACGTCTCGGGCGGCGACAGCGTGATCGTCGACGGCAACCGCGGCCTCGTCATCATGAACCCCGACGAGCCGACCATTGCCCGGTTCCGCGAGGCCGACCTGCGCTTCCGCCGCATGGAACTCGAACTGGGCGACCTGAGGGACTCGCCCGCCGTCACCCTCGACGGCCACGAGACCAAGCTCTGGGGCAACATCGAGTTTCCGCACGACGTCGAGACGTGCCTGGCCCGCGGCGCCAGCGGCGTGGGCCTCTACCGGACGGAGTTCCTTTACCTCGACCGCGAAGACGACCCGACCGAGGAAGACCACTTCCAGGCCTACGCCGAGGCGATCAGCCTTCTGAAGGGCCGGCCCATCACCATTCGCACCTGCGACCTCGGGGCCGACAAGTTCACGCACCTCTCGGGCGATTACGACGAGCGCAACCCGTTCCTGGGGTGCCGGAGCATCCGCTTCAGCCTCCAGCACATCGGGCTTTTCAAGACGCAGCTCCGGGCCATCCTCAGGGCCAGCGCCCTGGGCCCCACCCGCATCATGTTCCCGCTCATTACGAATCTCAAGGAACTTCGGCAGGCCAAGATGCTGCTGGCCGACGTGCGCGAGGACCTGGAGGAAGAGGGCCTGGAGTTCGACCCCGACATCAAGGTCGGCATCATGATCGAGGTGCCCAGCGCCGCCATCATGGCCCGCAACTTCGCCCGCGAATGCGACTTCTTCAGCATCGGCACCAACGACCTCACGCAGTACACGCTGGCTGTCGACCGCTCGAACGAGCGCGTGGCCAGTTACTACACGCCGGGCCATCCGGCCGTGCTGCGGCTGATCCGGACGGTGTGCGAGGCGGCGCTCGACGCCGGCGTCGAGATCGCGGTCTGCGGCGAGATGGCCGGCGAGCCCACCTATGTGCCGGTGCTGCTGGGGCTGGGGGTCCATGTTTTGAGCGTATCCCCGGCCACCCTTCTGGAGATTAAGAAGATGATACGCAGCCTCAGCATGGACCAGGCCCGCGAAGTCTGCGACAAGGTGTTCCAGTTCGATTCGGACCGCGAAGTGGACGCTTACTTGGCGGAGATCACGCGCCGGCTGCTGCCGGAGTTGTTTGCGTAGTACGACAGCACAACTTTACTATTTGCGCGGCGGGTCTCCGCATCCGCCGCGCGGAACAGGTTGTCATGCAAGGGCGTACGCACTAAGGAGTCCACGATGGATCGACGCGAGTTTCTCAAGGGTTCCCTGCTGGCCGCCGGCACCGTGGCCGGCATGGGCATGGCGGGGCGGCGGGCGATTGGCGCCGAGGAAAAGGCGGCGGCCCCCGCCAAGCCGGCCGTCCTCAAACTGTGCAGCCAGGACGGGAATGTCCCGGGCAAGGACATCAAGGAGAAGGCCGAGAACATCCTGAAGTTCGGCGGCTGCGGCCTCGAGTTCGGACGCCTGAGCCCCGAGCGCGGCAAGCAGATCAAGGAGGAGCTCAAGGGCGCCGGCGTCGCCATGGCCGCCTGCTGCGCTGGGTACTTCCCGCTCATCGACCCCGAGGCCGACAAGCGCAAGAAGGGCGTCGAGGACTTGAAGAAGGCGCTCGACGGGGCCGGCGAGGCTGGATCGACCGGCGTCATCTTCGTCCCCGCGTTCAACAACCATCCGCAGATGAACTGGGACGAGGGCCTCAAGGTTCTGGCGGAGCATCTGCACGACGTGGGCGAGCACGCCGTCAAG
Organism: Planctomycetia bacterium; assembly: GCA_003170085.1. Lineage (GTDB taxonomy): Bacteria > Planctomycetota > Phycisphaerae > FEN-1346 > FEN-1346 > FEN-1346. The sequence continues at coordinate 8,228 of PMZT01000291.1, read as the reverse complement.
TGCGGCACGCGGATCCTCCTGGAGCCCCTGAACAAGGGCGAGGCGCACTTCATGAACCGCCTCGAGCAGGCCGTGACGATCTGCCATGAATCCAAGAGCGCCGGCATCTGCCTCATGGGCGATTTCTACCACATGTGCAAGGAAGAGAAGGACGATGAGGCCGCGTTCGTTTGCGCCAGCGGCCTCTGCCATCATGTCCACCTGGCCAGCCGCATCCGCTGGCTGCCCGGGCAGGACCATCTGAGGGAGCCGGACAAGCCCGAGCGCAGCTTCGTCGCCGGGTTCCGCGGCCTCAAGCGTATCGGGTTCCAGGACTTCTGCAGCCTGGAATGCAACACGAAGGGCGACAAGACCCACCCGAGCGATCCGTTGGTCGAGATTCCGAAGTCGTTCGCGTTCCTGAAGCAGCAATGGGAGGAGGCGAAGATATGACCTTGCGGCCCCCGCGTGCGGGGCGCGTCTCGTAAACATCACGTTGCGACATGGTGCGCAGCGCCAATCAACCACTTGAAAGGACCGGACAATGGAAAACAGCAACAAGCAGGTGACTCGCAGAGACTTCCTGAAAGGCACGGCCGCCGTGGCCGGCGCCGCGGCACTGGCCGGTATCGGCTCGCATTATGCCTATGCGGCGGGCTCCGATACGGTCAAGGTCGGCCTGATCGGCTGCGGCGGGCGTGGCACGGGCGCCCTCAAGCAGTGCCTCCAGGCAAGCGAGCTGAACAAGGTTGACGTCAAGGTCGTCGCGTTCGGCGACCTGTGGCAGAACAAGGCCACGGGCTTCATGGACAGCCTCAAGAAGGACCCGAAGACGGCGAGCAAGGTCACAGCCACCGCCGAGCATTGCTTCGGCGGCTTCGACAATTACCAGAAGCTCATCGCCAGCGGCGTTGACCTGGTGTGCATCGCCACCCCGCCCGGCTTCCGGCCGCTCCACTTCGAGGCCGCCGTCAAGGCCGGCAAGAATGTCTTCATGGAGAAGCCCGTCTGCGTCGACCCGTGGGGCTATCGCATCGTTTGCGCCGCGGCCGCCGAGGCCGAGCAGAAGAAGCTGACGGTCGTCGCCGGCACGCAGCGCCGCCATTCGAAGCGCTACCAGGAGACGATCGCGCAGCTTCACGACGGTAAGCTGGGCAAGCTCGTCGGCGGCCAGTTTTACTGGATGGGCGGCCCGGTCACGCACCAGCGGCCCCGGCCGGAAGGCATGTCCGACATCGAGTGGCAGGTCCTCAACTGGTACGCCTGGTCCTGGACCTGCGGCGACCATATCGTCGAGCAGCACGTCCACAACCTCGACATCATGCTCTGGGCGATGGGCTCGCCCCCCGAGAGCGCCGTCGGCATCGGCGGCCGCCAGGTCCGCCCCGAGCCGGGCAACATTTACGATCACCATGCCGTCGAATACACGTTCCCCGGCGGCGTGAAGTGCGCCAGCTACTGCTCGCACTGGCCCAAGGCCGCCGGCCGCGTCTCCGAACGCATCGTCGGCGAGAAGGGCACGTCGAACTGCAGCGGCAGTCTCACCGGTCACGGCGGCGAGAAGATCTGGAACTTCGCGGGTGAGGAAATCGACCACTACGTCCAGGAACACGTCGACTGCCTCGCCAGCATCAAGGGCACCGGCAAGTACATGATGGAAGGCAAGCAGGTCGCCGATTCAACCTTCTCCGCGGTCCTTGGCCGCATGTGCACCTACACCGGACGCGAGATCAAGTGGGACTGGGCCACGAAGGTGTCGAAGCTGAAGCTCGGCCCCGAAAAGCTCGAGTTCGGCCCGTACACGCCTGACCCGGTCGCGAAGCCCGGCGTCACGGAACTCATCTAGTACCGGAGCGCTTTGCGCGGCGGGTCACCCGGCCCGCCGCGCATCCGTTTAGCCGCCGCCTTCACCGCAGCGGAAACCCGTTTAGCCGCGGCCGTCACGGCCGCGTGAGATGCACAACCGAACGTCGGCACGGCGGGGCAAGGTCAATGGCCTGCCGCGCATGACCCTGTGAAAGGGCTTGCCATGGAGAATCCGAAGAACGTCCTCGCCGGCGCCGCGGCGCTGGCTGCCGCTACGGCCACCGGCGCCTACGCCGCCGGTTCCGACACGATCAAGATCGGCCTGGTGGGCTGCGGCGGGCGCGGCATGGCCGACCTGACGGGCAGCGTCAAGTCGTCGCCGGGCGTCATCGTGTGGGCACTGGCCGACCTCTTCAAGGACCGCATCGATACGTTCCGCCAGAGCCTCAAGCCCCTGGGCGAGAAGATCCAGGTCACCGACGACCGCTGCTTCAGCGGCTTTGACTCCTGCAAGAAGCTCCTGGCGAGCGGCGTGGACCTCGTCCTGCTGTGCGAGCCGCCGGGGTTCCGCCCGTTGCACATGCAGCAGGCCATCGAGGCCGGCAAGCACGTCTTCTGCGAGAAGCCCGTGGCCGTCGACCCGGTGGGCGTGCGGTCGGTCATCGCGACCTCCGAGATCGCCACGCAGAAGAAGCTGGCCATCGTCGCCGGAACGCAGAAACGCCACGACGCCGCCTACCTCGAGGCCATCAAGCGCATCCAGGGCGGCGACATCGGCAAGATCGTCTCGGGCCAGTGCTACTTCATCACCGGCACGCTGTGGTACCACCAGCCCCTGCCCGGCTGGACCGAGATGGAGGACCAGTGCCGAAACTGGTACTACTATACATGGCTCTCGGGCGACCACATCGTCGAGCAGCACGTTCATAACCTCGACATGATGAACTGGGCGCTGGGCGCGCCGCCCGTCAAGTGCGTGGCGACCGGCGGCCGCCAGTGCCGCACCGAGCCGAAGTGGGGCGACATCTATGACCACTTCGCCGTCGAGTACGAGTATCCCGACGGCGTCCGCGTGGCCAGCTACTGCTCGCAATTCGGCGGACAGGCGTCGCACCGCATTTCCGACCACCTCATCGGCTCCGAGGGCACGTGCGACCCCAGCGGCATCATCACCGGCAAGAAGCCCTGGAAGTGGGAGGGCGACCGGACCGATCCGACGATCCAGGAGCACGCCGACCTCATCGCGAGCATCCGCAAGGGCGAACCCCTGAACGACGGCAAGCGCATCGCCGAGAGCTCGATGACCGCCATCCTCGGCCGCATGGCCGCCTACACCGGCCGCGAGATCAAGTTCGACTGGGCCATGAAGGTCTCGCCGCTGAACCTCTTCCCCGAAAATCTGGCGTTTGGCCCGCACCCGGTCGACCCGGTCGCCATGCCGGGCAAGACCGAGCTGCTGGGTGCCGAGCCGATTCCGGACAAGAAGCCGAAGGCCGCCGCCAAGAAGGCCAAGTAGCGAATCGAAAATTGACACGAAAACTATCCCCGCCCTATCGGCGGTGAGATAAACGGCACTGGGGCTTTCCAGGGAGAACTTTTGTTTCGGCAACGGTTGCGCCTTTGGTTTCGCGTTCTCGGAGACAAGCGGTATCTCAGTCACCACGACATGATGCGCCTGTGGGAACGGGCACTCCGCCGCGCCGCCCTGCCCCTCCGGATGAGCCAGGGCTTTAATCCCCGGCCGCGCCTGTCGCTGACGGAACCGCGAAGCGTCGGCATCGAGTCCGACGCCGAGCTCCTTGAGTTTGAGTTGGCCGACTGGGTCAACCCCGACTCCCTCATCGCCTCTCTCGCCCGCCAGGTGCCCGAGGGCATCGAGGTCACCTCCGTCGATCTCATGCGCCCCACCGACAAGGCCCGCCCCGCGGCCGTCGTCTACACGGCGCGCCTGCCGGAACCCTGCCCGGACCTGGCCGACCGCCTCGCGCAATTGCTCGCGCGGACCGAGGCCCCCGTGGTCCGGCACCGCCCGACCGGCGACAAGCCGCTCGACGCGCGGCCGTTTATCGAGGATCTCAAGGCCGAAGACGAGGGCCTGCGCATGGTACTGAAGACCGGCCCGGGCGGAACCGTCCGGCCGGATGAAATTCTGCGTCTGCTCGGCCTGGCCCCCGAGGCCATTGCCCGCACCGATATTCGGCGCGTGGAAATCCGCCTCGGCTGACGCCGGCGCCGTTCAACCCGGAGATGCGAAAGGATGCGGGCCGTATGACGAAAGAAATGCTCATCAACGTGGTCGAAGGCGAGGAGTGCCGTATCGCGATCGTCCAGGAAGGCCAGCTTGAGGAACTGTACCTCGAGCGCGCCAGCGTCGAGCGGCACGTGGGCAACATTTACAAGGGCCGCGTCAACAACGTCGAACCCACCATCCAGGCCGCGTTCGTCGACATCGGAATGGCGAAGAACGGATTCCTGCACGCCAGCGACGTCCTGCCGTCGGCCTATCCGCGCCGCAAGAAGGGTTCCGAGGGCGCCGAGGCCGACCCGGAGGCGGGCAAGGAACATCGCGGCCACCGGCGAATCCAGGATGTCTTCCGGCCCGGCGACGAGGTCGTCGTTCAGATCACCAAGGAAGGCCTCGGCACAAAGGGGCCGAGCCTGACCACGGCCCTCTCGATCCCCGGCCGATACCTGGTCCTGATGCCGGGGCTGGGGCGACTGGGCGTGTCGCGCAAGATCGAGGACGAGACCACGCGCCGCCAGCTTCGCGACCTGCTGGCCGAACTCCATCCGCCCGAAGGCATGGGCTTCATCGTCCGCACCGCGGGCCTCGGGCGCGGCAAGCGCGACCTGCAACGGGACCTCCAGTACCTCGTGAGGCTGTGGAAGGTGGTCCAGGCCCGCGTCCAGAGCTCGAAGGCCCCGGCCGATATCTTCCGCGAGTCGGACCTCGTCATGCGAACGCTGCGCGATATGTACACGACCGACATCGCCACCGTCTGGATCGATTCCGAGCCGGTCCTGAAGCGCGTCCTCGAGTTCATGAAGATCGCCATGCCGCGCTCCGTGGGCGCCGTGCAGTTCTACGCCGAGAAGGTTCCGCTCTTCCACAAGTACCACGTGGAGGAGGCGATCGACCGCATCTACAGCCGCGTGGTCACGCTGCCCAAGGGCGGCAGCATCGTCATCGATCAGACCGAGGCGCTGGTGGCCATCGACGTGAACTCCGGGCGATTCCGCCACGGCCGCGACGCCGAGGAGTCGGCCCACCAGCTCAACGTGAACGCCGCCAAGGAGATCGCCCGCCAGATCCGCCTGCGCGACCTGGGCGGCCTCATCCTCATCGACTTCGTCGACATGCAGAAGACCGAGAACCGCCGCCACGTCGAACGCGAGCTGCGCGACGCGCTCGCCGGCGACAAGGCCCGCTCGCAGATCCTTCACATCTCGAAATTCGGCATCGTCGAGATGACCCGCCAGCGCGTGCAGCCCAGCCTTGAGCGGTCAACGTACACCGACTGCCCCTACTGCAAGGGCTCGGGCATCCTGAAGCACCCGGAGTCCGTGGCGCTGGAGGTGATGCGCCACCTGAAACTGCTGGTGAGCCGCGACCAGATCGCGGTGATCGACGTGATGCTGCATCCGCAAGTGGCCGACCACATCAACAACGCCAAGCGTACCACGCTGGCCCGCATGGAGGCTGATACGCACAAGCGCATTCACGTCAAGAGCAACCCCGAGGCGTCCATCGACCACGCGAGCTACCGTTGTCTGGACGACCGCGGCTCCGAGGTCCGGGCGGACCTGCCGCTGCCGCCGGCGCCCCCGCCGCTTCCTCCGCCGCCGCCCGAGGAGCCTAGCGAAGCGGAGACCCCGCTTCCAGATACGCCTGAAGAATGAGCGCGGCCGCCACCTTGTCGCGCCGCGCCTTGCGGCGGTCCGGCCGGAGGCCCGCCTGGCGCATCGCCTCGTCGGCGTCCTGGGTCGAGAACCGCTCGTCCCATGCAACCACCGGCACCGTCAGCGCTTCGCGCAGGACCGCCACGGTCGCATCGACGCGACGGGCCTGTTCGCCGCGGGTGCCGTCGGCCAAGAGCGGCAGGCCGACAACGACGCGCTCGACGCCGTGCTCGGCCACGAGGCGCGCGACGGCGGCTACAAGGTCGCGCCGGCCGCGCACCGTGAGTTGCACGAGCGGGCTGGCGACGATACCATGGGGGTCGCTCAGGGCAACACCCACACGACGTTCACCCAGGTCAAGGCCGAGCATTTGCATGAGGTTGTTATAGCGTGCACCAGGGCCGGCAGGCAAGCCGCGTCTTGTCGGAGGGCGATAGGGCGGCAATAATTGTCCGCCTTTCGCGTTTAGCCAGGTGGAACGAATGGCCGAAAAGCCAGGAGAACACGAAGACCTCTCGCAGACGCTCATGTCGTTTGCGCCGCGGGTTTATGGCCTCTTGGTTCGTCTGGTCGGACGGCCCGACGTGGCCGAAGACCTGATGCAGGAGACGATGCTTCGGGCCTTTCGGAGCCTTGATACGTACCGCCCGGAGGGGAAGTTCCGGGCGTGGATCTTTCGCATAGCGGTGAATTTGGCGCGGGATTGGATCCGCCGCCGGCCCCGCGAGCCGTCTTCGAGCCCCGATGAGGGGTCCGATCCGCTCGCGTCGGCACCGGCGCCGGAGACGTCTCCCGAGGCCGCCATCATGCGGGGCGAACGAGCCGCACGCGTCGAGGCCGCGCTCGCCCGACTGCCGCTGGCCGACCGCGAGGTCCTCCTCATGCGGTACTACGGCGAGATGGCGTTCAAGGACATTGCCCACGCCACCGGCGAACCGCTGGGTACGGTCCTGGCCCGGGCACACCGAGCGATCGGGAAGTTAGGGGAAATAATCCCCGAGGATGAACTATGAGCCACTGCCCTGACAACACGGAATGGACGCTTTACGCAGCCGATGAACTCTCGGCCGCGCGCCGCCGCGCTCTTGAGGCGCACCTGGAAGCGTGCGAAGTGTGCCGGCGCGAAGCCGCGGCGCAGTCGCGCGGCCTCAAGGCCCTTGGCCGGCTCGATCGCGAACCGGCGATTCGCCCCGAGGCAATGGAAACTCTGCACCAGCGCCTGCGGTTTGCAGCCGCGCACAAGCCTGCCCGGCCGACGATCCTGACGCTGGGCCGGCGCTACGGCTGGGTGGCCGCCGCCGCGCTGATCCTCGTGGTCGCGGGCGTGTGGGCCATTCGCCCGCCGGCCCCCGCGGTCAATCAGCCGCGGCTGATCTCCGATACGCAGATCATCGAAGAACTGGCCGAGATTTCGGCGAGCGTGGAACTGCTTGAAGCCAGCCTCAATGGCAAGGCGCCGGAGACTCCGGCCGTCCGCCCGAACATCTGTGACGAGGATGCCGCCGACGAGATCGAGCAGTTCATGGAGTATCTGCGGACCGAGATGGATGCCTAGCCGAGAGACCCTGATGCCGAACACACGCCTGCTGCTCGCCTTGGCGACGATCGCCGCCGTGGCTTTCGCCGCTCCTCTTGTGTGGGCCGCCGACGCACCCCGCAATGACTCCGCCGTGGCCCAGGTGTCGGCTCCGGCGCCGGACAAGGATGCGCCACCCCGCGACCCCAAGCCGTCCTCGCCTGGCCGGGACAGCCGCGAAGGCCGCGAGGGCTCGGGCGGGCACTTGCACCCGTCGCCCATCTTCAGCAACGTGACCGACGAAGACATCGCCGCGATCATGACGTTCGTCGATGCAAACATGCCCTGGCTGCGGCCCGAGCTCGATAAGATGCGCGACTCGGACGCCGATCGCTACCGCCAGGTCATGCGCCACCTGCGGTTTGAAATCGGCCAGTTGAAGGAGTTAAGGGAGCATAACCCCGAGGCCTTCCGCAAGGCCCTGGAAGAACGGCAGCTCCAGTACCGCGCCTACGATCTTGCCGCGAAGGCCCGCGCCGCCACCGATCCGAAGGAACGCGATGCCTTCGTCGAGCAGCTCCGGGCCGTGGCCGAGAAGCTCGTCGATGCCGAGATCGTCACGCGCGAGGCCCAGGTCCGGCAGTTGGAGCAGCGGCTGGATACCCTGCGGCAGGAACTGAAGCAGCGCGAGGCCGCGCGGCAGCAGATCATCCAGAGCCGCCTCGACGAATTGCTCAAGGGCAAGGCCCCGTCGCCACTTGCACCGGAAAAACGGCCGCACTCGAAGTCCGACAAGGGCGATAAGGGCGACCCGCCAGACAAGGGCAACAAGTCCGACGCGAAGTAAGGCCTCCGGCCTCAGATGCCGCAGCACGGCGCGGTTGTTTCAGCCGCGCCGTTTTCATGCGCACCGGGCGCGGTGGTTGGGTACGACAGTGCTACTTTCCAGGTCTTGCGCGGCGGGTGCGGAGACCCGCCGCGCAAGGTTCCAAGTTGCGCCGCACCCCTAGTAGTCCTTCACAATTGA
>PMZT01000006.1 GCA_003170085.1 Planctomycetia bacterium | reverse complement strand
GTCAGCTACAGCCGCGCGTGAAATGCTCTAAACCCGAAGCGGCCGTCACTCCGCCTGGAGCTTCTCGATGATCTCGGCCGGGATGTCGAAGTTCGAGTACACCTTGTTCACGTCGTCGTGTTCCTCGATGGAATCCATGAGGTTCAGGACCTTGCGGGCGTCGCTCTCGCCCAGCGGAATGAAGTTCGCGGGGCGGCGGGTGACCTCGGACCGCGCGATCGGAATCTTGGCGTCGGCCAGGGCCTTCTTGACGACCTCGTAGGCCTCCGGCGGGACGATGACTTCGAAGCCGTCCTCGGTCGGGGCCAGGTCGTCGGCCCCCGCGCTCAGGGCGATGTCCATCAGCTTCTCTTCGTCCTTGAACCCGGTGACCGTGATGATGCCCTTCTGCGTGAACATGTAGGCGACGCAGTTGGGCGGGCCCATGCGGCCGTTGTGGCGTTCGAAGATCTTGGAGATCTCGCTCGAGGTGCGGTTGCGGTTGTCGGTCACGACGTCGAGGAGGATGGCCACGCCGCCGGGGCCGTAGCCCTCGTATGTGATCTCGACGAGTTGGACGCCTTCGAGTTCGCCGGAGCCCTTCTTGACGGCGCGATCGATGGAGTCCTTCGGCATGTTCACCGCGCGGGCCTCATCAAGGGCGTACCGCAGCGCGAGGTTCATGCCGGGGTCGGTGCCCTTGCGTGCCGCCAGCATGAGCATGCGGGCGCACTTCGAGAACGCCTGGCCTTTCTTGGCGTCGGCGGCACCCTTCTTGCGCTTGATGGTTGCCCAATGGGAATGGCCGGACATGATTCGCTCCTAACGCTGGGTCGACGTGGACGGACCTGGCTGCGTATGGATTTCGGCGGGTGCCACGGGCGCCACCTCGGGCGCCTTGCCCGCTTGGATGCTCTGCATCTTCGACTGGACGCGCTGGACGTCGGCCGGCCTGACGTCGGCGGCGCGCGCGGCCAGGAGCTTGGCGGCGGTCTCCCAGGCCTTGACGGCGTCGTCGCGGCGGCTGAGGCGCCAGTAAGCGTCGCCGAGGTGGTCCCACAGGATCGGGTCCATCTCGGGCGAGATCGCCGTGGCCTCCAGCAACGTCTTGACCGCCTCCTCGAACCGCCCCTGCTTGTACATCGCCCAGCCGAGGCTGTCCATGTAAGCGGCGTTCTTGGGGCTGGCCTGGAGGGCGTCGCGAATGAGCTTCTCGGCCTGCACGAGGTTGATGCCGCGGTCGGCCCACATGTACCCCAGGTCGTTGGCCGACGGGGCGTGGAGGGGCTTCTTCTGAAGGATGCGGCTGAGTTCCTGCTCGGCGGCGGCGGTGTCGCCCCGTTCGCTATCGAGGCCCGCCAGGAAGTACCGCCAGTTGATGTTTTCGGGATCGGCCGCCAAGAGGACCTTGAGCTCGGCAGCGGCCTCGGGCAGGCGTTTCTGGGCGGCAAGGATGTAGGCCTGGAGCAGCCGCACGTCGTTCTCGGTCGGATGCTCGGCCAGGATGCCGCGGGTGATCTTCTCGGCTTCCTCAAGCTTCTTCTGGCGGAAGCGGATCTCGGCCAGGAGCGCCTTCGGGAGCACGGCATTGGCGTCGGCGGCCTGAGCGTCGGCGACCGCCTTCTCGGCGGCCTCCATCTGGCTGCGCGCCATGTACAGCCCGCCAAGCTGGCAGAACGCCTGCACTTCGCCGGGGAAACGGGCGATGAGGCTCTTGAATTCCTTCTCGGCCTCGTCGGCCTGGCCGGTGCGGGCCAGCAGCCCCGCCAAGAGGTAGCGCGTGGCCTTGTCGTCGGGCGCCGCCTGGCGCGTCAGGCGGTACTGCTCGATGGCCTCTTTCGGCTGGTCGAGGAACTCCAGGAGCATGCCCATCTTTCGATGGAAGATCGGAAGGTCGAGGCCCGCCTTCTCGGCCGCCTGGTACACGGCCAGGGCATCCGCGTGGCGGTTGGCCTCGATCAGGAGGTCGGCCTTGCGCGAGTAGGCGATGGCGGCGCGCGGCTGGCGCGCGAGGGCCTTGTCGTAGAGGACAAGGGCCTCGTCGCGGCGCTTGAGATTCTCGGAGAGCATACCGCCGAGGATGAAGAGCCCGTAGTTCTTCTGATCGTCGGTCAGAAGCTTCTGAAAATCCTGGTAGACGCGGGCGGGATCCTTGAGGCCGTCGATGATCTGCGCGCCGCGGATGAGGATCTGCGATTCCGCCACGCCGACGCTCATGGCGATGCCGAGGGCCTCGAGCGCCGCCGCCGGTCGGTCGGCCGCCAGTTCCATCTCGGCCAGTTTCATCGCCGCCGCCACGCTCGTGCCCTGCGTCTTGTCGGTGCCGATGCTGAGCTTGCGGAGGATCCCGACGGCCTCGTCCTTGCGGCCGGCGGACTCGTACGACGCCGCCAACTGGAACGCCAGGACCAGGTTATCGGGATGCTCCTTGGCGTATTTCTCGAGCTCGGGAATGACGCCCTCGGGCTTGCCCTCGGCCTTGTAGATCTCGGCCAGGCGCTGGTACCCGGCGCCGTCCTGCGGGTGGACGTCGATCCACTTGCGGATCCACTCGCGGGCGCTCGCGTAGTCCTTTTTCTGGAGGAACGCCTGGGCCACGAGGCCGTTCAGCTCCGGCAGGTCGGGCCGCTCGCCGGCGATCTCGCGGAAGGTGGCGGCGGCCTTGTCATTGTCGCCGTGCACGAGGTACAGCCGCCCCAGGATCTCCTTGATCTGGAGCCGGCTGCGAAACAGCAGGAAGATGTCGGGATACCGCTGGAAGAACGCCTGGGGCTCCCGGAGCATCTCGTCGAGCGCCTCATAGTTCTTGATGGCACCGATGGCGTCGTTCTTCTCCTGGAAGACCTGCGCCAGGTGGTAGGTGCCGAGGATGTTGAAGGCCGAGCCCTTCTTGGTGTGCTCGACCAGCCGCGCGAGAAGCTCGCCGGCCTGCTTAGGATCGTTCTGTGCCCGGGCGACGCGGGCGCGGTAGTACAGCGCCGCCGGTTCCTCGGGATCGATCTTCAGCGCCCGGTCGAACGCCTCGACCGAGCCGGCCACGTTGCCGGAATCGAAGAGCGAGAGGCCCAGGTTCACCCAGACGCGCTCGGCCTCGGGCGCCAGGGCCGCCGCCTGGCGCAGCTCCTGCACCGCCATCAGGTGTTCCTTGGCCACCATGTAGTCGCGGCCGCGAAGGTAATGGCGGATGGACTGGGCCACCGGATCGTCGCCGGGAGGTTCTATCGCGGCCGGCGTCTCGGCA
>PMZT01000015.1 GCA_003170085.1 Planctomycetia bacterium | reverse complement strand
TCCGTTGCGTGGGCATGCTGTGCGACCGGGGCAAAACATGCCCACGCAAACAGCGGCGTGGGCATGCCACCCGCCTTATGGCATTCTCGTCAGCCTTCGAGAATCTCCGCGGTCTTGTGGGCGAGAACCTCGTCGATCTGCTTCTCGTGGCCGTGGACGAGCTCGGTCGCGTCCTCGTGGGCCTTGCGGGCCTCATCCTCGCTCAGGACCTTGGCCTTCTCGTCGGCATCGATCTGCTTGATGGCATCGCGGCGGACGTTGCGCATCGACACCTTCGTGGCCTCGGCCATTTCCTTGACTTGGTGCCCGAGTTGCTTGCGGCGGTCTTCCGACAGCGGCGGAATGTTCAGGCGGATGACCTTGCCTTCGACAATCGGCGTGATACCGAGGTCCGAGGCCTGGATGCCCTTCGAGATGTCGCCGACCGAGCCGGGGTCGTACGGCTTGATCACGATCATGAGCGGGTCGGGCACCGTGATGGTCGCGAGCTGGCGCAGCTCGGTCGGGGCACCGTAGTACTCCACGCGCAGGTGCTCGACCAGCCCCGCGGAGGCCCGGCCGGTCCGGACGGTGCGGAACTGCTGTTTCAGGTGCTCGACGGCCTTGTCCATCTTGTCTTCGGCTTCGAGGAGGATATCGTCGGCTGGCACGGTTAGTCTCCGATTCGGGTTCCGATTTCTTCCCCGGCGATGACGCGCCGGATATTGCCTTCGCGCTTGAGGTTGAAAACGATGACCGGGATGTGGCCGTCCTTGCAGAGCGTGACGGCGGCCACGTCCAGGATCTTCAGGTTCTGGCGGAGGACGTCATCGTAGGTCAGGCGGGTGTAGCGTACCGCGTTGGGATTCCGGTTCGGGTCGTCGGAGTAGACGCCATCGACCTTGGTGGCCTTGAGGAGCACCTCGGCACCGATCTCGCTCGCCCGCAGGGCCGCGCACGTGTCGGTGGTGAAGAACGGGTTGCCGGTGCCGCCGGCGAGGATGACGATGCGTTTCTTTTCGAGGTGGCGGATGCAGCGGCGGCGGATGAACGGCTCGGCCACGTCCTTCATCTCGACGGCACACTGGACGCGGGTATCGACGCCGAGCGATTCCAGGCAGTCCTGGAGGGCGAGGGCGTTGATGACCGTGGCCACCATGCCCATGTAGTCGGCCGTGGCGCGCTTGATGTTGGCGGTCTGCGAGAACTGGACGCCGCGCAGGTAGTTGCCGCCGCCGACGACGATCGCAAGCTCGGAGCCGCTCTCGACGACTTCCTTGACCTGCCGCGCGATGGCGCGGACTTCCTCGGGGTCAAGACCGAAACCGCCGGGCTTGCAGAACCCTTCGCCGCTGACCTTCAACAAGACCCGCTTGTACAGAGGGGCCATGCGTCCTCCCCCCGGATCACTCCGTCGCGGTTTCGCCCACCTCGAAGCGCACGAAGCGCCGGATCACGATGTTTTCGCCGGTCTTGGTAATGAGCTCCGTCAGAATGGCCTGGACCGTGCGGTCCTGGTCCTTGACGAACGGTTGCTCGAGGAGCACGTGCTCGGCGTACCACTTGCCCAGTTTGCCCTCGACGATCTTCTCGATGATGTTGTCGGGCTTCTTGCCGGCGATCTGCTCGCGGGCGATCCGCTTCTCGGTCTCGACGAGCGCCGCCGGCATCTCCTCACGCCGCACGGCCCTCGGGTTGACGGCGCAGATGTGCAGGCAGAGGTCTTTCAGGAACGCCTGGAACTGCTCGTTCTTGGCGACGAAATCGGTCTCGCAGTTCACCTCGACCATGACGCCGACCTTGCCGTTGTGATGGATGTAGGCGAAGATGCGGCCCTCGGCGGCCTTGCGACCGGATTTCTTCTCGGCCGTCGCGAGGCCCTTCTTGCGGAGGACCTCGACCGCCTTCTCGGCATCGCCGCCGGATTCCTCAAGGGCCTTCTTGCACTCCATCATGCCCTGGCCGGTACGTTCGCGGAGTTTCCTGACTTCTTCTGCACGAATGGCCATCGCTTCTGCTCCTCGTGGTCTGGCCGCCGAAAGGATCGGGGGCTTAAGCCAGCCCCCCGTGAGGCGGGGGGCTGTGTAAGAGTTCCGTGACGCACGCTGCGCCGGTTACGCCGGGTTCGACGGGGCGGCCGGCGGCGTCTCGGGCTCGGTGCCTGCCTGCTCCTGCATGGCCGGATGCGGCTTCGGCAGGGGCATTTCGATGGCCGGGCGCTCCGACTCGCCTTGGCGCGGACCGCCGGGGGCCCGGGCGCGCGGCCGGCTGGGCGCGCGAACCAGAGCCTGGCCCTCGCCTTCGATGACGGCGCGGGCGGCCCGATTGGCCTTGCCCTCGGCCACGGCGTCGGCCAGGTGCTTCATAACGATTTCAATCGCCCGCATGGCGTCGTCGTTGCCGGGGATGACCACCGACAGATCATCGGGGTCCGCTTCCGTGTCGGCGAGGGCGACGACCGGGATGTCGAGCTTCTTGGCTTCGCGAATGGCGTTCTTCTCGCGGGTCGGATCGACGATGATGAGGGCGCCGGGCAGACGCTCGAGCGTCTTGAGGCCGTCCAGGTTGCGCTTCATCTTGCGATGTTCACGCTGGAGCCGCGACAGAACCTTCTTGGAGTACTGACTTCCGGCCCCGGAGGCCTCGATCTCGTCCAGTTCCGCCAGCCGCGCCATCCGCGAACGGATGGTGCGGAAGTTCGTAAGCGTGCCGCCCAGCCAGCGGTAGTTGACGTAGGGCATGCTGCAGCGCTTGGCTTCCTGCTCGATGGCGGCGCGGGCCTGTCGCTTGGTCCCGACGAAGACGACGTCCTTGCCTTCGGCCACGAGCCGGGTGAGAAACTTCTTGGCCCGAACGATGCCCTTGATCGTCTCTTTCAGGTCAATGATATGGATGAAGTTCCGGCGCCCGTAAATGTAAGGCGCCATCTTGGGATTCCATCGGCTGGCGGGATGACCAAAGTGGATACCGGCGTCAATCAGCTCCTGAACCTGCAGAGTCGTCGTCAAATGCCTCTCTCCTCACGTTTCACGCGCGCAGGCGCATACCCTTTGACCAGTGCGAAGCTGCCAGATTATAGCCTGCCGCGACTTATGTCAAGCGTTTTCCAACGGTTCCAATGGTTCGCCGGGGTCCGAACGGCCCAGGAGAATGGGGGTCAGCACCCGCCGTGCGAACCGCGTGTTCGTGCATCCGGTATGGTCGCCGAAATGGCCGTCGCGGATCAGGGCCGGACGCCAGGCGATCTGCCGGATCTTGCGATACGCCTCGCGCTCGTCGGGGGCAAGATGCGGTGGCATGCGGAACCCGGTCAGACCCGCGCTCACGCTGTGCCGGCCGTCCATTGTGCCGAAGACGAACGTCCCCAGGCCCATCAGGAGGAGGTCGAGCCATGAATGGGTCACGTAGAGATGCCCGCGGACGGCTTTGGCGGCCCTGGCCATGTTATAGCGCGGCGAAAGCGCCGGCGAGAGCACAAGGGCGTGATCGACCTGGCACCCCTCGGGCAGGGCCTCGAGCACCCACGCCGCCATGGCCCCGCCGCCGGAGTGGCCTATGACCGACACCGGCCGGCCGGGCTTCCACTCCTGGTAGCGGACGATGGTTTGTGCCAGCCGCCGGGCGCTCTCGCGGTTGCGGCGGCGGACGAGAAGGTCGGTTACCCACAGCCCCAGCGGGCCGACCGACCAGTGGTAGATGATGAGTGCTCCCTTGACGCCGCCCTGGTCCAGCCCGCGCCTCAGGAGCCTCGGCAGCCAATCATATCCGCCTACGCCGTCGAGGCAGAACACCAGGCCCTGATCGAGCCGCTCGTAGGAAAGGTAACGCGACTCGTGGCGCAGGCGCCGGTCCTCGGGAACCGGGTTGTCGGGGATGTACCAGCGATGCATGATCCGGCCTCCACGATGCCGGTCGAACGCCAGCTTCTAACGACCGTTGCCGGGCCGCGGGCCGGCCGCGAGGTCGGTCTCGTCGAGCACGCGGCGAACGGCCTCGAGCACGCGGGCCTCGACCTGGTCCATCGAGCCGGTGAGTTTGGCGCCGGCGGCGCGATGATGGCCGCCGCCGCCGAACTGCTCGGCCACCTGGAGCACGTTGACCGGGGGTCGCGAGCGCAGGCTGACGCGGATGTCGTCGCCGTCGGCCTCGACCAGCATCACGCCCACCTGCGTGCCGCGTACCCGCATGCACTCGGTGATGAGGTTTTCGGTGTCGCCGACGTCGGTGCCGAACTCGCGGAACAGGGCGCGCGAGAGGCGCATGACGGTGACGCGGCCGTCGAGGGTGGAAACGAGGTTCTCGATGGCCCGGCCCCGCAGCAGCATCTTGGGCAGATCGTCGTTCATGTACAGAACATCATAGGCCAGGCTGGGCTTGGCCCCGGCCTCGACGAGCGCCGCCGCCAGGGCGAACGTGGGGCCGTCGACGGTTGCCAGGCGGAACCAGTCGGTGTCGCACGCCAGACCCACGAACAGGAACATCGCGGTCGGGGCGTCGATCGTGGCGCCGGCGGCTACGAGCAGGCGGTGCACGATCACGGCGGTGGCCGGGGCCTCGGGGTCGATCAACTGGAAATCGGCCAGGGCGTCCTGCGTGCGATGGTGGTCGATCACGAGGACCGGCGCGGCGGAGTGCCCCACCAGCGGCTCCATGCCCTGGAGTTGCAGCCACGTGCAGGTATCGAGGACGACGACCAGGTCCTGCGGCGGCAGCGTCGAGAGCTTGACGTCGCGGCCGACGGTCTTGAAGGCGCCCTCGGGGTCCATGAACGCGTACTTGTTGGCGGGGGGCGTCGGCAGGATGACCGTGACGGTCTTGCCCTGGGCGATCAGCCACCGACGCAGGGCGGCCAGGGAACCCAGGGCGTCGCCGTCGGGCTTGATGTGGGCGGTCAGCGCCACGCGGCGGGCGCGCTGGAGTTCGGCAATCGCTTCGGCGTAATCGATGTCGCGGGCCACGGCGTTCACCCTTGCTGGCCGCCGGCGGCAAGCCGTCAGCGGGCGAAAATCGAGAGGCTGCTCGCGGCCCTGAGCCGGGGAGCAGCCTCGTCAAAATCCTTTACCCATCGGATTGAGTTACGCCTGGCTGATGCATTCGGTCGGACACACCTCAGCGCAAGCGCCGCAATCGGTGCACTTGGCGGCGTCGATCTGATACTTCTGTTCGCCCTGGCAGATGGCCTCGGCCGGGCACTCGGACTCACACGCGCCGCACGATACGCACTCATCAGTGATCTTGTACGCCACGGCTCGGCTCCTTTCGGTTCTCGGGATTGCAACAGTTTGACCTGTGTGAACGTCAGACGCTTTCGACGCGCTCGACCTCGGGTATCTTGGCCTTGAGGCGCCGCTCGACGGCCATCTTCAGGGTCATCTGGGCTCCCGGGCACCCGGCACAGGCGCCGCGGAGCTTCACCTTGACGACCCCGCCTTCGATGGCCACCAGTTCGATATCGCCACCGTCGCCCTGGAGGAGCGGACGGATTTCGGCGATGACGGCTTCCACTTGTTCCTTCATGACGTCTTGGTCTTTCATGACGTCCTCCTCCGGTGCGCTTGAAGCGCCTATCTACGTCGGGTGTATTATACGCATTGCCCGAGGAATGTCTACCGTCATCCGGCAGTTCAGCCGGCGCCCTGACCCGCCAGGAGCGTGCGCAACACCTGTTCTGGGCGCGGCCCCCTCCAGGGAAGCCAAAAAACGCGCGTTTTTCCGCATGATACAGTGAGATCCGGCCCCGAAAAGGACACCCTTAAGTACCCATTTTACCCAAAGTTACATCTTGGCGGCGAAATTTGCTTTTGCTTTCTTTTCGTGTATAGTTCCGTGGAAGCGATGATTTGGGGATTGACACCATGGACGAGATTGAACTGATTCGGCGGTTGAAGATCCTTGTGCTTACGCTCGCGACGTACATCGCGCTCTGCTAAGGGCAGGCGCGGGAATGCTCGCACGAGCTAAGAGTGGCCTCCTGGGACGATGTGCCCGGGAGGCGGTTTTTTGCGCTCCAGTCAGTCCGGTTGTTTCGAGCCCGGATTTCGCAGTTGACGGCCGGGTGGCAATGGCCAGAAACGCCCGATAACCGCCTCATAAGTCTCATTTCGGGTTGTACAGGGTCATTTCCGGGCGTTTCCCGCCAGGTTGAGGACTCCTCCGGCCAGCAGGATCCCGCGTTCGCGCTCAGACACCTTCAGCAGCGCCTCGAACTGCGTGCCGCGCGTCACGTTCCTCACGGTGACGAGTTCGCGCGAGGCCACGGCGGCCTTGAGGCACGCCATCTCCAGTTCGTCGCCTTGGCGGATGTTCTCGGCGTCCTTGGGGTCCGTGAACACGAGCGGCAGGATGCCGAAGTTCACGAGGTTCGCCTGGTGGATCCGCTCGATGCTCCTGGCGATCACCGCCCGCACCCCCAGGAACCGCGGGCACAGGGCCGCGTGCTCGCGGCTGGAACCCTGGCCGTAACTTTCGCCGCCGACGATGAAGTTCGCCTTGCCCGCGTCGCGGGCCTTGAGGCACCTGACCGAGAACTCCGGGTCGACTCGTGCGAAAACGTACTGAGCGTACTTCGGCACGTTGCTGCGATAGACCGCCAGCGCGCCGGCCGGCATGATATGGTCAGTTGTGATCTTGTCGCCCACCCTCAGCGTCACGGGGCCGGCCAGCCGGTCGGGCAGGGCGTCCATCGGCTGCGGGCCAACGATGTTCGGGCCGCGGAAGACCTCGATCTGCTCGGGCGTGGCCGAGGGTGCGAGGATCATCGAATCGTCGATCAGCAGGCGGCGCGCCGCGGCGGGCACCTTGGGGTACTCGATCTTGAGGTCGCGCGGATCGGTCATCTTGCCCGTGAGCGCGCACGCCACGGCCGTCTCGGGACTGACGAGATAAACGCCCGCGGTCTTGGTGCCTGAGCGGCCCTCGAAGTTGCGGTTCGACGTGCGGACGCTCACGGCGTTGGTCTGCGGCGCCTGGGCCGCCCCGATGCAGAAGCCGCACGCGGCCTCGTCGATCCGTGCCCCCGCGGCGATCAGCGTGTAAAGAACGTCCTGCCGGGCAAGGGTCTCCAGCACCTGCCGCGACCCCGGCGCCACCACCAGGCTCACCTCCGGCCGCGCGGTGCGATTCTTCAGGAGCGCCGCCACGGTCATCAGGTCGCGGAGGCTCGAGTTCGTGCAACTGCCGATGCAGACCTGGTGGACGGCGATCGGCCCGACCTCGCGGACGGTCTTGACGTTGTCGGGCGAGTGCGGGCAGGCGACCATCGGCTCGATCTTGCCCAGGTCGATCTCGATGACGCGGTCGTACGTGGCCCCGCGGTCGGCGGCCAGCGGCTGCCAAGACTTCTCGCGGCCCTGGGCCTTGAGGAACGCCTGCGTGACCTTGTCGGACGGGAAGACGCTCGACGTGACGCCGAGTTCGGCACCCATGTTCGTGATCGTCGCCCGCTCAGGCACGCCGAGGGTCTTGACGCCCGGGCCGCCGTACTCGACCATCCAGCCGACGTTGCCCTTCGTGGTGAGGATCGAGAGGAGCTTGAGGATCACGTCCTTGGCCGCGACGAATGGGCGCAGCCGCCCCGTCAGCTTCACGAGGCAGACCTTCGGGCACGCGATGAAGAACGGTTGCCCGGCGATGGCAAGGGCCACGTCGAGTCCGCCGGCGCCGATGGCGATCATGCCCGCCCCGCCGCACGTGGGCGTGTGGCTGTCGGCCCCGAGAAGGGTCTTGCCGGGGGCGCTGAACCGCTCGAGGTGCACCTGGTGGCAGATGCCGTTGCCCGGCTTCGAGAAGTACATGCCGTGCCTGGCCGAGAACGTGCGCAGGAACTCGTGATCGTCGGCGTTCTCGAAGCCAAGTTGCATCATGTTGTGGTCGACATAGTTGACCGACACCTCGGTCGCCGGCCTCGGCGCGCCCATGGCCTCGTACTCCATCATGGCCATGGTGCCGGTGATGTCCTGCGTGAGGGTCTGGTCGATGCGGATGCCGATGGGCGTGCCGGCCTCGAGCTTGCCCTCGACAAGGTGGGCCTCGAGGATCTTGTAAACGAGCGTCTGGGCCATGTTTGCCTTTCGAGTTACGTGAGTTGTCGTCGATTATAGGGGCTGCGGCGGGGGCACTCAAGGCGAAAGGCTGTGTGCGTCGGACGGCGGCTTGAACCGCAAAACGCAACGCAAAGAACGGCAGCATAATGGGTTCAAGAACGATGCCGATCCTACAGGACCTCAACGATCATCTCGAGCTCGACCGGCGCACCCAGCGGCAGCGCAGCGGCGCCGAGGGCGGCGCGGCTGTGGCGGCCGAGGTCGCCGAACGCCGAGACCATGAGTTCGCTCGCCGGGTTCAGAACCTTCGCCTGGTCGGTAAAGCCGGGGGCGCTGGCAACGTGGCCCGTGAGCCGGACGACGCGAGTGATTTTCTCGAGCGATCCGACCTCGCCTCGCACGACCGCCAGGGCGTTGAGAGCCGCTTGCCGCGCGCAGGCCTGCGCCTGCTCAAGCGTGACCTCGGCGCCCACGTGGCCGGTGGCCAGGAGTTTGCCTTCCTTTAGCGGCAGTTGCCCGCTGACGAAGATGAGGTTGCCCGTCCGTACCGCCGGCACGTACGCGCCCACCGGCTTGGGGGCAGGGGGAAGTTCGATGCCCAGTTCGCGAAGTCGTTCTTCCGCAGTCATGGCGTCATGGCCCTTGAGGGCCTCGCTTGTCGGCGGCGCGCCGCAAGGGGGGCCGGTCTTACCCGAATCGCCCGTTGTCCCTCACTACTTCGCGTCGAGGGCTTTCACGCGCACGTTGCGGAACTCGACGCGGTCGCCGTGGCCCAGGAACCCGATGCCGCCGCTCGCACGCTTCATGCCCGGGTGGTCATGGCCGTCAGGCGTCTTCTCGATCTTCGAGACATCGGCGTCGACGACCACGGTGCCGTTCAGCTTCACCGTGATGTGCGGCCCCTGGGCGATGACCTCCTCGTAGTTCCACTCGCCCACCGGCCGCGTGTATCCGCGGAAGGCCGGCACGACACCGTAGATCGACGAGCAGTATTGCCACGTCTGGAGCTTCGCGTGCTTCTCGGCGGTGTCGTCGAGGACCTGGATCTCGAAGCCGTCGGTCGCGGCGTGCTGCCCGGGCGACGTGCGGATCGCCAGGCCGTTATTCCCGCCCGGCGGCACCTTGAACTCGAAGCGCACGGCGAAATCGGCGTACTCCTTCTTCGTGAGGATCATGCCGCCCTTTTTCGGGTCGCAGATGAGGACGCCGTTCTCCACGAAATACCCGTCCACCGAGCCCTGCCAGCCGTCGAGATCCTTGCCGTTGAAGATCGGCTGGAACCCCTCTTCGCCCAGGCCCGCAAGGAACTTGTTGGATTCTTCAACGGGGATCTCGCGAATGTAAAGGTTGCGGAACCGCGTCTGCCCGCCGTGGGTCTGGAGCTCGATCTGCTCGCACGGGTAGATCGGCCGGTCGTGCTCCCAGTAGTTCTCCAGCGGCACGTTATCGACGACGAGCTTGCCGTTGAACTTCACGGTCACGAGCTCGCCGACCATGCGGATGTAGAAGGTGTTCCACTCGCCGACGGGCTTGTCGGCGACCCCCAGCGGATCGTGCGGGTTCTTCTTGTTGTTGTAGAGGCCGCCGGAGCCCGCCTTGGCGCCGGGTGTGTTGAACGGGTCCCAGATCTGGACCTGCGGGGTTCCGCGGATATAGATGCCGCTGTCGCCCTTGGCCTGGATCTTCCAGTCGACCCACATCTCGAAATCGCCATACTTCTTGGTGGTGCAGAGGTACGGTCCGCCGCCGTCGTTGACGACCTCACCGTTCTCGACGCGCCAGTGCTTGGCCAACTCGGCGTCGGATTTCTCCTGGGCCGCGGCCATCTGCTCGGGCGTCATCGCGGCCCGCGTCTTAGGGTTGCCGACGAGGCCTTTCCAGCCTGTGAGGTCCTTGCCATTGAAGAGGGCGGTGAAACCCGCGGGCGGGGTGTTGTTGGCCGGCTCCTCGGCCCGTGCGACCGCCACGAACGCCGGGGCCGCCAGGAAGGCCAGCAGTGCCACGACCGCAGTAAGACGCGTGTTCTTCATGGGACATCCTTTCAGGTTGTGATCAACGGCCGTGTGGAGGCCGATGTGGCCCACCCGCCCTCGGGTGGGCAAGGCAATGCACAGCCCCGAGCGGCTGTGCCACTTGTTCTATTTCGTCGCGTCCACCGCCGGACCGCTACTGTACGCCGCCCGCCGCCGGTTTTCCAAGCGAAATCGCACTACGGCGCCGGGCGCGTGAACTTGGCCGCCTCCGGCACCTGGAGGATCGGGCTGGGCCCGGGCGAGAGGTCGCGGACCTCCGCCGTGATCTCCCACGGGCCCTCGGCGTACGAGGTCTTTACGAATATCGTGTTGTCGCCGGCCACAAGGTTCACCTGCACCGACTTACCCCCGCTGGGACCAGGGAGCGTGGCCAGCGGCTTTCCGTTCAGCCACACCTGCATGCCGCCGCGGCACGAGAAACTCAAGCTCGCCGTCACGGGCTTCTCGACCCGCAGGCACGTGACCGCCAGCGCCGTAGCCGGCTGTGTCGGGTGCAGCAGTTGGTCGAGGTGAAGCCACCGGTTGGGGAGCGTGACCGGCTGCCACTTCACCTTGCCGCCGATGCCCGCGTATGTGGCCTTGAAGTCCAGCCGCGCATCGGCCTCCAGGGGCGACAGATCGGGCAGGACCTTGCTCGTATTCGCGAAGGGCCCGATGACCATCCACTTGAGAACGTCGCGCTGGCTCACGTCGAAACGGTCATCAACGGTCAGCGGCACGCCGCCGAGCGCAACGGTGATCCGGACCGGCAGCGCGCGGTCGAGGGCACCGGCCGGCGGGGTCACGGGCGCCTTAAGCGTTGCGATCGTCGCGGGCTTGAGCGTCGCGGTCTCGCTGGCCGTGGCGTCTTTCCAGCCTTCCGGCGGAAGGATCTGGGCCGTGGCGGCGACTTCCGGCGCCCACGGCTCCGTGCGGATGCTGACGGTGGCGTCGGCCTTGCCGCCGGCGCCCGTTGAAAGCGCCCGCATGACCGACGAGTTGCTGCTGAACTCGTAGCGGAGCCCGACGAGCGCCAGAACGACCTCGCGCGTAACGCCCCGCGGCCACGCGCGGGCAACCTCGGCCCAGAGTTGGCGATGAAGGGCGGTGCAGGCGGCGGCCACGTCGGGCGAGGCGGCGGGCGACTTCGCAAGCGCGGCCACGGCGGCCTCGATCGGCGCAAGGTGCGCCTCGGCGCCCAGCATCGCCTTGACCGCGGCCACTTGGTACGCCAGGCGCTCGGCCGGATGGATCCACGTGCGGGTGCCGTCGTCGGAGAGCGGCACGGCGGCGCCGGTCACGCGGTTGCCGCGGAGGACCGTGTCGATGTACAGCGGGTACACCTCAAGCGCCAGCGGCGTATCGGCGATCACGTTGTTCTCGACGATCGTGTCGCGGCCGTAGCAGCCGGCGGACGTCGTGCCCGGTGTCAGCGGGTGGTTGCCGAAGTAGAGCGCCCCAAGGGTGAAGTGGTCGCGGGCGGTGTTACCGCGCACGATGTTGCCCATGGTGGTGATGGCCGGCGGGTCGAGCGTGCCGCCGCCGGCGCACGGGCCGACGATGCCGTGCATGAAGGAGCCCTGCTGGTAGACGAAGCCTTCCGACAGGTCGTTGTTCAGCCACTGGTTGAACGAGCACGTCGAGTAGCGGCGGCGCTGCTTCTGGCCCGGGCTGTCGGTGCCGATGCCGTACATGCCGCCGGTCCGCACGGACTTGTTGCCGTCGATGATGAAGCCGAACGACTGGGCGTAGAGCTGCACGGCGGCGCTCGCGTCGGAAAAGACGTTGCCCGTGATGACCACCTCGGACTTGTCGGCGCGGACCACGAGGTGGCTGCCGGCGTCGGGCACGACGGCCCACGGGCGCTCCAGCGTGAGCGTCGTCTCGGTGTTGCCCAGGATGCGGATATACTGCCCCAGGCCCTTGCCGAACGCGATCAGGCAGACCTGGCCCCTGAGTTCATCGGGTTTCCACGTTTTCTCGGCGCCGGCATAGTCGCGCGTGGTCAGGGTCGTGCCCGCGAGGGTGCCCACGCGGCCCATCCACGTGGGGTAGTAGGGCGTGTCGAAGGTCAGGGCCTCGCGCTCGTCGCCGTAAGCGTCGGCCCAGCGGTTCCCGGCGAAGTAAACCCGCCAGGTCTTGCCCTGGACGCCGCCGTAGGAGCCTTCGAGGTCGCGGGCCTCGATCAGGTTGCCCGCGAAGACGCACTCCTCGGCCCCCCAGATGCCGTACCAGCCTTGGCGGCCGGTGCCGAGGCGGTTACGCTCGATGCGGGCGTGGCGCATCTCGTGCAAGGCGAAAGGCATGCCCGCGCTGACGATATCGCAGTCCGATATCTCCATATCAGGCCCCACGAGCGTCACGGTGCTCGGCCCCACCTGCTCGAGGCGCAGCGGGTCGTCTTTCTGGATGCGATGGGCGTACCGGAGTTGCTGAAGCCGCAGCCGGCGCAGGTGCGCGTTGCGGCCCCACTTGTCGGGCGGGGGCGAGTGGCCCGAGTGCGATTGGTAAACGTTCGGGTGGTCCGGGCATACCACCAGCCGCCGCGCGGTCTGCGATACGATCGAGAGGTCCTCGACGGCGAAGTCGCCGTTGCCGGCCAGGATCGTGTCGAACTCCGGCAGGTCCTTCGGGGCGTAGAGCCACACCCATTCGCGCTTCTCGCCGCGCAGCGTCGTCCGGGCCGGGATGATGAGCTTGCCGGTGATCTTGTAGGTGCCGCGCGGCACGAAAACAATGCCGCCGCCGGCGGCGCCGGCCTTGTCGAGCGCGGCCTGGAAGGCGGCGGTATCGTCGGTGGTCTCGTCGCCCGCGGCGCCCGAGTCGCGGACGTTGTACAGGGTCGTCGGCCACGGGTCGGCCTTGACCACCTTGACCTTGAGCGGCCCACCGAAGCCGAGGTTGCCGCCCAGGCCGTTGTGGACCCACAGGTCGTAGTCGCCCGGCGCAAGCGTTTCCGGCAGGCGCAGGGTTGCCGCGTACTTATCGCGTTGAAGACCCGCCGCGGAGGGCGGGGTGGCCACGAGGGCCAGGGCCTTGCCCCCCGCGCCCAGCCAGGCTTGCGTTGCGGCCCCGAAGTCCTTGCCGAAGATGCGGAGGTTCTGCCCCGGCGAGGCCGTGTCGTTCGGCCCGGCCAGCCACCACCACGGGTCGGCGCGGTTGAGGAAGATCGGCGACGAGACGCCCGCCTCGTTACGCAGGCGGATGACGTACACGCCGGGTTTCCAGTCGGCGGGGATGAGGATCTTGGCGCACACGTCGGAGGCCTGGAGCACCTCGAGTGCGCGGCCCTTCTCAGCGGGCAGCGCCGGGCCTGGAGCCGGCGGGCCGGACACGGCGGCGTCGTCGAGGCGCCAGCCCTCGGCCGTTACGCCGGCGCCGATGGCATCGCCGAAGAGCAGGGCCGTTTCGCCCGGACCCACGGGGTCCATCGCGCGGAAAATCACGGGGCCTGCGGCGGCCGCGGAGGCGGTCAGCGTCGCGAAGAGAATTACAGCGGTGATGGCTGCGGACGTGATTGCGGCGCGCAACATGCGGGGCTCCTTGGCCGGCCTGGGTAAGGCCCAAGCCCCCGGCATTGCCGGGGAATTTTGTTATCCCCACGGTCGCCGCGGCGACTGGGGCTGTTAATGATGAAAGAGCCGCAGGCCGCTCATGGCCATAACCATGCCATGCTCGTCACATGCCTGAATCACCGCATCATCCCTGTCCGACCCGCCGGGCTGGAGGACGTACTTCACGCCCGACTGGGCGGCGCGGTCGATCGAGTCGCGGAACGGGAAGAACGCGTCGCTTGAGAGGCTCACACCCTCGAGTTGGTCGAGCCACTCGCGGCGATCCCGGGCCATCAGCGGCTTCGGCGCGACGGCGAACGTCTCCTTCCACACCTTCCGCTCGAAGGGCGTCGGGTGTTCGAGCAGGTACTGGTCGATGGCGTTATTCTTCTCGGCCCGCGAAACGCCGTCCTTGAACTTCGCCTCCAGCAGGCGCGGGTGCCGGCGCAGCCACCAGATATCGACTTTTGAGCCCGCCAGCCGCACGCAGTGCACGCGCGATTGCTGCCCGGCGCCGATGCCGATGCACTGGCCGTTTCGGGCGAACGCCACGGAGTTCGACGTCGTGTACTTGAGGGCCACCGTGGCCACGACGAGGTCGCGGACGGCCGACGCCGGCAGGTCCTTGTTCTTCGTCACGATGTTCTTGCAGAGGTCCGGCCCGGGGATGGCGGCGTTGCGGCTTTGCTCGAGCGAGATGCCGTAGACCATGCGGGTCTCGAGCTCGGGCGGCTCGAAGTTGGGGTCCATCGCCAGGACGCAATACTTGCCGCCGCGCTTTTTGCGGAGGATGTCGAGGGCGTCGGCGTCGTAGCCGGGGGCGATGCAGCCGTCGGAGACCTCGCGGGCCAGCAGTTCGGCGGCGCTAGAGTCAACGCGATCGCTGAACGCGGCGAAGTCGCCGAAGCTCGACATGCGGTCGGCCCCGCGGGCCCGGGCGTACGCGAGGGCCAGCGGCGAGAGGTTCGGCATGTCCTCGACGAACGCGGCCTTCTTCTCGTCCTCCGACAGCGGCTCGGCCACGGCGGCGCCGGCGGGGCTCACGTGCTTGAACGAAGCGGCGGCAGGCAGGTTGAGGGCCTTGCGCAACTCCTTCACGAGGGCCCACGAGTTCAGCGCGTCGAGGACGTTGATGAACCCGGGCGAGCCGGAGAGGACCTCCAGCGGCAACTCGCCTTGCGTCACGAAAACGCGGGCCTTCTTCTGGTGCGGGTTCATGCCGTAACGCAACACGATTTCGCGAGCCATGGTGCCTTGCCTTTCTCTAATGTCGCATTTGTGGGTGGCACGGCCTCGCGCCTTTGCGTGGCCGTGCTTGCGTCGGGTGCTTGCACGGCCACCCAACATCGGGAGGCCGTGCCACCCAATATCCGTACATAAGGCGTTGCAAAGGACGCTACTTTTTCTTTTTCACCGCCTGAAGCGCGTACGGCCCGCACTTCTTCTCGGCGAAGAGCGGGGCGAAGCGCGCGAAGCGCTGGCGGCCGTCCACCAGCGGCACGCTGGGCCAGTCGTCGCCGATCAGCGGCCGGGCGTACGCCAGGAACTCATCGGTCACGTCGCGCTGGTTGGCGGCGATCCAGTTCTTGGGGAACTTGCGCTCCGAGTTCGCCATCGCCTCGAGCGGCACCTTGTCATAGCGGACGCGGTAAACGCGGCCGGGCTCGCGCAAGATCGTGGCCATCCAGCCGCTGCCTTCCTCGGCGGCGATGAACGCGGCCTTTTGGCCCACCTTGTACGCCTCGTCCAGGTCCACCGCCGACGCGTAGATCATGTTGTGCCGCTGATCGGTGCCGGGCACGTTGCACCGTGCGGCGCCGCCGACCGGCAGGCCCTTGTCGCTCAGGTAGTTGACGATCACCTGGGCGACCGTGGTGCCGCTGGAGGAGAACTGGACGTGGCCGAACGAATCTCGCCGGGCGCCTACGTCGCCCACGTTGAAGCCCTCGCTCACGACGACCATGCAGCGGGAGCTCCGCCGGAGTTCGTCGCTCACTTCGTCGGCGAGTTGCTCGAGCGTCATCGTCGATTCGGCCAGGTAGATGTGTAGCGGCAACTTACGCTCGGGGTCGGCCAGCCGCGCCGCCGCCGGGATGAAGCCGATCTTGCGGCCCATCGCCTGCATGACCAGGACGGGGTCGGCCGGGCAGGAGCCCATGTTTTCTTCGTTCGCGTTCTGGACTTCGAGGGCCCAGTAGCGGGCCACGCTGCCGTAGCCGGGCGTGTGGTCGATGAGCTTGAACTCCGAGTCGCCCACGTCGTTGTCGATCGTCTTCGGGACGCCCGTGGCCACGAGGTCGAGGCCCCGCTCGGCGGCGAGCTGCGCGATCTTGTGGGCGGTGTCCATCGAATCGTTGCCGCCGGTATAGAAGAAGTAGCCGACGTTGTGGGCCTTCAGGACCGCGATGACGCGCTCGAAGTCCTCCTGCTGGTCGGCCTTCAGCTTGTAGCGGCAGGTGCCGATGGCGCCGGCGGCCGGCGTGGTGCGCAGCAGCGAGATCTCGTCGCGCGGCTGGGCCGAGAGGTCGAGCAGCTCTTCCTTCAGCACGCCCTCGATGCCGTGCCATGCGGCGTACACGGTGCCGAATTTCTCGGGTATCGAGAAACAGGTCTCGACGACGCCGCGGATCGAGTTGTTGATGACGGGCGACGGCCCGCCCGACTGGGCGACGATCACGTTCTTGGCCTTAGCCATGCGTCCTTTTCCTTTTCGTTCATTCAGACGACGACGCCCGCGGGCCGTCAGACGGCCTCGGACTTCAGCCGGTGCAGCACCTCGCCCGCATGGTCCACCAGGAGAATGCCTTCCTTCTCGCGGCCGATCCACTCGGCTACGCGGAGGCTCCGCGGATCCATGTACCCCAGGTTGATGCGTTTGCACCGCTCGGCGGAGATGCCCGTGGCGAGCGTCACGCTGATGCGCGGCTTCTCCACGCCGTTGCAGTACGTGCCGAGGCCGCGGACGTGCGTCGAGTGCGACATGACGCCGCCGGGGATGTCCGAAAACTTGTCCATCTGCTCGCGGAAGTAGGCGAGGCAGTGATATCCGATGCCGTCGAGGATGTGGCCGTGCGTATAGGAGACCTCGGTGATGTGCGGCGCGTAGATGACGAGCTCGCCGCCGTCCTCGACGATCGGTTCGAGCTTGTACATGACCTTGCCGGCGGTCCAGAGGTCGTCGTACATCGTCGGCGCGAGGCCCAGAATGCGTTTGAACGGGCGGTCGACGTACTTGATGTGCACCTGGGCCGAGAGGTCGGCTGCCGCCGAGAACGCGTCCTTCGGGTCGCCGATGAACAGGCCCTTGAGGCCCTTACGTGTCACGACCATATCGAAATTCGTGATCGGCTTCTTGACGAACTCCACCGCCCGGTCGATGACCCGCCGGACGACGGTGTCCTTCACGCCATTGATCTTCCAGTTCGTCACGAGTGCGCCGAGCCAGTGGAAGAAGTTGATGATCTCGGGGCCGGCGACGCCGGGGAAAAGGTACTTGTGGCCGCCCGAGAATCCGACGACCTCGTGCGGGAACGTCGGCCCCACGATGAACAGGTGATCGTAATCGAGCAGGCGGCGGTTGATCTCGACGGGCACCTCGCGGGCGAAGCGGCCCTCGCTCAGGCGGTCCATCTCGGCTGCCGCGAGCGTGCCCACGACCGTCAGGGCCGCGGGGCTGTTCCACTCGTGGTTGAAGACCTTGACCTTGCCGTATTTGCCCTGGCGCTCGTCGGCGGTCATGTTGAGGAGCTTCAGGATGCGCTCGTCGTCCATCGCCATGTGCGTGCCCAGGGCGATCAGGAAATCGATCTCGGCCCCGCGCGCCGCCACGAGGTCCGAGAGGGTCCGGAACATGAGGCCCACGGGCGCCGTGCGTGTCGAGTCGGGAATCAGGGCCAGGATGCGCTTGCCCGCGATGTCGAGACCCTCGACGGCCTCGCGGCAGAGGTCGAGGACTTCGGTGTCGGGAAGCACGCCTTCCTTGTGTCCACTGCCGATAATCACGCAACGTCCTTTCTCATCCCCTGGACTCTGACAGCGCTGCTCTTAAGGTTTGCGCGGCTACTGTCACGGTTTGCGCGGCTACTTTCACGGTTTGCGCGGCGGGTCTCCGCACCCGCCGCGCTCAGTTTGCATGCAGCGCCGTTATGCTACGCAACCGTTCGCACCGGGAAGTCGAGCGCCGCCAGGGCCGCTGCAACGTCCGGGGCGGGCGATTCCAGTTCCACCGCCGTCTGCGGAAACTCGCGGCGGACCGGGTATTGCTTTCTGAGATTGTTAAAGTACTTCGCCCGCGCCTCGGCCGGCTGGCCCGCGATGGCGCGAAGGCGCCCGTCGTCGGCCTCGATGTCATACGCGGCGGCGATCGCGCGGCGGAGCGATGCATCCCACCCCAGCCCCGCCGGCAGACGCACAACGGGCTTCGCCGGCCGCGGAACGAGCGGCCACGGGTCCCACGCGCGCGTCACGCCGAAATGCCTGCAAAAGGCCGCGAGGACCATGCCCGTTCCGTTAACCTTGCCATCATAAGAGTACCCGGCGATGTGCGGCGTCGCAAGGTCTGTGCGAGCCAGGAGGTCGAGGTCAAGGTTCGGCTCGCCCTCCCACACGTCCAGAACGAGGCCGCCGAGACGGCCGTCGGCCAGGACGGCCTTGAGTTCGGCCGTGTGGGCGACGCCGCCGCGCGACGAGTTGAGCACCGTGACGCCGCGCTTCAGCATCTCCAGCAGGCGGCGGTTGATCATGTGGTACGTGGCGTCGGGGCCGCCGCGCTCCAGCGGAACGTGGAACGTAACGATGTCGGCCTCGGCGAGGGCCTCGAGCGGCAGGTACTTCGGGTCGCCCGTTTGGCGGGCGAGCGGCGGGTCGTTGCGGAGGACGCGCAGGCCCACGGCCTCGGCCATCCGCGCGAGCCGTCCGCCCACGTTGCCGCAGCCGACGATGCCAAGAACCTTGCCGCGGAGGCTGTCGCCGCGGCGCTCGGCCAGCACCGTCAGCGCTGCAAAAACGTACTCGGCCACGCTGCGCGCGTTGGAACCGGCGGCGCTGGCGAACCCGATGCCCTGGCTCGCCAGCCAAGCCCGGTCGATGTGGTCGAAGCCGATAGTGGCCGTGGCGACGAACCGCACGCGACTCCCCGCCAGGAGCGACTCGTTGACCTTGGTCACGCTGCGGACGAGCAGGGCATCGGCGTCGCGGACCACGTCGGGCGTGATCCGCTCGGCCGGCAATGCCACGACCTCACCCAGCGGGCCAAAAGCATCGGCCAGCAGCGGGATATTCGCGTCCGCAATGATTCTCACGAGACGCCTCCGGCCCCGCCCGACTTATTCGCCCCACAGCGTGTGGAAGGTGCCCTGCTTGTCGGTCCGCTCGTACGTGTGAGCCCCGAAGTAATCACGCTGCGCCTGCGTCAGGTTTTGCGGCAGGCGGGCTGTGCGATACGCATCGATGTACCCGAGTGCCGAGGCCATGCTCAGCACCGGGATGCCCGCCTTGGTCGCCTCGACGAGGACCACGCGCATCGCCCGCGACCGCGCGTTCACGATCTTGGCGAAGGTCTTATCGACCAGCAGATTCGCCAGGGCGGGGTTCTTCTTGTACGCCGCGGAGATCGGGTCGAGCAGCTTCGAGCGGATGATGCAGCCGCCCTTCCAGATGCGGGCGATCTCGTCCAGCTTCAGCTCGTACTTGTATTCCTTGGAGGCCTCGCGCATGAGCGCCATGCCCTGCGCGTAGCAGCTAATGACCGCCAGGTAGAGCGCATCGCGGCAGGCCCTGACGAACGCGGTCTTGTTGGCGGGGGCCTTACCGCGCGGACCCTTCAGGATCTTCGACGCCGGGACGCGCTCATTCTTGAAGGCCGAGAGGATGCGGCCCACGACCGCCATGTCGATCGTCGGAGCGGCCACACCGAGGTCCAACGCGTTCTGGCTCGTCCACTTGCCGGTGCCCTTCTGGCCGGCCTTGTCGAGGATGAGGTCGACGAGCGGCTTGCCCGTGTCGGGATCGACCTTGGCAAGGCAGGTCGTGGTGATTTCCATCAGATACCCGCCAAGCTCGGCGGCGTTCCACTTGCCGAAGACCTTGCTCAGGTCGGCCGCCTTCAGGCCCAGCAGCCGCTGCAGGACGTCGTATGTCTCGGCGATGCACTGCATGATGCCGTACTCGATGCCGTTGTGCACCATCTTGACGTAGTGGCCGGCGCCGCGCGGCCCGATGTACGTGCAGCAGGGGCCGTCGACCTGGGCGGCGATCTTCTCGAGGACCTTCTTCACGAGGGCGTAGGCCTCGGGCGAGCCGCCGGGCATGATGCACGGCCCCTTCAGCGCGCCTTCCTCGCCGCCGCTGACGCCCGTGCCGATGTACAGGATTCCATCCTTCGCCAGGTCGATGGCCCGGCGCTCGGTGTCGGGGAAGAACGAGTTGCCGCCGTCGATCAGGAGATCGCCCTTCTCGAGGAACGGGCGGAACTGGGCGATCATGTCGTCGACCGGCGAGCCCGACTTGACCATGAGGATGATCTTGCGCGGCGTCTCGAGGATGTCGCAGAGTTCCTTGGCCGAGTACGCCCCCACGAAGTTCTTGCCCTTGGCGCGGCCTTCGATGAAGACCCGGGTCTTTTCGCCCGTCCGGTTGAACACGCCCACCGAGAAGCCCTTGCTCTCGATGTTCATGGCCAGGTTCTCGCCCATGACCGCGAGCCCGACCAGCCCGATCTGCTGCTTCGCCATCTTCTGTCTCCTGGAACCTGCGTTCGAGTTTGTGGGACGGCCGGGCCGCCTCCGCGTGGTGGCGCCCGGCCGACGAAGCCAGGATTGTAACGCGCCGGGGGCACCTGTCAAGAAACGGCGCGGTTAAGGACGGCGCAAGAAGGCCGGTTGCGCGGCGGGTCTCCGCACCCGCCGCGCAGAACCCGGGAAGTAGCGCCGTCGCATTTTTCGGGTCGACCGGCATCCGGCGTGATATACTCTCGACGCCACGTTTGCGGGAAGGGGGTACATGCCATGTTGGGAGAAACGACCGGCGAGTTGCGGCTGATCATCCCCCTATGGGGCAGTATTTTCATTGGGCTGCTGGGGGCTTCTTACCTCGTGTACGGCTCGCGGTGGCCGCGGTTCTTCGACGTCCTCAGCATGACCTTGATCGGGTGCATGGCCGGGCTGCTGGGGTGTGCGTGGGTGCCGCTGCCGCAGCCCATCGTGATCATCGCGGGCGGCCTGGTCCTGGGCGGTCTGACCACGCTCTTCCGGAACGTTTGCCACGCGGTGCTGGCGTCGCTCGTGCTGGCGCTCATCCTGTCGATGCTGGCGGCGCTGGCCGTGGGCGCGCACGGCTTTACCGCGTACCTGATCTTCAACCCGTCGAATCGCAGTTACTCTATGCAATTGCCCGGCCCGAGCCTGAGATGCGACCCGGTCCTTGCCGCCGGCGTGACGGGCCTGCTGGTGGGGGCCACGGTGGCGATGGCGTGGTTCGCGTTCAGCCAGCGGTTGCTGACGGCGGCGCAAGGGGCTGCGCTGGTCGTCGTCGCCCTCGCGGCGTTCGTCAGCCAGTCCCAGGGCGAGGGCGGCACGTCGCTGGCCACCTCGTATCCGCTGACGCTGGCCGCCGCGTGGCTGTGCCTCGTGGTGATCGGCCTGGTGGCGCAGGCTGCCATGGCCCAGCGGCGCAGCGAGTTCGAGCAGACGTTCAACGGGGCGGAAGATCCGGGGGCTTAGTACTACAGCGCCAGATTCAAACTGAGCGCGGCGGGTACGGAGACCCGCCGCGCAAGTCCTTGAAAGTAGCGCTGTCATATTAGCGTGGAGGGCTGCCGGTGATTGTGAGAGGCTATGATATCGGTGGGATCGACCTGGGGCAGCATCCGCTCTTTGCGACCGCGACGGAGCCGGTGCAGATCGCCGCGGCCGTGGCGGCCATCGTCTGCGGCGTGATCTTCCTGCTCTACGGGTTTCGCGTTTACCGGGTGCTGGTGGTCCTGGTGTCGGCGTTCATCGGGGTCCTTGCGGGGATGTCGCTCGGCCCCATGGTCAACGTGAACCCGGTGCTCCTGGCCGTGATCGGCGCGGTGGTCCTGGCCCTCATGGGGTGGCTGCTCTTTCGCAGCTTTGTCGGATTGCTGGGCGGGATCGCGATGGCCGCGGCGGTGCCGGTGGCCCTGGCGGCGCTCCAACTCAATGTGGCCGTCAGCCCGCTCCTCATAAGCGGGGTCAGCTTCTTCGCCGGGTTCGTCCTGACGCTGATCCTCTTCCGGCCGCTTATCATTATTGCGACATCCATAGATGGTGCGGTAATGCTCCTGATGGGGACGTTCGCCCTGCTCATGCGATGGTGGCCGGGCGTCGGACATTCCGTCGAGGGTTTTCTCGAGGGCACGTCGTGGTCCCAGGCGGCGCTGGTGGCGGCGCTCGCGCTCATCGGCGTCATCCTTCAGTTCCTCGATGGCGGGGCCAAGGGCGCCGCACGCGCCCCGGCGCGAAAGGCCAAGAAACCGGCCGAGGATGACGACGAGGATTGATTAGGACGTTCGGTTAGAACGCCAGTGCAACCTTGCTATTTGCGCGGNNGTACGGAGACCCGCCGCGCACGATCTTGAAAGTTGCGATGTTGTATCAGGCCCCCTGAGAAGCTGCCCCCCTTACGCAAATTCCTTCGCCGCCTCCGTATCGCCGTAGCGACCGATCCACAGGTCCTTGACGTGAAGCTCCACCTCGGGCGTACGCGAGAAATCGGAGATGCGGCCGGTGAACGCCACGCCCACCGACTTCGCCCGGCCCACGGTGTCGGCCAGCGGACCCATGTGCCACGCCAGGGCCTTTCGCGCGCGGCCGCCCTGCGTAAGCTGCATCATGAGGTGCTCGCCCTGACGGCCGATGCGGCGCGGCGGCGCAGCGAGCGTCACCGATTGCATCGCAAAGACCGCGCGCGGGTTCCCGGCGCCGAACGGCCCCATCCGTTCAAACAGGCGCAGGGTCTCAAGACTCACGTCGGCCAGCGTGGCCTCGGCGTCCACCGTCAGCCGCGCGGTCAGTTCCTCCGGCCCGAGGACGCCCGCGGCGTGCGCGAGGAACGCCTCGCGGAACGCCGGCACGGCGGCCTCGCTCAGGCGCACGCCCGCGGCCATCGCGTGGCCGCCGTAATTCGTCAGGTGCGCGCGGCAGGCGGTGAGCGCCTTGAAAAGGTGGAAGCCGGGGATGCCGCGGCCGGAGCCTTGCGCGTGACCGTCGGCCGTGCCGATGAGGATCGTGGGGCGGTAGTACCGTTCAACGATTCGAGATGCGACGATGCCAATGACGCCCGTGTGCCACCCGGCGCCCGAGAGGACGATGGCGGCGTCGCGGTCGGGGCGGAACGTCTCGGCCGCCTGGGCCTGGGCCTCCTCAAGAATCTTCTTTTCGATGTCCTGGCGGCGGCGGTTCTGGCGGCTGAGTTCCTCGGCAATGGTCCGCGCGGCGTCCGGCCCGGCGGTCGTCAGGAGTTCGACGGCCTCGCGGGCGTTGCCCATGCGGCCGGCGGCGTTCAGACGCGGGCCGATCATGAAGCCGATGTGATCGGCGTCGAGGGCCTTGTTCTCGAGGCCCGCCACCTCCACGAGCGCCACGATGCCGGGATGTTTGGACCCCGCCAGAGCCCGCAGGCCGAAGCTGGCGAGCACGTGGTTCTCGCCCACGAGCGGCACGACGTCGGCGATCGTTCCGAGGGCCGCAAGGCCGGTGGCCGCAACGAGAAACTCGCGGAAGGGCTCGCTCACGCGGTCGCGTTGGCTCAGGCGCTGGCCGATGGCCCACGCGAGCTTCATGGCGATGCCCGCGCCCGAGAGCTCGCGGAATGGGTACGGCGAATCGGGCAGCTTCGGGTTCACGATGAAGTTGGCCGGCGGCAGGCCGTCGGGGTCGGGCTCGTGATGGTCGGTGATGATCACGTCGAGGCCAAGTTCGCGGGCCCGCGCGGTTTCGGCGATGCCCGTAATGCCGCAATCGACCGTGACGAGAACCCGCGCCCCCTCGGCGGCGAGTTTCTCCACGGCCTCGAGGTTCAGGCCGTAGCCTTCCTCCAGGCGGTGCGGCACGTACACGCGGACGTTGGCGTCGGCCAGGCGCAGGGCCTGCCAAAGGATCGCCGACGCGGTGATGCCGTCGACGTCGTAGTCGCCGTAGATGACGATGGGCTCGCCGGCGTGGGCCGCGGCGACGAGGCGTTCGGCGGCCTCGGTTATGCCGGGCAGTGACGCGGGCTCGTGAAGCTGCGAAAGTTCGGGCTTCAGGAACGCCCGCGCAGCATCGGGCGTGTCGTAACCTCGCTGGCCCAGGACCTGCGCCACGATCGCCGGGATGCCCAGTTCCTTCGCGAGTCCGGTCGCCCCGGCGAAGGGGGGCCGAATCGTCCACTGTTTGGCCATCGCGGCGATCTCACTTGCTGGTGTGTCGTGTCAGGAGAGGTGCGTGGAACGGTCAGGCCCGTGCCGGCGGTGCCGCGCGATCGCCTGCCGCACGGCCTCAGCAAACGGCGTGTTGCCCGCATGTTGCTCCTCGCGCGGGTTCAGATGAACGATAGACATAGTGCCTCCGACAAGTGCCAGCCGCGGGCATTCTAGCATGGGCGCGACTCCGGGGAAAGACCGCTGTGCCGGGCGGACTTCAGCCGATATTGGACAATGCATCGGCTCGCTTGTATAGTAATGAAGGCAATGCCTTCCCAGGACGAAGCGAGGGCCGCATGATAGCCGTGACCGAGGAAGTTCTCGCTCAGATGGTGCAGGCCATCGTTCGCGCGGTGGACCCGGAGGAAATCTGGCTGTTTGGCTCGCGCGCCCGTGGCGAGGCGGGGCCGGACAGCGACGTGGACCTCCTCGTCGTCGAGCGCGAGCCGTTCGGGCCGGGGCGCAGCCGGCTGGCCGAGATTACCCGCGTGTACGATGCCTTGCCCGATTTCCCTCTGGCATTGGACGTGCTCATATATAGCCGCGAGGAGCTGGAGAAGTGGCGGGATTCGCTCAACCACATCGCAGCGCAGTGCCTGCGCGAAGGACGGCTCGTCTATGAAAGACCGTAGAGCGCACGCCGTCATGATGCTGACGCTGGCGCAGGCCGACCTCAGGGCGCTTGTGGCCATGAAGGACCTGGCGCAGATATCAACGGCCATCTTCGGTTTTCACGCCCAGCAAGCGGTCGAGAAGGCCCTCAAGGCGTGGCTCACGACGGCCGGCGCAGCCTATCCCAAGGTTCACGATATCAGGCTGCTCTTGAAGCTGCTGAAGGATGCCGGGCAAACAGTGCCGGAGGCTTTCCGTCGGCTGGTATATCTGACAGCCTTCGCCGCTCAGTTCCGATACGACATCATCGAGGAACTGGTGCCCGAAGTGGACCGCGCCGCCATGATCCGCGAGGTCGCCGAAGTTGTCGAGCACGTCGAACGCCTTGTGCTGTAACCCGATTCCGCTGAATGACCAGCGCTCGGCAAGTCGGATACCGCACCGAGGCGCGATCAGCGCTGCCTGCCGATCCAGGCGATGTACTTTTCCAGCGGGCCTCCAGCCAGGGCATTGACCAAGCGGAGGTCGCCGGTAACCATGATCGACGCCGTCCGCACGGCCAACGCCAGGTACAGGCAGTCGTACACGGTGCGCTCGAGCCGCATGGCCAGATCGAGGGCGTCCGGAACGAGGTCGGCCGACGGATGGATGGCGACAGGCAGGGCCAGGATATGCCGCAAGAGGTCGGCGGCGGCATCGGCGGTAAGGTCGCCGTGGCGCTGCCGTTTCCAGATGACGTTGGCGGTCTCGGCCCAGAGGAGATCGGGTGCCAGCAGTTCATCGGCCCGCGCCACGCACTGCTCAGCCGCCTTGGAATGTTCTTCCTCGAAGAAGAGTTTCACGACCACGCTGGCGTCGATGAC
>PMZT01000164.1 GCA_003170085.1 Planctomycetia bacterium | reverse complement strand
CGCCAAGGCTTTGGCGGGCAGGCCCGCCGGCGGCGTTGCCCCGTGGAGACCATGTGGCTGTTCCCCGTGTTCTGCGACGTTGTTCCCAATAACAGAAGCCGCTCATCGTAACCACGACGAGCGGCTTAGCGTTTTCGGCAGGCGTCCGGTTGACCCTCATCCACTCGAGTCGGCGGTCAGCCAAAACCGTAGCCCAAGCCCGTCGCCGGCCCGCCACGGCGGATCTTCGACGCGGACGGAGCCGCAAGCCCCCGGCACCGCCGGGGGATACGACTCAATAGGCGTTGTACTTGGTGCCCGCGGCGTCGACTTCGGCATCGACGCAGTTCGCCTGAATCTTGCCGGTCTTCTCATCGTAGAACCAGCCACCGGTCGCATCCGAGCCAACGGGCGCCGTGGCGCTGAAACCAAGCTGGCCCTTGTTGGCACCCACCGGGAGCTTCGGAACCGTACGCAGGTACGGGCCGAACAGGTGGGTCGCGTCCTTTGAGGCCACGGGCGTCGAAGAGCACGAACTGTCCGTGTACATCGTCAACTGACTGGTGACGTTGGCCAGGGTCGGGAAGCCGTTGCCGTGCTCGGCCGCAAAGAGGTCAATGGCGTTCCTCAGGACCGCCAAGTCCCCACTGACGGCCGAATCGGCAGCCCCAGCGGTGCCACGGCTCATGCGAGGGATCGCAATGGCCGCAATGATACCGATGATGACCACGACCACGACCAGTTCCAGCAAACTGAAGCCCGATTTCCGCGAGTATCGCCGGCTCATTGTCCG
The DNA here is from genome assembly GCA_003170085.1 of Planctomycetia bacterium. Taxonomy (GTDB): domain Bacteria; phylum Planctomycetota; class Phycisphaerae; order FEN-1346; family FEN-1346; genus FEN-1346. The sequence goes on along the minus strand of PMZT01000164.1, from coordinate 11,381 downwards.
CCCTCCTTAGAACCCTGGTTGCATTACCCCTGTCAAGGCTTACCCAAGAAGCCTATCTTGCCCATATTATCTCGGCACTTTTCGGGGTTTGCTTTAGACAAATTCTTCAATTTTGCACTATTCCTGGCCTTTTTCGGCCGTATGGAGGCCCAATTCCACGCGATCATCTGCCGATTTGAACGTGGCGCTATTGGCCTCCAGGCCGACGAGCCTGTACCCATCCAATTCCTGTCCAACTTCGACCACCTTGCCATTGACGACCGCGCAGCCGCCGGCCTTCGACAGGAGCACCGCGGTCAGCTTGTGATGGTGCGCAAAGTCAGCTCTGGCCTTGGGTTGCGACGCTGCCACCGGCTCCGGAGGGGGTGCGGACATGGTCCAGTCCTCCGATGGCTTGAAGGCGTCGCGGACCTCGGTCGGATCAAGGTTCAGGGTCTTGGCGAGGGCCTTCAGCCGGTCGGCAACGATGGCTGAATCCCCACTGGCCTCGCTCTTGCCCGCGGCAGGCGTCGAAGCCACCAGGGATACCACGGTGGTCACGGCCGGAGCGACCGTAGCGGGCGCAGTCGGGGCCGCCTTCGCCTGCTTGGGCGACGCGACGCCCGAGCTTAGGAACAGGCGGTCCACCATGAAGCCCACAATGGCCAGCGCCAGGAGGGCCAGGTACAGCTTGTGTTTCTTTGTCAGTGTCATCGTTGGCTCACTCCAGGGCACCCTCATGGGGGTGCCCCTACGCGGCTACTTGCCGCCGTCGACCTGTTTCAGGGCGTACCACTGGAGATCAAGGCGGAACTTGCCTTGTCCCGTCCGCTCGCCCGTGTTCGCGACCAGTTCGACCGTTGCCACGCCGGTATCGGGCAGTGTGCGCCGCAGACGATTCAGGAAGGCCGTGCAGTCGCGGTACGTTCCGCGGCCGGCTACGGCCACGGGAACGGTGTCATAATAGGTGCCCGAGACGGCGGAGTCGGGGCGGATGTCTTCCACGCGGAGGCCGCACTCGGTCGCGAGCGACGAGATCTCGGCCAGTTGGCTGTTCACGTTCGCCACGGACTTGAGGGCGAGGGTGTGGCCCGCAAGGGCCCGCTGGTCGGCCTCGACGCGCTCGCGCAGGTTGGCCAGCGAGGTTTCGAGCTGCGCGGCCTGTTGTTCCTGGGCCACAAGGCTCTCGCGCTGCGCCAGGAAATCATGGTGGCCCGAGATTAACGGGGCGAACCCGAACAGGGCGAACGCCGCCGTAACGGCCACGCAGACGCCGAGGAACACGGCGTCAACCTGCCACAGCTTCAGGGAATTCAGGTTGGGGATCACTTGGTCCGCCCCCCTTTGCCGCCGAGCGAACACTCGAACTGGAACGCGGTGGCCGTGCCGGTGCCCAGGGGTTCGGTGGTCGTCTTCACCAACTTAACATGGTCAAACAGTTCCATCCGCTCAAGCTCCCGTGCGAGTTGCAGGACCGGCTGCATGCTGCGGCCGTAGCCCGACATCTTGAGCACGAACAGCCCGGTGCCGGGCGTCGTCGCCGTTGCGGCCGCGGCGGGCGCCGGAAGGTCGGGTCTCAGTTCGCAACGGGTCAGGAAGACCTCGCTGCCGAGGCTTGCCGGGAGGAGCGCCAAGAGGAGGCTCCAGTCAGGCTGCTTTTCGACGGTCTGGTTCGCCTTGAGCCTCTGCTCCTTGGCCGCGAGTTCCTGCTGCACGGACTGGATTGTCTGCTTACATAACTTAATTCGAGAATCCGTTTTCGCCTGCTCGTCGGCGAGGGCGGTGCGGCCGCCGCCGCAGAGGGCGTACAGGCCGGCGTAAGCGGCGAGCAGCACCGCGAGGTAGGCGGCGGACACGGCGGTCCACCGGCGGATCCGGCGGTGGCGCCGCTTGGCCTCTACCCGGTGAGCCGGAATGAAGTTGAAGGGTTTCATCAGGCGTCGGCCCCCCCCAGGAGCGCCAGGCCGGTGGCGACGACCAGGCCCGGGTCGACCGCCTTCGCGCCCAGCGATGGCGGGCACCGGACGATGTCCGCCGGCGCCGTCACGCGCACGGGAAACCCCAGCGACTTGTGCAGGTACTCGGCGGCGCCCGGAAGGCGCGCGCCAAACCCCGTCAGGAGCATCTGGCCGATCGATGCCTCCGGATACAACTGAACGGCATAGGCCAGCGGCGACCCCATCGCCGGCACCAGGGCGTCGAGGTGCTTGCGAATCAGTGCCCCCACCAGATCGCACAGGGACTTATCGACGGCGTCCGACGGCGTGAGGCCCACGTCGGTCAGCAGATACCCGATCTGCTCGTCGTCAAGGCCGCCGTGGTCCGACAGGGCCTTCGAGAGGTGCAGCATGGCCGCCTCGGGCATCATCCACCGGTACACGACCGTCTGTCGGTACATAAGAATCAGCGTGCCGCGGTTCCACTCGAGGTCAAGGATGGCCGTCATCCCCGAGTCGGTGCCAACCGCGCGGGAGGCGCGGACAAGCGCGTGAAGGCGGCTGCTGAGGGCCACGACGTCGAGGCCGGTTTCTTCGACCAGGTCAAGCAGGGCCTCGGCATCGCCGTGGCGGCAGGCCATGGCCATGGCGTGCGTCGCGTCCTTGGCCCGCGCGGTCTGCGGCAGGTCCCACGAAACGGCCTCGGCCTGTGCGGGGTCGAAGCCGTGAAGGTTCGCCAGTTCCGTGCGGGCGATCTGATCGACGGGCGCCCCAGACGAGCGCGGCGGCAGCTCGAGGAGGCCGGTCACCAACTTCTCTTCGGGCACCGCCAGCACGACGCGGGTTCCCAGGAAGCCCTGGCGCACAAGGGCAGCCCGCAGTTCGCGCAGGTCCACGGGGTCGATCACCGGGCCGGGCACGAGGCGCGGCGTCCGCAGCGCGGCCTTGAGGTTCCACGACCCGCCGTGGCCGAGGAGCTGGACGGCCCGGACGTGCGGCCCCTCGAGGTCGATGCCGATGGGCGAGAGGTGGGTCATGCCGAGGCCTTTCATCCGCCACCCCCTTGCGTCAGGCTCGTGAGGTCGAAGAGCGGCATGAACATGCTTACGGCCACGGTGCCCACGAGCACGCCCATGATGAGCAGGATGACGGGCTCGATGATGCTGGTGAGCGACCGCACGATGATCTCGTTTTCCTCGTCAAGGAAGTCGGCGACGTTCAGGAGCAGTGCCCCCACCTGGCCGTTCTGCTCGCCGTTGCGGATGGCGGCGCAGACCGACGGGCTGATGAGGTCCGATGAGGCAAAGGCCTCGCTGATCGGCTTGCCGTGGGTCACGGCCTCCTCGGCGTCGGCCAGGAGCGCCGCGTAATGGCAGTTGCTGACCGACTGGCGAGTGAGCTGGATCGCGTCGAGAATCGATACGTGGCTCTCCATGAGCGTCCCGAGCAGGCGGGCGATGCGGGCCGTCGAGAAGCTGCGCGCGATCTTCCCGGCCTGCGGAAGCTGGAGGACGATCGTGTCGAGCATCCGCTTGCCAGCGGCGCTCGCGGACCAGAGCTTGATCGCGACGCCGAGCCCGACCGCCAGGATCGCCGCGGCCCACCAGTAGGATTGCAGGGCCAGGCTCAGGCTGAGGAGCACTTGGGTCGTCGGGGGCAGCGGCACGCCCAGGCCCGCGAAGAGTTCCCCGAACTTCGGGATCACCACGCCCAGGAGGATCGAGAGGACGGCCGTGGCCACGCCGAGCAGGAGGATCGGGTATATCAGCGCGCCGATGACCGTGTTGCGCACGTGAAGTTGCTTGCGCGTGATGTTGGCGACGCGGTCGATCATGTCGGGCAGGGTGCCCGACGACTCGCCCGCGGCGACAAGGCTGCGGCAGACGGCGTCGAAATACCGCGGGTGCTTTTCCATGGCCATCGACAGGGGCGCGCCTTCCTCCACCTGCATGCGAACATCGTGGAGGCAATCGCGCCACGGGCCGGCCTTGGACTGGTCTTGCAGGGCGGTCAGGGCCTCCACCAGCGGCGTGCCGCAGGAAACGAGCGCGTGCATCTGGCGCATCATCATGGCCACGTTCTGGAGCCGCTTGGAGCCCGTGCGGGCCAGGAACGATCGCTTCTGCGTTGGCGCCTTGGCCTCGCCTTCCGCCATGATCTGCGAGACAAACAGACCCTGGCGGCGGAGGCTCTCCGACGCGGCGGCGACACTCTGGGCCTCGACGGTGTCGGACACCTGTCGGCCGTTGCGATCGAATGCCAGGTACGCCAGTTTCATACGGTCGCCTTTGCCGGTTCAGGCTGCGGCTGCGCCTCGCCCTCGTCGTCGCAGTGCGTGGCGCTCAGCACTTCCTCGAGACTCGTCTTGCCCTGGACGGCGACCAGCACGCCTTCTTCGCGCAGAGTCAGGATGCCATGCTCGCGCATCTTCTGCCGGATTTCATGCGTTGCGGCGGCGCGGTGGACCATGCGACGGATCGCCTCCGTGACCTCCATGACCTCGTACACGCCCATGCGGCCGTGGAAGCCGCTGTTGTGGCACTGTTCGCACCCGGCGCCCTTGCGGAAGATCGTGCGCGGCTTGCCCAGCAGGCCGGCGTCGGCCAGGACGTTTTCCGTGGGGTAGTACTTCGTCACGCAGTTGGAGCAGACGGTGCGGACGAGCCGCTGGGCCACCACGCCGTTCAGCGCGCTCGACAGGAGGTATGGCTCGACGTTCATATCGAGCAGACGCGCCACAGCGCCCGGGGCATCGTTCGTATGCAGCGTGGCCAGGACGAGGTGGCCCGTCAGCGCGGCCTGGACGGCGACGCGGGCGGTTTCCTCGTCGCGGATTTCGCCCACCATGATGATGTCGGGGTCCTGCCGCAACATGCTTCGCAGGGCCGCCGCGAAGGTCATGCCGATCGACGCCTGCACCTGCACCTGGTTGACCATGTCCAATTGGTACTCGACCGGGTCTTCGACCGTCAGGATGTTGAGCTCGGGGCTGCGCAGCAGGTCCAGCGCCGAGTAAAGCGTGGTCGTCTTGCCGCTGCCCGTCGGGCCGGTCACGAGCACCAGGCCATGCGGCTGCTTGAGCATGCGCAGGAACGCCTCGAGGGTTTCATGCCGGAACCCCAGGTCTTCCATGCGTACGTGGAGGTTGGCCCGGTCGAGGATGCGGATGACCAGTTTCTCGCCCAGCAGCGTGGGCATGCTCGAGACGCGCAGGTCGATCTCACGTTTCTCGGCGATGATGCGGACGCGGCCTTCCTGCGGCAGGCGCTTCTCGGCGATGTCCATCTTGCCGATGACTTTGACGCGCGAGACGATCGACGCGTGCATCCCCGCCGGCGGCCTCATCAGGTCGCGCAGCAGGCCGTCGATGCGATACCGGATGCGCGTGCCGTTCTTGCTCGGCTCGATGTGGATGTCGCTGGCGCCGTCGCGGATGGCCGTCAGAACCGCCAGGTTCACCAGGTTCACGACCGGGCTGCCGCCGGCCATGCGGTCGAGGTCGGTGACCGGCCCCTCGTCGGTCTTCTCCTGCTCGATGACCGAGACGTCGGACTCGGAGAGCGACGCCAGGAAGGCGTTGACGTCGGTCTCGCCCTCGGCGTACTTGCGGATGAACTCCAGGATGTTCGGCTCCATCGCCAGCACCGGGTGAATCCTGTGGCCGGTCAGTTGGCGGAGGCGCTCGATCCGGGGCAGCGACTGCGGCTCGGCCATCGCCACGGTCAGCACGCCGCGCACCAGGAACAGCGGCAGGGCCTTCAGGCGCTCGGCCTCTTCCTGGCCGATGAGCTTCAGCAGTTCCGGGTCGACAAGGCCGTGGCGCAGCACGCAGCCTTGCACGCCGAGCTGCTTAGCAAGCACGCGGACGAGCACGGCCGAGGTCAGGATGCCCTGCGAAATGAGCGATTCGCCCAGCAGCGTGCCGGTCTTCTTCTGCTCCGCCAAGGCGTGGGTGAGCTGCTCCTTGGAGATCGCGCCCTCTTCGACAAGGGCTTCGCCGATCGGTTTGCGTTGACCCAGCCTGGTCACAGGAAACTCCTGACCGCCGTGTTGACATCGGCAAACAGCTCGAATCGCGCTGCCAGCTCGGTCACTTCCAGCACCTGCCGCACCGTTTCCGTCGTGCCGCACAACCTGAGCGACTGGCCGGTCTGGGCCAGCTCATCGGCGGCGTCGGCCATCGCCTCCAGGCCCTTGCTGTCGACGAACTGGATGGCCGAGGCGTCGACGACGCACCGCCCCAGGCTCGCGTTGATGATCTGCACGAGCCGGTCGCGGAACTGCTGGGCCTCCGGGCCTTTCAGCGGGCCCTCGGGCCGCAGCACATAGACGGCTCCGCACTTGGTTTCCGTGAGCGGCATGTCAGGTTGTGGCCTCCGTCAGCGGCAGCCCGATCGTGAACGTGCTGCCCTTGTTCAGTTCCGATTGCACCACGACGTCGCCGCCGTGCAGGCGGATGACCTCGCGGGCAATGGCCAGGCCCAGGCCGGACCCCTTGATCGTTGCGATGCGATCATCCTTGGCCCGGTAGAACTTCTCGAACGCCCGCTGGCGGTCCTCTTCGTTCATGCCGATGCCCGTGTCGGCCACGTCGATGACAAGCCGACCCTGGTCCACCGTGACCGTGACCGTGACCTGGCCGCCGGGCGGCGTGTACTTCATGGCGTTGCCCAGCAGGTTGTGCAGGGCCAGGCGGAACTTGTCGCGGTCGGCCCGGATCACCGGCAGCTTCGGCGGCAGGTTGAACGTCAGCTTGAGTTGCTTCTCGGCCGCCTGCGCCCCGTAGTCGGCCTGGAGCTCGGGGAAGACCTCGTCCAGGCGCACATCGTTCTTCTTCAGCGAGAGCGTGCCGGCCTCGATCTCGGCGATCGAGAGGATGTCGCCGACGATCCGGTCCAGCCGGAACACCTCCTGGTTGATGACGTTCAGGCAGTTGCCCACGACCGTGGGATCGTTCTTGCCCTCGTCGAGCGCCATCTCGGCGTAGAGCCGGATGTTCGTGAGCGGCGTGCGCAGCTCGTGCGTGGCCTGCGCCACGAAGGCGTGCCGCGACTCCTCGGCCACGCGCTGCTGCGTGATGTCCTCGACAATGATCATGGCCGCGCCGATGTCCTCGCGCCGGACGGGCCGCACGATGAACCGGAGGAGCGTGGTCGCCTCGCCGTCGCACCGCTCGACCTCGACGATCATGCGGCGGGGCATCGGGCCGGCGGTTGATGCGCGGCAGGCCGCCAGGACCCGCTCGTCCTTGATGAACGTCGAGACCTCGGCCGAGATCATGTCTTCGCGTTTGGTCTGGAGCAGCGCCGCCGCCGCGCCGTTCACGTACTCGGCCCGCAGGTCCTTGCCCAGCAGGATCAGGCCCTGCGAGAGCACGTCGCACGCGATCGAGAGCCGGTCGGACGAACCGCGATGCGAGGTGACCGTCTCCGTGGTCTTCTGGAGGGCCGACTGCTTGTGCTCCCGCTCCTGCTCGGCCAGCAGGCTGTTCCACGCCTGCGCCTCGGGCCCGAGATCGGGACTGACCTCAAGGGCCTCGAGCGACGCCTGCCCGCCCTGGCGCGACAGCAGCGCCTGGCGTATGGCCAGCACGCCGCCCAGGCTCGACGTGGCGTGGCGGTAGAGGATCATCATGGCGATGAGGGCCACGATCGAGATGCCGCCCAGCCCCGCCTGAAGCGGCCAGTAGGCCCCGGCCGGAATCTCCGCCTCGGCCGTGATCTCCAGCCGCGCGTTGCCGCGACCCGGCACGGTGATCGGGAAGACGTGGGCCGAGCCTTGGGCGTCGGCGTCGACTACCGTGGCGGCGCCGGACCATTGGGCGGGAAGTTCACGCAGGGTGATGCTGCTGGGCGTGGCGTCGGCCACGACGTTGCCGTCGGGCAGCACGATGCGGCAGCGCTGGAGGCCGCGTTCCCGGGCCAGCGCGATGAGCATCCGTCGGACGGAGGAGAGTTCGTTGTCGGCCAGCAGCACCTCGGCGCTTTGCGCCAAGACGCTGCCCGCGGCGCGCACCTGGTCGGCGTGCGACTGCTGAAGCACGCCTTTCTGCACCGATGCCGCCCACCAGGCCGTAGCGCCGGCAGAGGCCAGGAGCAGTCCGGCCACCACCAGGCCGGCCACCAGGATCTGGAACTCGTAACGCACTATCCCCGAGGCCTTGGGGGGCCTGGGTACGTTGACAGACTCCTGTCCCATTCACCACCACTACGGGGGAAGACACTACCGCCGGGGTAGATATCGTCATGGTAGACGATGAACTTGATTGATTGGCCGATAGGAATCGCCTTTGGGCCCGCCTGAAACACCCTTTTCCCCAGGCGGCGCCCATCATTGAGAATCGGGCAGACGGCGACCGGCATCGGCATCCTACATGATGATGGATACCGGGAGTGAACCTACCGCTGTCCCTTGGGGTGGCATACTCACAGCCTGCCCGCCGCGGCAGGCCGGCCGTTGCGTGGGCATGTTCCGATAAGATTGTAAGACATTCCCTTGGAAAAAGCAGGCACGCCGGAATTTGCGACGGTAAGACCGGACCGCTGCGCGGGTTTAACCGGAGACACGGGCCCCGAAGGAGAATCGCGCGATGAATCGCCTCAGCCTTATCGCCGCCGCCGTGCTGATAACCGCAGCGGCCGTGAATGCCGCGGACGACGAGTGGACCCGTTTCCGCGGCCCCAGCGGCACCGGCATCAGCGCCGCCACGACCATTCCCGTCAAGTGGACCGACGCCGACTACAACTGGAAGGTCGAGTTGCCCGGCACCGGCCATTCCTCGCCGGTGGTGTGCGGCAACCGCGTTTACGTGACCTCGGCCGACGACGAGACCGCCCGGCGGACGGTCCTTTGCCTCAGCACCGCCGACGGCCACACGCTGTGGCGGCGCGACTACGAGTCGAAGACGTACCCCCAGAACAACGCCAACTCCTACGCCACCGCAACGCCCGCGTGCGATGCCGCCGGCGTGGTCGTCACGTGGTCGACGCCCGCCGAGGTCGTCCTCGTGGCGCTCGACCCCGACGGCAAGGAGGTCTGGCGCCGCGGCCTCGGCCCGTTCACCGCCGTGCACGGCAGCGGCACATCGCCTGTTGTTTATGGCGATAAGGTGATCCTGGCCAACGACCAGGAAGACCTGAACCGCATGCCCGCGCCCAGGAACGCCAAGGCCGGCGAGCAGCGGGCCGTGGGCAAGAGCTTCCTCGTCGCCCTCGACCGTAAGACGGGCGAGATCCGCTGGCAGACCGACCGCCGCACCGGCCTTGCGGCCTACTCCACCCCGTGCGTGTACCAGGCCGGGGGCGGGCGGCCCGAGCTCATCTTCACCAGCACCGCCCACGGCATCACGGCCATCGACCCCGACACGGGCAAGGTCAACTGGGAGATGGCCGACCTCTTCAAGGACCGCTGCTCGGCCTCGCCCGTGTGCGCGCCGGGCCTGGTGATCGCCGGCTACGGTTACGGCACGAACGGCACCCAGTACGTGGCCGTGCGGCCGGGATCGAAAGAGAAGGGCGTGGAGCCGTCGCTGGCCTATAAGATCGAGAAGCCGGTGCCGCTGGTGCCCACACCCCTGGTCAAGGACGGCCGCCTGTTCTTCTGGTTCGACAACGGCACCGTGGCGTGCCTGAAGGCCGAGACCGGCGAGCAAATTTGGCGCGACCGTGTGCCGGACGAGGCGTTCTATGGCTCGCCGGTGTGCGTCAACGACCGGCTCTACTGCATCTCACGCACGGGTGACGTGATAGTGCTGGCCGCCGGCGACAAGTTCGAGCTTCTGGCCAAGGTGCCGCTGGGCGAGAAGAGTTTCGCCACGCCCGCCGTCTCGGGCGGCGTGATGTACCTGCGGACGCTCTCGCACCTCTTCTCGCTCGGCGGCAAGAAGCCATAGGCAGGGGCGTAGCCACACTCATTGCGCGGCGGGTCTCCGCACCCGCCGCGCTCTTTCCGTCACACGTCGCAGATCGCGATCGACTTCTTCAGCGACTCGATCGCGTCTTTCGTCGGGCTGTACTCGTGCGAGACGTAGCCGTCGTACTTCGCATCGACGATCGCCCGCATGATCGCCGGGTAATACAGTTCCTGCGAGTCGTCGATCTCATGCCGCCCGGGCACGCCGGCGGTGTGGAAGTGGCCGATGTACTGAATGTTCTCTTTGATCGTGGCGATGACGTCGCCTTCCTGCACCTGCATGTGGTAGATGTCGTAGAGGAGCTTGACGCGGGGCGATCCCACCTTCTTGCACATCTCGGCGCCCCACGCGGTGTGGTCGCACATGTAGTCCTTGTGATTGCGCTTGGAGTTCAGGAGTTCCATGCACACATTCACCTTCTTTTCCTCGGCGAAGGCGGCGATCTTCTTCAGGCCCTCCACGCAGTTCGCCTGGCCCACGTCGTCGGCCATTCCCTCGCGGTTGCCCGACATGACAATGATGTTCGGGAACCCCGCGGCGGCCGTCGCCTCAATGGCCTCCTTGGTGCTGGCCACAAGGGCTTCGTGGTTCTCCTTGCGGTTGAATCCCTTGGCGATGCCGAGGCCGCTGCGCACCATCGTGCAGAGCAGGCCGTACTTCTTGAGGGTGTCGAACTCCTTCGGCCCGAGGAGATCGTGGCCGTACAGGCCCAGGTCCTTCATGAGCTTGCACTTGTCCTCGAAGGAAAGCCCCTTGGGAAACACGCCGCCGCACGCGCCCTGCTTGATGCGGCCCTTCAGGGGCGACGCCGCCGGCTTCTCCTCGGCCGCCGCCGCCCGGGCCGAGAGGCCGATGGCTGCCAGGGCCGCCCCTCCGGCCACGCCCTTCAGAAGATCGCGACGGCTCACGGAACTCCTACGCTGCTCGCTCAGGTGGCTCATGGTCTTCCTCTTCCTTTAACGGGTGCGATGGGTGTGCGTTTCAGCCGCAGACAGGCTATAGCGGGGCACGCGGCGCGTCAAGCGTTTACGCCCGCCGTTTACGCCCGCGCCGCCGGACCTTTGAGCGACAGCGACCATGGGGATGTCTTCAAAACACCGCTGTTACAACATTCCCACTGTGAGAGTTTTCACAAGCCGGTCACCACTTATATGGAGCACTCCAAATGTCGGGTCGGGTTAAACGCACGCAAGTCGCATTTCTGAAAAGTGACTTACGTGTTTTTGGGTCGCGCAAAAAACGACATAAAACGTCATAACAGGGGCATATTCCTGAAGCGTTTCGATCAAAAACGTTAAAAAACGACACGATTTTGCCTTACCCATCTTAACATNNCATCTTAACATTTGAGCCATCAAACCCCTCTGGCGCTATCAAAAATGGGGTTTGGCCACTTCCGGAACCCCCTTGGGGCGCGTTTTTGGCGCGCAAAAACACGTAAGTCATGATTTTGCAAAGTGACTTACGTGCGTCTTTGGATCTGAGAATCTCAAATCTGAGGATTTCAAATTTGAGAAAAAGGAGAAAAGAAGAGTCCAAAGTCCAAAGTCGGA
>PMZT01000048.1 GCA_003170085.1 Planctomycetia bacterium | reverse complement strand
AGCGGCGGGCCGAGAGGCATCGGGGGCCGGGTGGGGCGTTTCAGGCGTCGGATTGTGGTCCGTTTCGGGCATAGAGAGTGTCGTCATGGCACAAGGGAATATCGGCACTTTCGCGAGGGCGACTTAAGGCTGCGGCGGCGGTCATTTTCCCCGTTTGCGGCGGGCGAGCCCCGTGCCCTCAACCTCCGGCGGTGTCGGCGTCCGCATCAGGCGCGGCGTGCTTGGCGGCGCCTGGGCATGGGGGGGCGGATTCCCGCAGACCAGCGGGTAAGCCTCGGGGTTCTCAAGCGAATCGACGGATAAATCGACGTCCAAGGCCGGCCAGTGCAGGTGATCTTTGTTCACAAGCCCGACGTTCAGGATATCGCGAACGCGGGCATCGCGGAACCACGGGTACTCCTCGTACGGCAGAAAATGCTCCTTGCCGCGGACGAGGAGCCAGAATCCGTGGGTATCAATGTTGGTGACTTCCGGTGCTCTCATGGCACGATCCTACACACCCTTTCGCGCCTTTTCAATCGCCGAGTGCCGCAAGAGTACACATGCAACCGGCGATTCGGCGCGGCGGGTACGGAGACCCGCCGCGCAATACACAGGTTGTTGTACTGGCCACGTGCAGCGAACTCACCGCCCCCGTTTGCGGCGGGCGAGTTCGCGGTCGATGTCGCGTCGGGTGTCGCGCAGCTTGATGTCCTCGCGCTTGTCGAACTCGCGCTTGCCGCGCGCCACGCCGATCTGCACCTTGGCCCATCCGCGCTTGAAGTAGACGGTCAGGGGCACCAGGGTGGAGCCTTTCTCGACGGCGCGGCTGAGGAACCGGCGGATCTCGCGGTGCTTCAGGAGCAGTTTGCGCACCCGGCGCGTGTCGTGCCCGAACTGGCCGGCCTGCTCGTACGGGCCGATGTGCATGTTGTAGAGCCAGACCTCGCCGTTGCGGACGCGGGCGAAGGCCTCGTCGATGTTGCACTTGCCGTCGCGGAGGCTCTTGACCTCGGACCCTTCCAGCACGAGGCCGGCATCGATCGTTTCGAGGATCTCGAAGTTGAAGCGGGCCTTCTTGTTTCGGATTCGCGGGCTGCCTGTGGCCATAGGCCGCATTATAGCGGCGCACCTTGGCTGGGGCAACCGCGGGGCCTTAACACTACAACGCCAAGGGCAGATTTGCGCGGTCACCGCGGCGACCGCGCAAAGTAGCGTTGTAGTATTGAGCACGGCGTAGCGCGCCGCTACTTCTTCCCGGCGTCCTTCTTTGGCGCCTCGGCCGCATCCTTGAAGAGCGACTTGACCTCGTCGTCGCCGAGCTTCTCGACGCCGTCGTCCGGGTCCACCGCCACCGCCTGGCCGCGCGCGGTTACGACGACGACCCGCTCGCCCAGGGCAAAGGCGCCCTGCAGGTCCTTCTGCTCGCGGACAAGGCGGAAGAACGCCTCCGAGCCCCACTTGATCTTCGTCAGCTTCTCGGTGCCCTGGAACCGTTCATCGACCCACACGCCGCGATAACTGACGAACGGCCGCCCGGCAACCTGCTGCACCATGCGGGCGCGCTCATTGACCCGCTCCGACTGCCGCAGTTTCTGGATCCCCTGCGCGATATCGACGGCGAGCTTGCCCGAGTCGGCGGTCTTGAAATCATCCGTGCCGGCCCGCAGGCCCGCGCCGCCTCCGCCAACGCCGGAGACTTCCATACGATCTATGCCGGAAGCTGGGGCCCGCGGCGGCATCATGGTCGGTGCCGCTTCGGCCGGGGCGGTCGCGGCCTTTGCGGGCGCGCGGCCGGCAGGGGGACCGTACGTCGCGCTGATGCGGTCGCTCGCGCTCTGCCGGCGATCGGCATCCTTCATCATCGCGGTACCGCCGCTGGTCATATTGGGCTCCATGTTCGCCGGGGCGTTGAGGCTGCCGCCATTGATGGCGCCCGAGGGTGGCCCTGTCCGGAACGAGGTTGTCGTACGCCATGAATCGCCGCCGGAGTCCACGCGTGTTCCGCCGGTGAAACTCCCGCCGCTCCGCCCGATCCCGTACTGCTTGTACTGCTGCTCGTTTTCGAGGACCAGGTAGCTGGTGTACGGCGTTTCGATGCCGTAGGCCAGGCTGAGGCGCACCACCTCGTCCTTCAGCTCCTTGTTCTCGCCATGAAGGCGGATCTGGTCCAGCAGGAACCCGATCTTGCGGTTGGCGTAGAGAGGGCCGATGAACGTCCGCTCCGTCGCCTTCTTCGGGAACGTGCCCTCGAACACCAGTTCCTCGCTCTTCTTGCCGACGCGCCCTTTCAGGCGGATGGCCGAGTCGCCGTCGCCCGTGTACGCCCCCAGCACGACGATCTGCCCGCCGTGGAAGAGGTCGGGTAGTTGCTTCGGGTACATCTCGGCGATCTTTACGCCGGGCACGTCGAGCGTCAGTTCCGTCAGCACCGGGTGGGTCATTTTCGAGAACAGGCGCGTGACCGGGCCGTCGATCGGCTCGCCCTCGCGGACGTACGCCGGCAGGCCGGCCGTATCGTTGGCCATGCGGTCCAGGAGGTGCGTGTTGACGTCGTCGCCGACGCCGAACGTGAAGATCCGCAAATTCTTCTTGTTGTTCGCCTTCACGAGCGTCATGAGCGCCTCGATGTCGGTCACGTCCACCGTCGGCCGCCCGTCGGTCAGGAAGAGGACGGTGGCCGACCGGCTCTCGTCGTACGGCAGGGAGAAGACCTTCTGGAGGGCCTCGCCGATGTTCGTGCCGCCGGCGGCATCGAACGCGCCGACCCACTCGCGGGCCTTCTTCACGTTCTCCTCGGTCGCGTCGGTCCACTTATCGGCGAACGCCTGGGCCATCGTCGAGAACTGGACGATCGCGAACCGGTCCTTGCGGTCCAGCTTGTCGAGGCAGAACTTCAGGGCCTTCTTGGCCTGCTCGATCTTCTTACCCTCCATCGACCCCGACGTGTCGAGGATGAACACCGCGTCGCGCGGGGCGCTCTCGGCCTCGTTGATCCGGCTTTTGGGGCTGATGAGCATCAGGAACATGCCGGGCTTGTCGGGGTCGGGCCGGAAGGTCATCAGCGACAGGCCGAACTCCTTCTCGCTCAGCGTGTAAAAGAGGTGGAAGTCGCGGTCCAGGACCGCCGCCTTCATCTCCATGCCCGCCACGGCCTCGTGGTCCGACGGCCGCGACACGCCCACCTCGTGCGTGGGGCTGTAGACGCTCTTGATGGCGCTCAAACTCTTGATCCGCACCGCCACGGTGAAATCGTCGAGCGTCTTCGACGCCTTCTCGCCCACCTTCAGCGGGAAGACGTACTCCGCCAGGCCGCTGTCGACCGGGATCAGTTGCGTGTACTCCAACTCGATCTTCTGCGTGCCGTTGGCGGGCACCGGGAAGACCCGCATCCGCAGAATGCTGCTATCCATGTACTCCAGGAGGCCGGGGTCGCGGGCTCGCCGCACGATCTCTTCATACACCGAGCGGGCCTTGTCCTTCTCCACGAGTTCGCCCGTCGTGCGCTTGCCGCCGATATACATGGCGAAGTCGCGGATGGCGGCGCCCTGCGGCACCGGGAAGATGTACGTGCACTCGAGGTCGCGGTTGGTGGAGTTCTTGAACTCCTGCGTCACGTGCGTCGTTGCCGCCTGGTTGTCGATCGTGGTATCGACCCTCAGGTACTTCACCGCCAGCGGCGGCAGGCCCTCGTCCTTCGGCACGAGGAACCCAGCCCCGAACGCCGGCAGCGCGGCGCCACCGAGCACGAGCACAACCACCGCCAGATAGGAAAGTCCTTGGCGCTTCATGAGTCGTCTCCTTGGATTGTGCCACCCAACGCTTAACGTTCAAGAACTACTGCAAGCGCCTCGGCGCCGGTATCGGCATCGGCTCCACGCGCCCCGGATCATCCGTCTGGCACCCGAAGTGTACCAGGCCCCGTTCGAAGGCGATGCCGCTGCCGGCCAGGCCGCCCGCGCGCAGCCGTATTCCGCTGCCCGAGCCGGGCGTGGAGGCGTAGGTGCTGCCGGCGGCGCGGATGCGGCCCAGGAACTCGTACGCGGGGGCGCTATCCGCCCGCGGCTCGTTCCACCGCTCGTCCTTGTGCCGCACCACGAGGTCCACGGCGTACGCGTCGATCAGCTTCGGCAGGAGCGTACGGGCGATCTCCGACCGGCCGAAGAACTCCGCCCCCAGTGCCCGCCCCAGTCGCCGGTCGACGAAGATGTACCCGACGGCCTCGCCGGGGCACTCCGGCAGGATCGCGCGGCGGACCGCGTCGAGGTCGCGCTGGACCGCCGGCGCCTTCAGGCCCAGTTCGAGGCTGCCGGTGGCGTTCTCGCTGCCGAGCGCCGCGTTGTTCCGCGCCACGCCCGACCACACCGCATCCTGTCCCGCGCCTTGGCGCATCTCCCGCTGGATCGACTGCGGCACCGCGGCGCCGCTGGGCTTGAACTCGCCGCCGCCCTGCCACCGGTGCGCCTCGACGCAGAACACCGGCACGTCCACCGTCTGCCGCGGCACGAGAATCACGTCGTCGCGCAGCGTGCGGGTCTGCTTGCCGCCGGAGATGATCTCGCCGGCCATGATGAAGATGTTGTCGGTCTGGCTCAGGTTCTCCATGTGAACGTACGGCACCGTGCCGCCGCCCTCTTTCTCGGTGACCTTCAGGCTGCCGCCGGAAAGGGCTCCATCCAGCGTAAGCCACCGGCCCGAGAGGTTTGAGCCGCGCGCGAGGACCAGCGGAAAGACCGCCAGCCGCCCGCACGTGACCGCCGGCCGGAATTCGAGGCGGTCGAGATAATCGGCAAGCTCGGCCACGTGGTTGCCCGACGGCGGCGGAACCGGGCCGGGCTCGATGGGCGTGGGCGGCCGGGGACGCGGCACGTCGCGGCCGGGCTGCGTGCCGGCGTTCTCTTCGATGTACGCGGCGCACGCCACGCCGGCCAGAATGAGGAGGCAAGCGCCCGCCAGCCATCCGAAACGCGTGAGTGAAGGTCGGGCCATGATTCGTCCTCCAACGGTTGAACGGCCTTTCGGAAGATTAGACGTGGCGCGGGCGCGGATGTTCCCTGGAATGTGTGTGTGGTGGGTGAGGGCGTACTGCCCGGCGGTGCCTGACGGAGGGCGAAATCAATCTCGGTGGACCACCTCAGGCGTATCCGATTTGCGCGGCCCGCTTCAATATCTGCTGCCATAGAAGCCAACCTTCGTTCCAGGCAACGCCTGTCGCAATTCCGCGATTGCTTCGTTCGACATGTTGGTAGACACCAAGTCGAGGATTTCCAGGCTCCTGAATTCCTTCAGTTCACTCAGGCCCGAATCCGTAATAGCGGTCTTGACAAGCGAGAGGTACTTCAACTCTTTCATTTCCTTCAAGTCCTTCAGGCAGGCGTCGGTAACCTGAGTGTAGCCCAGCCGAAGTTGCTGGAGGTGCTTCAGTTCCTTGAGTTCCCGCACCCCGGCGTCTGTAACCTTGGTACGAATGAGCATGAGCACTCTTAGCCCCGAAATTTCCTTGATGATCTTGAGGTCCGTGTCCGTGACCTGCGTGGAGGAGAGGCGCAGTTCTTCCAAGGCCTTCAACTCGCTCACCGCTTTCAGGCCCACCGGTGTGATCTTGGTTTGAGTCAAATCCAGTTCACGCAGATCCCTGAACTCCTTGGGCAGGCCAACCAACCCCGCGTCCGTGATATGGGTCCCCATGAGGCCAAGATACTCTAGATGGCGCAAGTCCTTCAATTGCCTGAGGCCGGCGTCCGTGATCTCGGTTCCGCCGAGTTCCAGCCTGCGCAGGTCCTTGAGCACCGGGAGTTGCTGGAGGTCCCCGTCTGAAAGCACCAGAGAGGAGTTGAAGTCTATGGCGACGACAGGCCGGCCAGGAAGTTTCTCGTCCCTTATGACCTTGCCGCCGCGGGCAAGGACCATGCTGACCGCCCTTTGCTCGGCAATCTGACACGAAGCGCACTGGCAGATGACCAGTGGTAGCAGCAAGAAGCACAAGCGTGACATGACGTGATTCCCCAAGGAGCGCGAACCCAATCCCGCGGCGCACTTCAGCAAGATCTATCTGCGGCCATAGAAACCAACCTTCGTTCCCGGCAACGCCTGTCGCAATTCCGCGATTGCTTCGTTCGACATGTTGGTAGACGCCAAATCTAGAATCTCCAGGCCCTTGAGTTCCTTCAGGTCACTCAGGCCCGCGTCCGTGATTGCGGTGTAGTTAAGGTGGAGTCTTCTAAGGCTGCTGATTACCTTCAGGTCTTTGAGGCACGCGTTGGTGATCTTCGTCCGGCTAAGGGACAGGTTCTCAAGGTTCTTGAGTTCCTTGAGGTCTCGCACCCCCGTGTCCGTAATGCTGGTTCGGATGAGCCTCAGATACCTGAGCTGCGACATCTTGTTGATCAACTTCAGATCGACGTCCGAGATCTGCGAATCAGAAAGGTCGAGTTCCTCGAGACCCTTCAATTCGCTGACGGCCTTCAGCCCAACGCCAGTAATCTTGGTTTGGGCAAGGCCCAGTTTGTGAAGATCCGTGAGTTGCTTAAGCAGGTCTATGAGGCCGGCGTCCGTGATATAGGTCATCGCAAGACCAAGATACTCCAGGCGATTCAGTTCCTTCACGTACTTAAGTCCAACATCCGTGATTTCGGTTCCGCCGAGTTCCAGCCTGCGCAGATCCTTAAGCGCCGGGAGTTGCTGGAGATCCCCATCTGAAAGCACCAGAGAGGAGTTGAAGTCTATGGCGACAACAGGCCGGTCGGGAAGTTTCTCGTCCCTCACGACCTTTCCGCCGCGGGCAAGGACCATGCTGACCGCCCTCTGCTCGGCGATCTGACACGAAGCGCACAGGCAAACGACCAGTGGCAAGAGCAGGGCAATACGGCGTGTCATGGCGTGATCCCCCAAGGAGCGCGGTCCGGATTCTCAGCCTCGCAGTACCACAGTGCTTTTCTACGTGTGGATGATACCCGCGGCAATGGCCCGCCGCAAGCCTCATGGGTGCGGCCGTGCAGCGGGCCGTGGCTCAGCGCACGGCGGGGCGAGGCCCGCCGTGGCACGCAGTAGTACTACAGCGCCACTTGGCAGATTGGCAGTCAGCCCCGGCGGGGCGTCTTTTTTAGCCCAGGGTGAAGGGCGAAGCCCGAACCCTGGGTACGCATAAGAAAACGGCTATCAAGCCCCATCGGGGCGCCTTGGGCCGGTACGTCCGGTTGCCCATCGTTCGACAAGACGCCCCGATGGGGCTTGACCCTCAAAGCCCCCGGCACCGCCGGGGGATATTTACGCTGGGGCCATCCCCCGGCGGTGCCGGGGGCTTCCGCTTCGCCCTGGGCTAAGAAAAACGCCCCTCACGGGGCTTGTCGGTTGAAATTCATAGCGTAGTACTGGCTTTGCGCAAAAAACGGGCAGGGCCTGGAGGGATGGCCCTGCCCTTAAGTCTAACCACTCGAATACTCGTTGGGTGGTACGTAAGCCCGCCGGCCCGGATCCCCGAAAGCGTGAGACTGAAGTTCACGGCGATCGGTCAAAGCGAGCTTACGTCCCCTCCAATGCCTCACACAAAGCCTGCACGACTATGGCTCCCGCAAATTCCCTCGCTCTCGCGGGCCCCTGACGCCCAAAGGGCGGTTAAGATTAAAGTTGGCTCGTTCCTTAATGGGAGTTAAAGGGGTTGTGTTGGCAAAGCGCCTGAGGTTCATTCGCACCCGGGGGAGGGCTGTGCATGAAGTCACAAGCGATGCCTGTTAAAGAACGAGCCAAACGGAGCTACTTAGAGCAACGGGCGTGCCAAACCGTACGCAATAATGTTCGGAATATTTCGTGTGGCGCGCAACGCCGCCTGAATAAACAACTTAGGCGCGTGGCGCCGAATCGGTTTCCTTCTTTCCCGCTCGCGCGCCAGGATCGTGAATGTTTCACGGGGGCATCATTTACCTTTGGTGCCAGTCGACAGGATCGCGCAACCCATTGCTAACGCACGAGATACGATTTTGTTGTCGCAGTGAGTCAATTGTTGATTAAGTGCTACACGATTGCCCGCTGCGCCACGAGGCCGGGGGTGCCATGCTTTCGCGCCGGCTTACCGGCTACCGCACGGTTTGTGGCCGCTCCAGGGCACCCACATGGGGGTGCCCCTACAACAAACGCGTCGTAGGGGCGACCCCACCCGCCACGTCGAAGATCNNGCCCGTCGTGTCCGGCCATAACGTCTACCCGTACCACGGGCTCCGCCGTGGCTCTTTGCAAATTCTGCAAAGGTCCGATAAGTTTCCTAAAGACGCTGTGACGCCGTAGCCGATGATTCCTGAAGCGAGGGCGAAAAGCGCGTTCTCAGTATTGAGAATCCACACGGACCAGGCTACAGCCGCTTGCGGCACCAGTTGGCGCGAGGAGACAACCATGAGGGTCCTCACCGTTTTCAATCACAAGGGAGGCTGCGGAAAGACGACCACCGCCATCAACCT
>PMZT01000160.1 GCA_003170085.1 Planctomycetia bacterium | reverse complement strand
GAAACAACGACAGGGCGGCCACATGGGGCCGCCCCTACGAAAGAAACCACCTCCCAAAATCCGCGGTTACACGCGCAACGGCCGTTATCGGACATTTACTCAAGCGCATCGGCCGCACAGGACGATGTTTACGGTGGCGTCGGGCGTCCCAGGGCCAACGGGTGAGCCTCGCGCCGCAAGACCCAGCGGTAGCGTCTCCCCCGCGGCGCCCGCCAAATGAGAGAGAAGGCCGTGCTCCAGGTTACCGCCGATCCGATCGAGACGTTTCTCGACTACCTCACGGTCGAGTGCGGCCTGAGCATCAACACGCTCCAGGCCTACCAGCGGGATCTCGAGCGGTTCGAGGGCCACCTGCGCCGCTCGGGCAACGCCGACTGGGGCGAGGTCCAGGCCGAGCAGATCACTACATTCATGATGGCCGAGAAGCAGCGCGGCCTGGCCGTGCCGAGCATCAGCCGCGCGCTCGTGGCCATTCGCATGCTCTTCCGGTTCATGGCCGCCGAGGGGATCGTCGCGCGCGACATCACTCAGCACCTCGAAAGCCCCCGCCTCTGGCAGAACCTGCCGGAGGTCCTTAACCGCCCCGCCGTCGACCGCCTGCTCGTGGCCCCCGCGGCCGGGCAGGACCGATGGCCGCTCCGCGACAAGGCCGTCCTGGAGATGCTGTACGCCACCGGCGCGCGGGCGAGCGAACTGGCCGACATGACCGTGCAGAGCGTCAACCGCGAGGTCGGCTACGTGCGGTGCATCGGCAAGGGCCGCAAGGAACGCATCGTGCCGGTGGGCCGGCGGGCGATCGTGGCGCTCCAAGCGTACCTGGCCGAGGAACGGCCGATGCTGGACCGGCGCCAGCAGCCGTACCTTTTCCTCACGCACTCCGGGCGGCGCATGGGGCGGGAAACGATCTGGCGGCTCGTCAAGAAGTACTGCCTGCGCGTGGGCACCAGCCCGGGGGTAAGCCCGCACACGCTCAGGCACTCGTTTGCCACGCACCTCCTGGAAGGCGGGGCCGACCTCCGGGCCGTGCAGGAGATGCTGGGCCACGTGGACATCGGCACGACGCAGATTTACACTCATGTAGATCAAAGCCGCCTGAAGGCCATCCACAAACGGTATCATCCGCGGGCATAGAAGCCGTCCGGCCAGGCTCTTAATACCACAGCACCATGAATTTCAACAGACAAGCCCCGAAAGGGGCGTCTTTTTTAGTGCGGCAGCGCAAGTTTGGTCATTGCGCGGCGGGTCGGGAGACCCGCCGCGCAAAACCTGAGAAGCTGCGCTGTCGTACTAAAAAAGACGCCCCCGCGGGGCTGCTATTGCCATTCGAGCGCGGTGGGTACGGAGACCCACCGCGCAAATCCCGAGGGGCGCTGTCGTATTAAGGACAAGGAGGCGGCAGTTCATGCTATCGCGGTGGAATCCGCCATCGGCCTGGAGAGCCGCACAACGAGAGCCACCGCAATGCCCACGGCCAAGCCGCCCAGGTGGGCCAGGCAGGAAACCTGGCCGTAACCGGCGTACTGCATTAGGGCGCCGAGGAACTGAATCAGCACGAACACGGCCAGCGCGCCAATCGCCGGTATCCGAATCCAGGCAAACGGCGCAAACCAGCGCCACATAAGCCCCAGCCGCGCCATCGGAAACATCACGGCATAGTACCCGATGATGCCGCAGAGGCCGCCGCTCGCCCCCACGCACGGGATCATGCCGCGCGGGTCAAAGCACGCGTGCATCACGTTGCCGGTCACGTCGGCCCCGGCCAGGAGCAGGAGGAAGCCCAGCCATCCGAGGTTGTCCTCCACGTTGTCGCCGAAGATGAGGAGGAAGTACACGTTCGAGAGCAGGTGGAGAATGCCGCTGTGAAGGAAGAACGCGGTGAACAGCGTCAGCCCGCCGTGCCGGCTCCAGAGCGCCGGAATAAATCCCCAGTTTTCGATCACCGTGCCCAGTTGCGGCGCCGTAACGGCATACACGAGGACCAGCGCGGCGGCGAGGCTTATCGTCAGAACGGGCCGGGTGCGCAGGGGCGGCGCTTCGTACTCCACGGGCAGGCCGAGCACGCCGGGCAGCCATTGCCACCATTCCGGCGGCCCTTCCGTCATGCCCTCCAGCGACTCCTCCTGCGCTTCCTTCATCGCCTGGAGTTGCAAGAGCGCCATTTGCTCGCGCGCCGCCGCCGAGAGCGGCTTCGACTTGGGCTGCGGCACCGTGGGCACCTGGCGAATCTCGTCGGCATCGAACCAGACGAAGGCGCAGGGGCGGCAGAAGTCGACCTCCAACTCGTGCCCGCCGGCGCGGATCGTGATGCAACCCATCAGGCCATTACAGTACGGGCACCGGAGGCTGGGCGGCGTCCGCTCGCTGGGCAGGCCCGACACCACCTGCCTCATAAAATCGTCCGTCGCCCCGGCACGTCGCAACACGGGAAGGGCGACCGCGCGGCCGTGGCAGTGCGTGCAGCCGTACACGAAGCCTACCGGCGTGGCGCGCTTCACCAACGGATGAGAGCATCTCGGACAGGCGTTCATCGGCGGCCCTCGCCACGGCGCGTTTGCCAACAAGCTTCCGGACGGCTCGACATACTACAAGGTCTTCCGCGCCGGGGAAAGTGGCTTCTGCCCTCCTTCCCTCACGCCTTGTTTGTTGACGCCCGCCGCGCCGGGCTTATAATCGCCCCGTCAACTGCAAGAGCAAGGGAGACGCCATGGCTCATCCGAAGATTACGGTCGTGGGGGCGGGCAACGTGGGCGCGTCGTGTGCGCTGTGGGCGGCGGCGCGGGACCTGGGCGACGTCGTCCTCGTCGACGTCGTCGACGGCCTGGCGGCCGGCAAGGCCCTCGACCTGCAGCAGGCGGGGCCGATCGTCGGCTTCGCCCACAAGATCACCGGCTCGACCGATTACGCCGCCACCGAGGGCAGCGACCTGGCGATCGTGACCGCCGGCCTGGCGCGGAAGCCCGGCATGAGCCGCGACGACCTCCTGGCGAAGAACGCCGAGATCGTTTCGGGCGTGGTCAAGGCCCTCGTGACCCGCAGCCCGAATGTCATTCTCATCCTCGTATCGAACCCTGTCGATGCCATGACCGGCCTGGCGCACAAGATTTCGGGCCTGCCCACGAGCCGCGTGGTGGGCATGGCGGGCGTGCTGGACTCGGCCCGCATGCGCACGTTCATTGCCGCCGAGGCCGGCGCGAGCCCCAAGGACGTGCAGGCCTACGTCCTGGGCGGACACGGCGACACAATGGTGCCGCTGGTGCGGTACTCGTCGGTCGGCGGCGTGCCGCTCACGAAGATCCTCTCGAAGGAGAAGCTCGACAAGATCGTCAACCGGACCCGCAACGGCGGGGCGGAGATCGTAGCCCTCCTCAAGACCGGCTCGGCGTTTTACGCCCCGGCGGCCGCCGCCGTCGAGATGGCCCAGGCGATCCTGCGCGACGAGCGGCGGGTCCTCCCCTCGGCCGCTTACTGCGACAAGGAGTACGGCGTGGGCGGGTACTTCGTGGGCGTGCCCGCGCGGCTGGGGTCCGGCGGCGTGCTCGATGTCCTCGAGTTCGACCTGACGGCCGAGGAGCGCGCGGCGTTCGATAAGAGCGTCGACGGCGTCAAGGGCCTCGTTGAGCAACTCAAAAAGATGGGGTATTAGTATTACAACGCTATGAATTTCAACCGACAAGCCCCGCA
>PMZT01000194.1 GCA_003170085.1 Planctomycetia bacterium | reverse complement strand
TGTGAATAGCCACGGTGCGCAAGCCCGTGGAAACGACATGCGAGACACCCCCTTTTTGTCCTTCATAAAAGAGCCCCACCCCGCCACGGCGGGTCTTCGACGGGACGATTGAGATCGGCGGCGCACGGATCAGTCGCCCCACGTGGGGCTCAAAAGACATAAAACAGAGAATGGGAAGGGAGGACTCTCGCCATCCACGGGCTTGCGCCGCGTGGCTATTCACAGCCGCCCCGGAGGGGCTGAACGGCGGCAACCGCAGCTTGTGCGAAAGGCCATGCCGCCTTCAATGGACGCCGAGGTGCGGAGCACGGTTTGAACAGAGACACGCGTGGGTGCAGAGCACCCAGCCTACGTTCCGTGTCACTTCGCAGGAGGCATGTCGGGTTCCGATTCGGCCGAAGGCGATTGTCGGGTGAGCGTTGCTTCTCTTGATGACCTCTTGAAGATCAGGATAAACCAGATTGCATTCCACACACCAAAGATCCCAATTGAGCCAATCCATACCGCCAAGCCGGGCTTGCCCTGAGCGAACCCCCATGCAAATTCAGATGAGGCGTAGACTGTTGCGACACAGAGGATCAACAGGCCGAGTTTTCTGGCCCAGGATTTCCGAAAGAATAGCCCAACGCCCGATACGATAAAGAAGATGTTTATCATTACACACTTCAAATAGGCTCCCAATTGGAATGCCTGACTCTTCGCTTCGAACTCAGGATTCGGCGCATCAGGGGCAATCAGCAGCCACGCGAGACTTATAACTCCAGCAACGATGAGATAGCCGGCTGCAATCCCGAGGGAAATCGGGAATCGCCGCTTCGGAAGGTCTTGCGTCATGCGATTGTCCATTTCACCACAGCCAACGCCCGAACGGTGCTGCCTTGCCGTAATGAAGGTGTCCCCCGACGGCGCCCGTGAACTGCCTGGAACTCCGGCCTGTAGGTCCGCGGCAACTATACCCGTCGAATTCGGACTGTGCCAATATATTCCTATACCGCCCTTGCGTGTCCTGTCGGGTGGGCAAGCGGTCTCTGGCAGCCTGAAGGGCTGAGACGTAAGAGCCCTCGGGCAACGCCCAGGGTTTCAGGGGTCGCGCAAGCGAATCCTCCTTTATTCGTTCAAGCCCTGTAGGGGCGCCACGATCCGTCGCGCGCCCCAGACGCCACGACGTTACGCCCCTACAGGGCTCAAGAAACAAACAAAATACAATGATTCATCCGCACTTATCGACCTCGGGCGTTGCCCGAGGCTGTTATGTTTCGGCCTTTCAGGGCGTACTTGAAACTCCGGAACGTGTCCGGCACTTCGGGGTAAATCGGCAAAACGTTCATGCCTCCTTGCCTTTCACCAATCAACGGGTGGAACCCTGGCCGTCGGGAACTGTTGCCGGATCAAGCTTATCCGAAATCAGCCACTCCATGGCGTCTTCGTAACCAGTGAAGGCGCGAACATTGAAACCTCTGTTCTGGGCGCAGAGCGCGAAGAACGCCACGTGATCAAATCGTTCGCGTGGACAAAGAATGGCCGTCTTTCGAGGCAGGTTCTTGCCGGCCTTGCTGATCTCGGCCGCAAGATACCACAGGTTCGTTACAGACATGCTCGAGTGCGCTTTGCGAGTATCCATGATAAGCTCGTAATCCACCAGGTTTGTGGTTGACACGAACTCCACCAAGAGTCTCTTACTCTCCTCGAGATCGATCTCCCCTTCGGCCGTCGCCTTGATGAAGTCGGTTGCGTGAATGATTTTGATCGTGGCCGGCATGGTTACCTCCTTTCGCGGATGCTGAGCCTGTGCGGACCCCCGGCCGCCGAAAACCGTTCCCGGGCGGCAGTGCGCGGCGCGCTATTGCTTTGTCGCCTCAGTCGCCCACAGGTGCGCCTCTTGGAAGTCGGGCATCCGTTTCTTCTGCCGCCGGTAGTAGTACCGGAAGCCCTGGTTGATGCTGATGTTGATGATCCACGCCCACTTCTGGAACGGCCGCAGCGTGAGGCGATCCCACATGCTGCCCCACGAATAGAACTCACGGAACGCGGCGATTTGGCAGTTGGCCAGCTCGCGCGGCGTCATCCGCTTGGGCTGGAAGACCACCGTGCCGGCGGTGTACTTCGCCCAGTCGCGCGTCAGGATCCGCCCCGCCGCGTCGTACTCGTCGAACAAGGGCGTCCCGGGATACGGCGTCAGGATCGGATAGGTGCTGATGTCGAGGTCGGCCTGGCGGGCAAACCGGACGGCCGCGTGGAGCGACTCGACCGTGTCGGCGTCAAAGCCCATCAGGAACGAGCCCCACGTACCGATCCCAGCGGCCTGAAGTTTCCGGATGAGGGGCAGGTAATCCTCGGCCGGGCAGACGGTCTTATGGCCCTCGCGGAGGCTCTCGGGATTGGGCGATTCGAGGCCGAGGATGAGGCCCGCGCAGCCGCTGGCCTTCAGGAGCGCGAGCATTTCGTCGTCGCGGGCGATATTGAGCGTCGCCTGGCCGGTCCACTGGACGCCGAGCTTCGCGAGTTCCTTCAGGAACTCCTTCGCCCACCGGAAGTCCCCGACCACATTGTCGTCGGCAAAGACCACTCGCCTGGCCCCGAGATCGCGGATCTCCTGGATGATCGCCTCGATCGGCCGCACGCTGTACCGCCCGCCGTACATGGCCGCCGTGGTGCAGAACTTGCACCGCATCGGGCAGCCGCGTGAGATCTGGACCGCATTGTTCACAAAGTAATCGCGCGGGTTCAGAAGGTCCCGCCGCGGCACGGCAATCTCGGTGCCGGCTTCGGCCCGGTAGAGGCCCGACAGGCGACCGGCCGCGAAGTCCCCGAGCATCCGCGGGAGCGTCCCCTCGGCCTCGCCGACCGCAACGGCTGTCGCGTGCGGGAGCGCCTCCTCGGGCAGGCACGATGGATGAATGCCACCAAGGATCACCGGGACGCCAAGCCCGCGGTAGGCATCGGCAATCTCGTAGGCCCGCGGCGCCTGGCAGGTCATCGCGGTGATGCCGACGAGGTCGACGTCCTTCGCGACCAGCACGCCCTGGACGCATTCGTCGACGATCTCGACCTGCCACGAGCGCGGCACCGTGCCGGCCGCCACCATGAGGCCGAGCGGCATGAAGATGGCCTTGCGGCCGAACGTCAGGCGGCGGGCCACATCGCCCTGCACCAGCCCGTTCAGCGGATTCCGCGGATTGATCAGCCGAAGCTTCGGCATAGGTTGCCCTTCCCACTCCGCGGTGACCGCGAGTCGCTCACTTGTGCGTCTCTTGGGCGGGCGCGGGGTAGTCCATGTCGATCCGCCAGAGCGGGCCGCCTTCGCCGGCGAGCGGCCGCCCGTACCGTGCCCCCGGACGGCGGTTGTCGCGGAGGAGCAGGATCAGGTCGGAACTGACCGCGGGGTGATGATAAAAGTAGGCGTGGCTCCAACCCCAGGAGCCGGCGATGCGGGCGTCGATGAACTGGATTTCGGGCAGATTCCGCAGGGCTTCGAGTTGCCCCGCCGTCATGTTGCTGAGATCGAGTTGTCCCAGGCGGTTCTTGCTGCCGAAGAGAACGTCGCCTATGTTCAGGCGCAAGTCCGTGGCGGAGACGTACAGCACCATCTGCTCGGGCACCTGCATGAGGTGCTCGGCCGCGACGCGCTGCGAACTGACCTCCCCGTCGATGTCCGCCGCCGCCAGCACCAGGCACCCCAGCTTCAGGGCCTTCCGGGTATCGCCCCCCGAGGCGCGAATCTCGATGTTCAGTTCCCGCAGGGCGGTCAGAACGGTGTCGGTCCCGCGGCTGTGGGCCAGGATGTGGACCTTCTCGACGCCCGGGCACGCCGCCAGCAGGCGCAGAAACTGTTTGAGGTGGTAGACCGTGAACTCGCTCGACTCGCGGTCGTAGGCGTAGCCGCGCGCGGGGTCGCTCCCGCCGCCGGCCGGCCACGTGTAGACCACCGGCACGCCGCAGCGGCCCATGAAATGCCACAGGCCGGCCAGCACGTAGGTGGGTTCTTCAAAGTTGCTGCCGGTGCCGTGGACGAAGACGTAGACCTCTTTCTTGGGGGTGAGGGCGAGACGCTCGGCCACGAGGGCCTTCAGGCGGTCCTCGGCCGCGCAGCGGGCCTCCACGACCTCGGGGGCATCCACGATCCGGCCGTCGCGTTCGACGGTTTTCGACGGCGTCGGCGGGAACCTGCCGAGTTCGCGCGTCTCGTCGGTGCCCATCGGCAGGTCCGTCGGCCGCAAGGCAGACCGGCTGGCGGCGACAAGGGCGTCCCACGGCACGTCCTTGCCGATCCGCACAGTCGTCATGCCGAAGGCCAGCGACCGCGACCGGCGATAGCCGTACTGGGGGTTCTGGGCGAGGTCGCTCTCGGCTGCGCGGTCGGTGGCGTAGAGAACGTCCACCGTACTTTTGCGGAAGCAGGCGGGAACGTCCGAAAACGGGTTGTCCGGGGTGAGTGCGTAGAGGTTGGGCGTGGGCATCAGGACCGACCCGCCACAGCCCGCCGCCAGGACCAGCGCGCCGAACGCCAGGGCGAGAAGTGCCACGCGCCGCCGTGCGCAAGGAATCCGCACGGGCTGGAGCGCGACACGCCGAGAGCCCGGCAGGACCCGCCCCAAGAGAGCCGACGCGATGCCGACGATGATGTACCGCATCGTGCCCTCCGCGAATCGCCCGGTGAAGGCGTCGCTCATCCGGTCAGCCATCGAGTGCAATGCGTTCACCGCGCCTCACAACTTTCCGAGAAGCAGCAGGATGAGCACAACGACCAGAACGAGCCCCAGGCCGCCGCTCGGGTAGTAACCCCACCCGCCGCTGTAAGGCCACAGGGGAAGCATGCCCAGGAGCATCAGAATCAGCACGACGATGAGAATGGTTCTGATTGTACTATTCATACATCACCTCTCATTGATTTCCGCAGCAGACTTCGCCTCCGGATGCCTCGCGGCATTCTTCCGGCCCACCGGCCTTAGTGCCTGTCGTGGTGCTGCTCGTCTTCTCGCCACTGACCCGGCACGTACCGGTAGCCGCCTTGCTCGTGCCTCTCGTAGCGGGGCGCGACCCAGACGGCGTGCTCGTGCGGCGGAACGGCCCAGCGGCCGCCCTGCCAGCCGTACCTGTGACCGTCCCAGTGCCAGTAGCCGTCAATCCAGAAATACCCCGGGCCGGGCATGGGCGACCGGCGTTCCACGATGATCGGCGGCGGGGCCTCCTGAACGATGACGTACGCCGGCTGCGGCTGCGCCACATACACGGTCTCGCGGCGGGAGTGCTCGGCGAAGATTTCGCAGCCCAGCCCACTCACCAGGACCACGAGGCCGCCGGAGACCCCTATCAACGTTTGCAGAACCTTCATGGTCGGCCCTCCTTCATCAGACTGTCCTTGACTCACACATCCCATAAGCGTGGTGGAGCCCGCTTGCGCGGGCTCCACCGCAAACCCACGGCCGGGAAACTACGGAGCCACAACCTTCACCTTGATCTCAATCGAGGTCGCCTCGCCGGTTTGCGGCGTCCCCGTCACAAAGATACGATACTCACTGAGGGCCGCGGTCTTGGGCACCATGATCTGAAGCGGCACTTCGGGCGTGTCGCTCGCTTTGACCACAACGTTGGTCGGAGTGACATTGATGCCCTCGGACGCCTTGACCTCCAGCCTCACGTCCTGCTTGAAGAACTCGCCCCGCTTTATGCTGACGGTAATGGTCTGGCGGTCACCCTGTTTGATGTCCGTGGAGAACATCGGGACCTGGATCTTGAATCCCTCGTCCCCGGACATGCCCCCGCCTTTGGGGCTCATGCAGCCGAAGCCGACCACCAAAGCCAGCGTCGCTACGATCGTGATTGCCATTGCAGTCTTCATCTTGTTCCCTTTCGCGAAAAATGGACCTTGTTCAGAGACTCCCGCCAGCGGTTGCGTGGCGGCGATTTCATTATGTCAACTTATGGCTTGGCTCATTCTATTCTAATTCGGCGTCGGGCCGTCAAACCAGGGCTTTCTCAAATTCCTCGACGCGACTACGACTTCCTCGACGCGAGCACGACGACGGCGATTCCGGCCACCAGGGCCACGCCGCCCGCGATGGCCGGAATGGGGATGGTCTTCTCCTTTTCGGCGGTGATCTGGAGGTCACCGATGTGGGCGACCTCTTCACGCGTCGTGTAGGTTATGCCTTGGATCCCCAGGCCGATCGCGCCGAGAATGATGAGCACAATACCGAGAATCATTATGGGTTTCATTTTGCACCTCTGTCTTTCCCGTTCCAGGTGTCCGCGAGAATACCCTGGGCAAGTTGGAACACTTGCACCATGGTGCCGCTTGTAAAGGCATGTACAACGGTCCCGGTCGCCGTCTCGACTTCCGCGGCGGCTTCGCGCACCTCCACGCCGGTGATCCGCCCGATCTCCCGCCGCAGCAAACCGGAGGAGTTGGCGAACAACTGACGGTGAAACTCCTGCACCTGGGCGGCGCCTTCCGGGCTCCGGGCCAGGGCTTCCTCGGCCGGCGTCAAGGCCCCGTGCAGCGTGATCACCAGCGTGTCGCCGCCCAGGACCACGGTCACCGCTTTAGGCGTGTGGCCCGTCCTCTGCTTCTCGAAGTCGCTGGCCGCCTGCGCGACCTGCTGCGCCATCGTGAGCATGTTCTTATCCATCGAACTCCTCCTGGCTGGTTGCGGCCGTCCCGCACCCCCGGCAACAGAAAAAGCCGACGTGGTTGCGCACCCCAAGGTGCTGAACCACGTCGGCTTACCCGCCAACGGGCCGCCCGGCACGGCAGGGCTGCCCTTTGTCTAGTCATCCGACAACTTCGATCAGATTTTTACGGAGCCGATTCAGATCTCCGCCCGGCCTCCGCCTCTCCTTCATTCATTATAAGGCTCGGAGCGGACGAAAAGTGTGAAATGTGAGAATATTGTTCCACGTTGGGTGTCGTGGCCCTCCGGGGGCTGGACGCTGACAAAAGCCACGGACCGTCATCACCACCGACGGCCATAGCCGCTTGCACCCCACCCGTAGCCGTAGCCGCCGGTGGGGTCTACCTGCCCGACCGAGCCGGACCACGAGATGTACGGCGACTTCTTGGAGTCGTCGCTTCCGTACGCCTCGGCGTTGTCAACGGGCTCATCGGTGACCCTCCTGAACCCCGCGCCGCCAAGGAAGATCTGATCGCCGTAGGTATAGGGCCATCGCACGCGCGCCACGTCGAGGGACTTGAGCGGGGTCTTCGCGGACAGTTCAAACGCCAGGGAGAACTCGGCGCTCTGCCCGGGCGCGACCGTCACGCGATCGGTTCTCTGGCCGCCGCTCAAGGCCTGGCCGGTGGCGATCTTCTCTCCCGCCTCATCCATGAGATAGGCGCCCGAAGGGTCGAGCGTCATGGGTTGGCTGCCCACGTTGGTGACCGCGAAACGGACTTGGAAAGTTTCCCTCGTCGCGCCGTTGCCATCCGGCGTGAGCATCCCTTGCCCAAGGACCAGGAGGCGCAGGCCCGGCATCACCGCGGGGGCCTTGATCTCGGCGGAGGTGATTGGCCCGGGCGGCGCCACGAGCGCCAGCCCCACCGGCTGGAAGAGCACGGCGTTGCTCGTGCCGCAACCGAGAACCGTGAGCGCCGCGAGCGTCAGGCCCAGCGCCATTCCCGCGTTTCGAATCCGTAGCGTCTTGCAGACCATGTGAGTTTCCTCCGCTGCTCCTTGGCTTTTCCGCCAACCTGCCGGTTCGTACCAACAGGCTTCGGCGTACCGGCACGCTACGCCGGACACACCCTGAGTTCGCGAACTCCCCGCGACTCCTCCGACCCGCGCTACACGCCGGATCGCTCCGAAGCTCTTCGGGTCGCACGGCCAGAGGCCGTGGACTTAGCTCGTGCCAAGCGAACTCCTCCTACTTTCTCGTCGGATCAGGTTTGCCTTTGTCCGGGCTCTCGTTATCCCTTGAACGATCGGGTGCCGCGTTCGTTTGCCTTGGTTGGACGGTCAGATCGGGCTTCGGATGCTCCGGCCTGGGCGGCGGCGTCGGCTCCTTCTCGCGCACCGGTTCGCGGACTGCGATGGGCGACTTCGGGATCTGCACTTTCTGAGGCTGAACAGCCGGTGCGGCAGGCGGCTCTCTGACCACGGCACCACGTTCGGGCGCCTGAGGCCGTTCAGGCGCCGCCACTTCCTTCACGGGCTGCTTCGGCAATTCCCTGGGGGGCGTGCGTACCGGTTCCCTGGGCGCTACGACTTCCCGGGGCGTTACGACGGCCTTGGGTTCCGGCGAAGTCCTGGACACGGCTGCCGGCGCTTCCCACTGTGCTCTCGTATCTTTGTAGGCATGCACGTCTTTGGCGCGGCCGGCCGCCGTCTCGCGGGCCTTGGCATCCAGCGTGTCGAACTTGAACGGCGTGGTCTTACCCGAGACGACTTCCGCCATCGGCCGACCCACTTGCATCTGTCTTCGCTCGTTCTCGGGCAGGCGGGCCACCTGCGCCCTCATGGCTTCGTAGGTCCTGGCCGGCCGCAGGGACTGATCGTCGCGGCGGCGCTCGTACGCCGTACGCTGGTTGTCAACCCAACCGCGGTCGTCGCGATGTTGCCACTGCTGGTGGACGAAGATTGGGTCGTACCAGTCGCGATGGTCGCGCGCCTCATACCACGGATGGAATCCTTCGCGGGAATACTCGGGTCCGTAGTAGTCGCCGAAGTAGTACTGGCTTCGCTGGGGCGAAGTAAACAGACCCAGCGAAAGAACTCCCATGTCGAGGACAATCTCGGGGGAGTACCGGAAGTCCCCACGGCCGTACAGGCGGGGAGAACAGTAGATCGGCAGGAACGCCACGCCGCGACGCTCCAGCGGATAGTCCCAATAGCCCTCCACGTAGACCCAGCCGCGCGGTGTGGATACGTAATGCGCCGGCTCCCAGAGCCAATCGGGTCGGGCCCGCTCCCAGAATCCCGGACGCCAGGCGTAACGGCCTTCGTGGCGAACCCAGCAACCCGGTATCCAGAGGCTGTCGGGCGAACCCGCGCCTTGCGGGCCTTCCTCCAGGGTGGCCGGCGGCGCCGGCAGGTACTCGATCTCCTGCGCGTCGGCGGCGGTCCAGAACCCCGCGGTCCATTGGTAGCCGTTCCCAACCTGGGCCCAGTAGCCGGGAACCCAACTGGTGTTGGGCGGCACCGCGCGCCAGCACCCGGAGACCCAGATAAAGTCGTTACGGTCGCCGTCCCAACTCCAATATCCAGGAATCCAGAGGACGTGGTTGCCCTCGGGCTTCTCGTTCGGAACGACCTCATCGAGCGGCGCCGGCGGCGCACGGGAGATCGTGAACCCCGCCCCTGCATCGTATACAACGGGCTGGGCGAATGCCTCGTGAACCGGGCCGCGCGTCAGCACCTCGATCTCCGGGGCGGGCGGAGGACGGGCTCCGACCTGGAGGTGAAGACCTCCCACGTCGATATTCACCTGGGCGGCAGCCTGGCCCGGCCACTGCCCACAGATGACGAATGCGGCCATGCCGATCATGGCCACTGCGATACGATGGTAACTCATAACGTCCTCCTCAATGTGATAGTCTTCCGTACCATGCATGCTTCCGCGCGCCCGAAGCGACCCTACTCCGTCGGCCGTCGCCCCTGGATCAGGCGGACGAGCACAACGATCAGCGCCACCACCAGCAGGATGTGGATAAACCCACCGAGCGTGTAGGACGTGATCACTCCCAGCAACCATAACAACAGGACTATGACGACTATTGTCCAAATCATAGTAACTTCCCTTTCCACAGTGCCGCACCGTTCATCGCACTCTGCGCGATCCGGCGACGGACACGTCTATGTTGTTCGCCCGCCGCCGACGGCCACCAGGAGCAACCCCAGGAGCCCCGAGGCGGCGCCGCCGATGATGTACCACGTCGTGGCCTCCGTGAATCGGCCGGTGAAGGTGTCGCTCAGGCGGTCAGCCATCGAGTGCGACGCGTTCACCCCGTAGATCAGCACGGCCACTCCAACCACCAACAGCACAATTCCAAGAATGCGTTGAGGACTCATCGTCCACTCCCCTTCAGAACCACGTTGCGCCCGCCCTCCCCCTGCCCGGAAGGGGCACGGGAGGAGCGGTGGCCTTAGAAGCCGTAGGGAAGGTATCCCACGACCAGCAGGATCAGCAGGATCAGCAGCACCAGCCCGAGGCCCCCGGTCGGATAGTAGCCCCAATTGCGGCTGTGGGGCCAACGCGGCAGGGCGCCCACCAGCAGCAGGATGACGATAATCAGCAGAATAGGACCCATAACGGACTCCTCTCCATGTCATTCAAACTCGTGCGATCGGCGACAGCGTTACTTGGCGCTGACGGTGATCTTGAATTCCATTTGCGTCGGGTCACCCTTGTCCGGCGTGCCTTTCACCTGGATCTTCTGCTCGCCCAGGGGGGCGTCCTTGGCGGCCGTGATTTTCAACTGCACGTCGCCCTTGTCGCCCGGCGCCACTGTGGTACTCTCGGGATCAACCGCCAGACCCGTGGGGGCTTTCACTTCCAGCTTGACCCCCTGCTTGAACCCTTCGGCCCGCTCCACAGCCACTCGAACCACCTGGGTCTCGCCCTGTGCGACGGCCGTGGACAGGGCCGGGACGGAGAGACGGAACGTGTCGGTCCCGGCTCGGCCGCCCGGTTCACTCTTCTGGCAGCCCACAAGGGCCACCATCGCAAGGGCCGCCATCGCGACCAACCCTGAAACCAGTGCTGTTTTCATCTTGCTGCTCCTTTAGAAAGAAACCCTGAAACCTTGACTCCGAACGCTTCCAGCGTTCGCTACGCTAATGCCGATTCATGGCGTATTCCATTCGATGAACTGCCGGGGGCCGACCTGCGGTTTCCCGGGCAGTTATCTCTCACTGCCAATCGGACTGACCGCCGATCATCGCCGGTCGTCTTCCGAACGGTCCCGCGGATGCTCCACAACGACGCCACGGTCGCCCCCGATCTTTACTTCTGTTCCGGAATTCGGGTGCTCCACAACGACGCCGCGGTCGCCCCCGACCTTGACCTCTGTTCCGGAATTTGAACGCTCGACGACGACGCCGTAGTCGCCGCCGACCGTCGTAACGTCCCTTTCCGGTCTTTCTCTCCGCGAACCATCGCCACACCCCAGCGACATCGCTGTCACCAGGGCCAAAAGAAGAAGACCCAGTAATCCCTTGCCAATCGTAAACATTTGTTGCCCTTTCTGTTATGACATCACATTCGACATCAGCCGGCCGTCCCGCACCACCGGCAACAAAAAAAGCCGACGCGGCCGAACACCTTCAGGTGTTCCACCACGTCGGCTTACCCGCCACCGAGCCGCCCGCTACGGCCGGGCTGCCCTTTGTCTAGTCATCCGACAATCTCGTTCAGTTTCTTACGGAGCCGATTCAGATCTTCGCTCGGCCTCCGCCTCTGCTCCATTCATTGTAAGGCTCGGATCGGACGAAAGGGTGTGAAATGCGGAAATACTGTTCCACGTTGGGTGCCGCGACCGCTAGGGACTGAGGACTCGTGGTCCGTTGCCACAGGCCGACCGTCGCCCGTGCCAGCCGCGGCCGCCCGGTGTGGCCCACCCGCCCTCG